>JABBOW010000127.1 GCA_012927595.1 Cellulomonas sp.
GGTCCACTACGCAGTGACCGACCCCGAGATCGCCGAGCTGTTGGCAGTGGCCCGCCGTATCCGCACCAGGCTGCTGTCCGACCAGCTCGAGCTGCTCAGTGACGAGAGCCCCGAGGTATCTGGCCAACCGATAGGTGGGTCGCTGGTGTGAGCGTGCTCGGCAAGATCATCCGCACCGGCCGGGTCGCCGAGCCGGCCCTGCCGGTTCCCCCGGTCGCCGGTGCCGCCGGTGCTGCCGGTGTGCGGCCGGCCGCGCCGGGCCCGCTCGCCGGCTCGGTCCAGCTTCGTCACATCGACGCGGGCTCGTGCAACGGGTGCGAGCTGGAGATCGGCTCGGCGTTCGGTCCGGTGTACGACGCGGAGCGGTACGGGTTGCGGCTCGTCGCGTCGCCGCGGCACGCCGACGCGCTCCTCGTGACCGGGCCCGTGACGCGCAACATGGCCGACCCGTTGCGCGCGGTGTTCGATGCCACGCCCAACCCCAAGCGAGTCGTCGCGGTGGGTGACTGCGCCATGAATTGCGGTGTCTTCGCGGGCGGTCACGGGGTCGAGGGTGCGGTCGGCGACATCGTGCCCGTCGACGTCGAGATCCCCGGCTGCCCGCCCACGCCGGAGGCGCTCATCGCGGCACTGCGCGGGCTGACCGGCCGATGAACCTGATCAGCGTCGGGCTGGCCGTGGTCGCCGCTGCGGCGCTCGTCGGCGCCACGGCCGGGGCGCTGGCGCAGGCACGCACCCGCCCGCTCGTCGCTGGCGCGGCGACCGCCGTCGTGGGGCTCGGTGGGGTCCTCGCGGGCGTCGCCGCGCTCGGCGGCCAGACCTGGTCGCTCACCATCGCGAACCTCCTCCCGCTCGCCGAGACGACGTTCGCCGTGGACGCGCTGTCGGGAGCGTTCCTTGTGCTCATCGGCGCTGTGGCGATCACCGCAGGCATCTACAGCGTCGGCTACACGAGCCCTGGCGGCGCGCACGCCACCGACGAGGACGATGCGGCGCCCGGGCACGACGAGGTGGTGGCGCACGACGGCGTCGACGCGCACGACGACGTGCCGGGACCCGCGAAAGCCGCCGCATCCCGGACCGCCCAGGCGGTGCTCCCGCTGTTCGCGGCAGCGATGCTGCTGGTCCCGGCTGCGGCGAGCGTCAGCACGCTGCTGGTCCTGTGGGAGCTCATGGCGCTGACGTCGTTGGTCCTCGTGCTCGCCGAGCACAGGCTGCGCCGGTCGGTGCGCGACGCGGGCCTCTGGTACGCGGGCATGACCCACGCCGGCCTCGTCGCGATCATGCTCGGGCTCGTCGTGCTCGCCGCGGGCGCGGGCGGCGAGTCGTTCGCAGCGATGCGCGCCGGCTCTGCCGGGCTGTCACCAGCGACTGCCTCGTGCGTCTTCCTCCTGGTCTTCCTGGGCTTCGGCTCCAAGGCCGGCATGGTGCCGCTGCACGTCTGGCTCCCGCGCGCGCACCCCGAGGCACCCAGTCACGTGTCGGCGTTGATGTCGGCGGCCATGGTGACGCTCGGGGTGTACGGGATCATCCGCGTCGGCTTCGACCTGCTGGGAGGTGGCGACGGCTGGTGGTGGCTGGTGGTCCTCGCGGTCGGCGCCGTCTCCGCGCTGTACGGCGTGCTGCAGGCCAGCGTCGCGGCGGACCTCAAGCGTCTCCTCGCGTACTCGACGACCGAGAACGTCGGCCTGATGCTCATCGGCATCGGCGCTGCCGGGGTCTTCGCGGCCGAGGGGAACCGGGTCCTCGCGGGGCTGCTCCTGGCCGCCGCGGTGCTGCACGCGGTCAACCACGCGGCGTTCAAGGCGCTGCTGTTCTTCGGCGCCGGTTCCGTGCTGCGCTCGACCGGGCTGCGCGACCTCGACCGTCTCGGCGGGCTCGTGTCCCGCATGCCGGTCACGACTGCTCTGTTTGCCGTCGGGGCGCTCGGTGCGGCGGGGCTGCCGGCCGGGAACGGCTTCGTCTCGGAGTGGCTGCTGCTGCAGGGACTCATCCACAGCGTCACCGGCGCGACGGCACCCTCGGTCGTCGTGGCGCTCAGCATGCCCCTCGCGGTGGCCGTGGTCGCCCTGACTGCTGGCCTCGGCGTGGCGACGTTCGTGAAGGCGTTCGGTGTCGGCTTCCTTGCCCGGCCCCGGTCCGTTGCTGCCACCGGCGCGACCGAGAGCCCGCTCAGCATGCGGGTCGGCATGGGCCTGGCGGCGGCGGCGTGCACGGTCCTCGCCTTGGCTCCGGCGGTCGCTGGCGCGCCGCTCGGTCGCCTGCTGGACGTCCTGCCGTCCGTGCGGGGCGGCGCGCCGCTGGCCCGCAGTGACGTGTCGCTGCGCCTCGCGGGGATCGCCGGCTCGATGTCGCCGCTGCTGATCGTCGTCGGGCTGCTCGTCGCGGCACTCGGGGCGGCGGCTCTCGTGCGTCGAGTGACGCGTGGTGCACCGCGTCGCGCCACGCCGGTGTGGGGCGGCGGGAGCACGCGCCTGAGCCCGCGGATGGAGTACACGGCGACGTCGTTCGCTGAGCCCTTGACCCGGGTGTTCGACGACGTGCTCAGGCCGGAGAAGGACATCGACGTCACACCGTTCGCCGAGTCGGAGTTCCTCATCGCGAGCATCAGCTACCGCCAGCGCGTCCCCGACCGGGTCGAGGCACGGCTGTACCCGCCGCTGCTCGCCGCGGTCGGCCGATGGGGCCAGTGGTCGCGGGGGATCGCCAACGGCAGCGTGCACCGCTACCTGGCATACGGGTTCATCGGGCTGCTCGTGGTCCTCGTCGTCGTCGGGATCACGTCATGACCGCCGCTGGGGTGGTCGGCGTGCTCGTCCAGCTCGCCGTGGTAGTAGGCGGGGCACCGCTGCTGGTCGGGCTCATGCGGCAGGTGCGGGCGGTGCTCGAGGGCCGCGCGGGCGCCGGCATCGGCCAGCCGTGGCGTGACCTCCGCAAGCTCCTGAAGAAGGAGGCGATTCGGCCCGAGGGAACCAGCTGGGTCTTCACCTCTGGGCCGCTGGTGCTGTTCGCCTCGACCCTGGTGATCGCCGCGGTCGCACCGTTCGTCTCGACCGCGTCACCCCTCGACGGTGTCGCGGACCTGTTCGCGATGGTCTCGCTCCTGCTGCTCGGCACTGTCGCGCTGACGCTCGCTGGTCTCGACACGGGCACCGCGTTCGGCGGCATGGGGTCGAGCCGGGAGGTGACGATCGCGGCTCTGGCCGAGCCCACGATCCTGCTTGCCGGCTTCGCTCTGTCGGCCCGGGTCGGGTCGTCGAACCTGGCCGACATCGTGGCGGGCACCCTGGCCGCGCCCGCGCAGGTCCTCTCACCTGCCACCCTGCTGGCAGCGGTGGCTTTCGCGGTCGTGGTCATCGCTGAGGCAGGACGTCTCCCGGTCGACAACCCGGCCACCCACCTCGAGCTGACGATGATCCACGAGGCGATGATCCTCGAGTATGCCGGGCGCGACCTGGCCGTCGTCGAGCTCGCATCCGCGATGCGCCTGACAGTGCTTCTCGGTCTGAGCGTCAACCTCTTCGTGCCCTGGGGTGTCGCGACGTCGTCGGCACCACTCGCGCTGCTGGGGGCGACCGCTGTCTTTGCCCTCAAGGTCGGCCTGCTCGGTGCGGTGCTCGCGACGTTCGAGGTCTTCATCGCCAAGTGGCGCCTGTTCCGAGTGCCCGAGCTCCTCGCCGGGTCGTTCCTGTTCGGGCTGCTCGCCGTCTCCGCGTCCTTCTTCCTGGCATGAGAGGCGGTGGACCGAGATGAGCGACGGCGTGTTCGTGCAGATCCTCGACCTGGTGTGCGGCGGTCTGCTGCTCTCCGGTGTCCTGATGCTGTGGCGCCGGGAGCTGGTCGCGATCGTGCGGCTGCTGGTCGTCCAGGGCGTGCTGCTGGCCGCGCTCGCGGTGCTCCTCGGGGTGCGCGAGCAGAGCGTCGAGCTCTACCTCGTCGCGGTGGGCGTGCTCATCCTCAAGGCAGTCGTGCTGCCGGGCGTCCTGCACCGGGTCCTGCGGGACAGCGGGGATGCCCGCGAGGCCGCGCCCCTCGTGAACGTGACGTCGTCGCTGCTCGCAGCCGCGCTGCTCACCCTGGTCGCGTACGCCGTGAGTGGGCCGCTCGTGGCGCTCGCGCCGTCGGCGACGACGCGCGCGCTCCCCGTCGGGCTCGCGGTCGTGCTCCTCGGCTTCTTCGTCCTGGTGACTCGCCGGCACGCGCTGTCGCAGGTCGTCGGCTTTCTGCTGCTCGACAACGGCATAGCCGCGACCGCGTTCCTTGCCACGTCCGGGGTCCCGCTCGTGGTCGAGCTCGGGGGCTCGCTCGACCTGCTGCTGCTCGTGCTCGTGCTCCAGGTGCTCGCCGCTCGGATGCGGCTGACGTTCGGGCGGACCGACATGGACGAGCTCCAGGAGCTCCGCGACTGATGAGGACTCCCATGCACGCATCGGCAGGGTCACTGTGACCGCGCTCGGCGGTCTCGGCACCGCTGTGCTGCTCGCTCCGCTGCTCGCTCCGCTGCTCGCGGGAGGTGCTGCGGCGATGGTCGGCTGGCGGCGGGCCGTCGCCTGGTCAGCGGTCGCTGCGTCCGTGGTCATCCTGGCGAGCGGTGTGCTGGCGGCCGTCGCTACGACCGACGGCTCTGTGCTCGTGGTCGGCGACCTGCTCCGGGCCGACGCGCTGACGGCGGTCATGCTGATCGTCATCGGCGGGGTCGCGGTGATCGCCACGTGGTCGGGCGTGGGCTACATCGACCAGGAGCTTGCCGCCGGTCACACCGATGCGCGCGGTGCGGGCCGGTACGGGCTCCTGGTGCCGATGTTCCTCGCCGCGATGGTGCTCGCGGTGCTCGCCAGCAACCTGGGCGTGCTGTGGGCGTCGATCGAGGCGACCACGATCGTGACGGCGTTCCTCGTCGGGCACCGGGGCGGTCGCAAGGCGGTCGAGGCCACCTGGAAGTACGTGATCATCTGCTCGGTCGGCATCGCGCTCGCCTACCTGGGGACCGTGCTCGTCTACTACTCCTCGCAGCACTCCGGGATGGGGTCGCAGGGCTCGCTCGACTGGACTGTGCTCGTCGCGCATGCCGACCGGCTGGACCCCGGCGTGATGCGGGTCGCGTTCGCGCTCCTCGTGCTCGGGTTCGGCACCAAGGCCGGGCTCGTGCCGATGCACAGCTGGCTGCCCGACGCGCACAGCCAGGCGCCCGCGCCGGTGTCCGCGCTGATGTCCGGCGTGCTGCTGTCGGTCGCCGTCTACGCGCTGCTGCGGTACCGCGTGATCGCGGTCGCGGCGCTCGACCCCGGCTTCGTGCGCATCCTGCTGCTCACGGCCGCGCTCACGTCGCTGGCGCTCGCCGCGTCGATGCTCATCGCGCAGCGTGACTACAAGCGGCTGCTCGCCTACTCGAGCATCGAGCACATGGGGCTGGTCGTGCTCGGCGCCGCGGTCGGCACCCCGCTCGCCGTCGCGGCGCTGCTGCTCCATATCCTGGGTCATGGCCTCGCCAAGTCCGTGCTGTTCTGCGGCTCCGGTCAGATCCTGGCCCTTGAGGGCACGACGCAGATCTCGGGTGTGCGCGGCCTGCTCGCTCGTCGCCCGGTGCTGGCCGGGACCTTTGCGCTCGGGCTCGCCGCCCTGCTCGGGCTCCCGCCGTTCAGCTTGTTCGTGAGCGAGCTCGCCCTGGCCCGGGCGGCAGCCGACGCCGGGCTGGGCTGGGCGCTCGCTGTGGCGCTGGTGCTGCTCCTCGTGGTGTTCGTCGCGATCGCCTCGCACGGCGCGGGGATGCTGTTCGGGCGGCCCCCCGCCGTGACCGCGCCGCCCGGTGCCGGGCCGGCAACGGCGCCCGTGCCGACCGCAGCGGCCGTGTCCTCGATCCTCACCAGGACGCTGGTGCGCCCACAGGCGCTCGCGCCTGTGCGCACGGCGGCGGGGGTTGCGCCGCTCGTGACAGGGCTTGCTGTCCTCGCGGTCCTCGGCGTCGTCGCGTGGCCGCTCGACCAGCTGCTACGCGCCGCCGCACTGATTGCGGGGACCCCGTGAACGGCGCGGCTCAGAGTCGACGGGAAGTCGGTGCCGCCGAGCTCGCGGCGGGGGTCGGCGCGCTGCTCGACGACGGCTACCGCCTCGCGCTGGTGGCCGCCCACGAAGACCCGGACGCCTTCCGCGTCGTGTACCTGTTCACCGCCGGCAGCCCGGACCGTCGGGTCGAGCTCGTGCTGCGTACGGATCGGGACGCACCGCAGGTGCCAACCCTCGCGGCGCTGTCGTTCCCCGCGGGTCGCTTCGAGCGGGAGATGCGGGACCTGTACGGCATCGTGCCGCTGGGCCACCCCCTGCCGCGGCGGCTCGTGCGTCACCAGCACTGGCCCGTCGGGTGGTACGCCATGCGATCCGACGCCGGGCCCGCCCCCGAGTTCGGCGCGGTCGACGAGGCGTACCCGTTCGTGACCGTGCAAGGGCCTGGGGTCTACGAGATCCCGGTCGGCCCGATCCACGCGGGGCTCATCGAGCCCGGTCACTTCAGGTTCTCCGTCGTCGGCGAGACCATCCTCAAGCTCAAGGCACGACTCTGGTTCACGCACAAGGGGATCGAGAAGCTCGCCGAGGAGCGCACTGCGGCGGATGCGCTCCTGCTGGCCGAAAGGGTCTCGGGCGACCCGAGCGTCGGCCACGCGCTGGCCTACTGCCTCGCGGTCGAGGACGCCTACGACTGGGACGTGCCCGCTGAGGCCGGGCTCCTGCGCGCCGTCCTCCTGGAGCTCGAGCGGCTGTACAACCACGTCGCCGACCTCGGTGCGCTGTGCAACGACGTCGGCTTCGGCATCCTCAACGCGCACGCACTGCGGGTCCGGGAGCGGTTGCTCCGGCTCAACGCCGACGTCACCGGGCACCGCCTGCTGCGCGGAGCGGTCATGCCCGGTGGTGCGCGCGTCGCCCAGCTGCCCACCTCGAGCCAACTCGCTGAGATCGCCGCCGAAGTCGTGGAGATCGTCGACCTGGCGCTGGGCAACAGCGTGGTCCGGGACCGGTTCACCGGGACGGCGGCGCTTCGCGGCGACCAGGTCCGCCAGATCGGTGCGCTCGGGTACGTCGCGCGGGCCAGCGGTGTGGACATCGACGCCCGTCGGGACCACCCGTTCCACGCCGCGACCACGCAGGTCACCTCGGTCGTGCGCAACGAGGGCGACGTGCTGGCCCGCTTCCTTGTCCGCGCGGGCGAGGTACGGGCAAGCGTCGCGCTGCTTGAGATCCTGCTGCGTGACGCTCGGCCCGGGATGGTGCACGGCGAGCGACCGCAGCTCGTGCCGGGCGTTCAGGTCTCTGGTGTGGGGCTCGTCGAGGGCTGGCGCGGCACCATCGCCCACCGGGTCGAGATCGCCGCGGACGGCAGGCTGGCACGACTGAAGATCGTTGACCCGTCGTTCATGACGTGGCCCGCGCTGCCGGTGGCGCTGACCGGCACGATCGTCCCGGACTTCCCCGTGGCGAACAAGAGCTTCAACCTGTCCTACGCAGGCAACGACCTGTAGCGACACCGGACGTACGCCGAGGCATCATGGTGCTCGTGCCGAGGTGTGACGTCGGGACCGACGCCGGACCGTGAGCATCTACCCAGGAGGCGGCGGTGCCTGATCGCAGGCCCGACGTCGGACCGTCCGTCTTGCGCGCAGACTGTGCACACTGCTTCGCGCTGTGCTGCGTCGCGCTGCCGTTCTCGGCCTCGGCGGACTTCGCGGTCACGAAGTCTGCGGGGGAGCCGTGCACCCACCTGCAGGCCGACTTCCGCTGCAGGATCCATGACGGGCTGCGGGAGCGCGGGTTCCCGGGCTGCACCGCTTACGACTGCTTCGGCGCTGGGCAGAAGGTCTCGCAGGTCACGTTCGGTGGCCGCGACTGGCGCACGGCGCCGCGGACCGCGACACCGATGTTCGCGGCGTTCCCGGTCGTGCGCCAGCTGCACGAGCTGCTGTGGTATGTCACCGAGGCGCTCGCACGACCGGCCGCGGAGTCGCTCGTGGTCGCGCTGCGCGAGGCGCTCGACGAGACCGAACGCCTCACGCGGCTGCCCCCAGATGAGCTCCTGGCGCTCGACGTCGCAGCCCATCGACGGTCCGTCAGCACTCTGCTGCTCGCGGCGAGCGAGCTCGTGCGCGCCGACGTCGGGCGCGCACGGGCGCAGCACCGGGGAGCCGATCTCATGGGGGCGAGCCTGCGCGGCGCAGACCTGCGCGGAGCCGACCTGCGCGGCGTGTACCTCATCGGCGCCGATCTGCGCGGAGCCGACCTGCGGCTTGCCGACCTCATCGGAGCCGACCTCAGAGGGGCGGACCTTTCGGGCGCCGACCTCACCGGGAGCTTGTTCCTCACGCAGTTCCAGCTCGCCGCAGCGAAGGGCGACGAGCGGACCCAGGTCGGTCCGCCGTTGACCCGACCGGCCCACTGGCTCTCGTCGGGCAGCTGACAGTCGGACGCGGACCCGATCTCGCCCGGAGCAGCCTCGGTCGGGTGCACGATGGGGTTCGCGTCGGTGTCGGCGCACCGCTCGACCGGAAGGACACTGACATGACCGTGGACGACCTGGGTGCGGACGAACCCCTGGGCGGGGTGCCGCCTGTGTCCGCCGACCTCGACCTCGCCGCGGACGGGCTCGCGGCCGGCGGTGCGATGGTGGGCATCGCGATCCGGCTCCCGGTGGCCACGCTCGACGCAGCACGCCTCATCGCGCACGACGAAGGCGTCAAGGTGACGGCAATGCTCCGCGAGTGGATCGATCAGCGCGTCGCCGAGCGCGTGGACGACGCACGCGTGGTGTCCGTCGGCGACCTGCGGCGCCTGATCGCGCACCGCGCTCAGGACCCCAAGCCCGGCCGCGACGTCGGCGGTGACGAGCTGCACGCCCTGGTGGGCCCGCCTGTGCAACCGACGACAGCCGACGCCGCTCGGTCGAAGGCCGCCGAGGTCGTGAAACCGAAGGCAGCGGACGGCGGCAAGCCCAAGGGCAAGGCGGCGGGCGGGACGAAGTCCAAGGCGAAGTCCAAGGCGAAGTCGTCCGGTCACGGGTCGGGCAAAGCCGGTCCGAAGTCGGGCTGAGCAACGGTAGGACCCATCACGTGGGCCGGTCAGAGCTCCTCGCGCTGATGGTCTCCGGTGGCTCCGTCGATGAGCTCGCGCACGATGTCCATGTGTCCGGCGTGGCGCGCGGTCTCTTCGATGAGGTGGATCAGCACCCAACGCATCGAGACGGCCTTGCCGGTCCAGGCCGTCCCGGTCTCGTCGAGATCGATCAGTACCGCGTGGCGATCTGGTGCAGTGCTCCGATGATGACCCGGGCCGACCGCTCGGCGGCGTCGTCGACATGGGTCAGGAAGTCCGCCCCCGCGGCCGGGCCGCACAGGTCGGAGATCCCTCGGACCGACAGGAATGGCACGCCGTACAGGTGGCTGGTGTGCGCGAGCGCCGCCGACTCCATGTCGGTGGACAGCGCACCAGGGAAGGCCGTCCTGATCGCGTCGACGGTCGAGGCATCGATGAACGCGTCGCCCGAGATGGTCGTGCCCGCGAGCACGCGGAGACCGGGGACGTCGGCGCCGAGCGCGGCTTCGAGGAGATCCTGATCGCCCGCGTACGTCTCGGGCATCCCGGGCACCTGGCCGAGCGCGTACCCGAACGCTCGCGCATCGGCCCCGGAGTAGAGGTAGGTCGAGCCGACGACGACGTCACCCACGCGGACATCCTCGCCGACGCCTCCGGCGCTCCCGGCGCTGATCACGACGCGGGTGCTCGTCGCACTGATCGCGACCGCCGCAGCCGTGGCCGAGTTCACCAAGCCGATGCCGCACTGGACGAGCAGCACGCCGCGGCCCTCGAACGAGAGCAGCCGATGCACGGCGTGGCCCACCTGGGACGCTTCGCCTACGAAGTCGGCGCGGTCGACGAACGGCGCAGACTCGTCCGCCATCGCCGTCACGATGACGGCGTCGACAGCGATCATGCGGTCACCGTGCTCCACTCGCCGCGTGCCGCGAGGAACGTGCGGGCCGCGGCCTGGGCGCCCTCGAGGGTGTGGTTCGCGCCCCAGCCGCACTGGACCTCGTTCGCGGCCGGGACCTCGGTGGCGACCAGGACGTCCTCGAGCGTCGCGTGCACCAGGTCGAGAACCGCGTCGAGCTCCCACTCGCCCTGGAGGATGAGGTAGAAGCCCGTCTGGCAGCCCATCGGCGAGAAGTCGATGACTCGGGTCGAGTGGTTGCGCGAGTGCTCGGCGAACAGGTGCTCGAGCGAGTGCACGACGGGCATCTCGAGATGGGCCCGGTTGGGCTGGGTGAACCGGACGTCGTACTTCTGGATGACGTCCCCGGCCGGCAGGACCTTGGTGTCAGCGAGGCGTACATACGGAGCGGCGACGGTGCGGTGGTCGAGGTTGAACGACTCGACGTTCATGCGGGGCTGGTTCACGTGCGGCCTTCTCTGTCGGTGAGCGGTGCCGGGAGCTCACGACACCACGGTGACCGACGGCGCGCTGCTCCGCCGACGGACAACGATCATTGTGCTCCACCGCACCAGCGTGGGCAGCAGCGGGTCCACGACGACGACGACGCCCACGATCGCCACAGCGAGGGCCATCGACGCGGTCACGTCGGTGAGCCAGTGGTAGCCGAGGTAGAGCCTGCTGGTTGCGACCGCGATCGTGCCCACGGCGCTGACTGCGAGGCCGACGACGGCTGTACTTCTCGTCGGACGCCAGGTCCACAGCAGGTAGCTCGCGACGAGAAGGAACGTCGCCGTCCCCAGCGTGTGCCCCGACGGGAAGCCGGGATTCGTCTCGGGCGGGGCGACCATCACCGCAAGCGGTGGCCGGGCGCGCCCCACGAGCACCTTGATGCCCGACGCCGCGACCACCGCGAGCGCCATCGCACCCCCGAGCAGCAGCGCGGGTCGCACCCGCCGCGTGCGCCACGCGATCCCGAGGGCGAGGACGATGACGACCGGGGCGAGCACTGTCGGGTCAGTGAGCCACGAGACCGCCTGGAGCACAGTGGTCGCGGGGGCCGACCGGTGGGACAGCAGCCATGTCAGCACGGGGGAGTCCCAGACGCTGAGGTCGCTGTGCTCGTCAACCCCGTCGAGCACGGCTGCGAACGCCAGCAGGCCGACGACGAGCGTCGCGATGCCAGCGGCTGTCTGTCGGGCGTGGGGGCGGGGATCTGACCGGGCGGTAGGCATCCGAGCAGTCTGGACCGGTTGACTGGAAGGTTCCTGGACGAGCGCGTGCGTCGGTGAGCGGGACGAGTCAGCGCCCGCGGAACTGATCGATCAGCCGCCGTTCGCGCTTCGTCGGACGGCCTGCACCGCGGTCGCGCTGCGGCACGGACGGCACCTCCTCGCGCGGCGGCGGGGGAGGGGTGTGGTCGACGAAGACCTCTGCCGCGACTGCCGCGCCGACGCGCTTCTCGATCACCCGGGCAACGACGACGATGCGCTCTTGCCCCTCGCCGCGCACGCGAACCTCGTCACCGACCTTGACCGAGGTCGCGGGTTTGGCCCGGTCCCCGTTGACCTTCACATGCCCCGCCCGGCATGCAGCTGCCGAGAGCGCACGGGTCCTGGTCAGGCGAGCCGCCCAGACCCAGCGGTCGACGCGCGTCGAGACTCCTGGCGACGATGCGGTCATGAGGACGTCCGCGTCGTGAAGTGCTCCCGGACCGTGTGCTCGGCCCGCTTGCCGAACATGCAGTAGTCGCGGTCGGTCGCCGCGCCCGCCTCGTCGTACAGCGGAGTCGGCCAGTCCCACAACACGAACCCGCGGACCCAAGGTCGCCTCGACGTCGCGGCGAACGCGGCCTCGTACCACGCGTTCTGGGCTTCCTGGCTCGCGGCGCCCGGCAGGCTCCAGTCGTTCGGCAGGTGCTCGGAACCTGTGCGGCTCGGGCAGCCGGCCTCCATGAAGAAGAATGGCAGGCCGTGGGCCGACACGACCTGCTCGATCCGATCGAGCTGGGCGTCCCAGTCGTCGACCGGGTAGTAGCCGCTCGAGGACATGATGTCGACGGCGTCCCACCAGCGGACCTGACCCTCTTGGTACTTGTCGCAGTTGTAGGTCACGAGGCCGGAGTACACCTCACGCACCTCGGCGACGAGCGCACGCCACTGATCCTCGCGCCGGTCCGTCTGGACCATCTCGCAGCCGATGCAGAGCATCTCGACGCCGGTCTCCTGGGCGATGCGTGCGTAGTGGACGATGAACTCGGTGTACGACGCGAACCACTGCGCCCAGGTCGGCTCGCACGGAACGTCGAGGTCGAAGAAGTTGATGTGGGCGCGCCAGGTCCCGTCGGTGCAGTTCACGACGGGCTTGAGGCAGACGGCCAGGCCGAGCGACTTGGCGTGCACGATCGCCGCCCGTACCTCGTCGTCGGTAACGGTGGGTGCGCGCCGGAACTGGATCTCCGTCGACTGCGGGTTGTCCTGGTAGGCCGCGAACGCGATGGCGGTCCACGTCGTGGCAAGCCGCTCGACCATGAGGTTCATGGACCGATCGGCCGCCGGTCCGGTCCACGTGCCCCGGACTCCGGTCCAGCCCCACGTCATCCCGGCGATGTAGTCCTGCGGCATCCTCGTCGTCCCCGCCCGACTCGTCGTGCCGGCCGGCTGGTCGCCGGCCGCAGCACCGAGCCTAGCCGCGGGGGTCGTCGGACAGGCGACCAGACAGACGATCCGCGCCGGACAGACGATCAGCGCCAGACAGACGATCAGCGCCAGACACACGAACGGCGCCCCAGCCGTGACGCTGGGGCGCCGTTCGTGTGCTCAGATGGTGATCAGAGCGGGGTGATGTTCTCGGCCTGCGGGCCCTTCGGGCCCTGCGTGACGTCGAACTGCACCTTCTGGTTCTCGTCGAGCGAGCGGTAGCCGCTGCTCTGGATCGCCGAGTAGTGGGCGAAGACGTCGGGGCCACCGTCGTCGGGGGCAATGAAGCCGAAGCCCTTTTCGCCGTTGAACCACTTCACGGTACCTGTTGCCATTGTTCTGCTCCCTTACGGGCATACGGACGACCCCGACTCTCGGGGCCAGTTATTACGGTGATTCGTCGTCCGCTCCCTCAGGGAACGCGGTGCCCGGGAAGAACCCGAGGCGTAACTCCACACTGCAACTCCAGGAGTGAGCATAGCGGGCCCGGGCCGAGTCATCCAGTGCTCGGCGCGACGAGTCTCGAGCGGGCGGTGCTCGACCCAGACGGTCGGTCGGCGTCACGTCACCGGGACGGTTCCCTCGAGAGCTCCGCCCAGCGCGTCGAGCAAGTCGTCTGTGCCCTGCTCGCGTTGGTAGGTCGCGTCGAAGGTCGTCGCAAAGCCGCCCAGATGACGCGACGCGCTCGACTCCACGCCGCCCGGGCGGAACTCGAACGCGTGCCTCGTCGTGGTGAAGCCGTCGTGCTTGCCACCAAACCAGACGGCCTCGGCGGCAGGGTCGGCGACTGTTGCGAAGACCCCTGCAGGCGGGGTGGCGCACGTGCGCTCACGGGTGAATGTCGCGTGGGTGACGGATCGCGTGGTGATGGCTGTGTCCTTCCATCGTCGTCTTCGGATGCATCGGCGAGGTAGTCGCTGAGGCGGTCGAGGCGACGCTCCCAGGTGGAGCACCGCTCCGTGATCCAGCGCTCGGCTGCGTCGGGCGACGTCGGCTCGAGCTCGCTCACCGACGCCGGCCAGCGGCTCAGTCGCTCCGCCATGCTCCGGCGGCTCGGATCCGCAAGTGCCTGGACCATGCGATCGGGGGTGTCGGGTGTGTCAAGCACAGACTGAGGTAGTGCGTCAGCAGCTTCTCGACCGGCGCAAGCTCGCCGAGCACGTCGAGGGCAGTGCGGACGCAGCGACGGGCGCCGCCGACCAGGTTGCTGTGCAGACCGACCAGCTCGCGATCGCCCCGGCGCAGTCGGGTTCGCTCGACGTGCTGGCCGGACCCGGGACCACCGCTCGGCCGCTGGTGAAGCCTTTCTCACCGAGGGAGCGGTTCCACTCTGGGCGAAACGGGAGGATGATGGTACCGATGCCTTACAAACCGACCGGCGCTCGCCGGAATCTGCCGAACAGTCCCTTCAAGGCCGCCCGCGACGCGGCTGCGGCGGCGGCCGTGATCGTCCCGATCCCGGTCGGTGTCCGTGTGTCGCACGAGCGGCACGGTCTCGGCCGCGTCGTCGCGCTGGCGGGTGAGCAGGCAGTCATCGTCGACTTCGGTAACGGTGACCTCCGCCGGGTCTCGCTCGCGAGCTCGAAGCTCGAGACGATCTGAGCCTCGCGACTCATCCAAGACCCGGCGGGCCCCCCTTTACCGGCGGTTCGCCAGGTAGTACTCGATCAGGCCACGGGTTGACGCGTCCTGCTGATCGAGCGATGCGGTGTCACCGGCTACAGCCGGAGCGATCTCCATGGCCAGCTTCTTGCCGAGCTCGACACCCCACTGGTCGAAGCTGTCGATGCCCCAGACGATCCCCTGCACGAACGTGATGTGCTCGTAGAGCGCGATCAGCTGACCGAGCACTGACGGGGTGAGCGCGGGCGCCATGATCGACGTCGTCGGACGGTTGCCGCTGAAGACCCGCGCCGCAACGATCTCCTCCGCCGTTCCCTCCGCCCGCACCTCGTCGGCCGTCTTGCCGAAAGCGAGCGCCTTCGTCTGCGCGAAGAAATTGGCGAGGAACAGCTCGTGGACGTCGGCGTCGCCGTCACGCAGCGGGCGTGCCGGCGTCGCGACCGCGATGAAGTCGGCAGGGATGAGCCGCGTGCCCTGGTGGATGAGCTGGTAGAACGCGTGCTGCCCGTTCGTCCCGGGCTCGCCCCAGAACACCTCGCCGGTCGCCGTCGTGACCGGCGTGCCGTTCGACCGGACCGACTTCCCGTTCGACTCCATCGTGAGCTGCTGGAGGTACGCGGGGAATCGGTGCAGGTACTGCGCGTACGGCAGCACGGCGTGCGTGTGGGCGTCGAGGAAGTTGACATACCAGACGTTGAGCAGGCCCATCAGCACCGGCACGTTCTGCGCGAACGGCGCAGTCCGGAAGTGCTCGTCGACCGCGTGGAAGCCCGTGAGGAAGTCACGGAACCCGTCCGGCCCGATCGCGATCGCGAGCGACGTGCCGATGGCCGAGTCGACCGAGTAGCGGCCCCCGACCCAGTCCCAGAAGCCGAACGCGTTCGCCGGGTCGATGCCGAACGCCGCGACCTTGTCGAGCGCCGTCGACACCGCGACGAAGTGGCGGGCCACGGCCTGCTGTCGCGCGGCATCGGTGTCCTCGATCGCACCGACTGCGATCAGCTGCTGCCATAGCCAAGCGCGGGCCAGGCGGGCGTTCGTGAGTGTCTCCAGCGTGCCGAACGTCTTGGACGCCACGATGAACAGGGTCGTCGTCGGATCGAGGCCCTTGACGGTCTCTGCGAGGTCGGTCGGGTCGATGTTGGAGACGAAGCGCAGCTCGAGGCCGTCCTGGACGTACGGCTTGAGCGCTTCGTAGGCCATCACCGGGCCGAGGTCGGAGCCTCCGATGCCGATGTTGACGACCGTCGTGACGCGGGCGTCGGTCACGCCGGTCCATGCGCCGCCGCGGACCGCGTCAGCGAACGCGAATACCTTCGCCAGCACCGACTGGACGTCGGCGTCGATGTCCTGGCCGTCGACGACAAGCGGCGCGGCGGACGACGGCGGGCGACGCAGCGCGGTGTGGAGCACCGCGCGGTCCTCGGTCACGTTGATGTGCTCGCCCGCGAACATGGCCGTGATGCGACCGGCCAGCCCGACCTCATCGGCGAGGCGGACGAGGAGGTCGAGCGTCTCGTCGGTGAGGAGGTTCTTCGACAGGTCGACGTGCAGCTCGCCGACCGTTCGGGTGAGGCGTGCGGTGCGTTCGAGGTCGGCGGCGAACCAGCCGCGCAGGTCGGGCTCGAACGCGGAACGGTGGGCCGTCAGGTCCCTCCAGGCGCTCGTCGCGGTGGCATCGATCGGTGTGGTGGTCACAGGTTTTCCCTCTCGCGAGCTCGGTGGCACCACCGTATTGCCCTCCGAGGTGTGCGGCGTAGGACGGTCGGATCGGGGTGCGAGCTGGACGGCCGCGGAGCCTACAGTGGCGCCGTGCTGCGCTCTTCCCGCATCCCGACCGCCGCAGTCGCCGGGCTCAGCCTCGTCGGCGGGTTCGCCGTCGCCGACCTCACAGGCGCGCGGGCGCTCGGCGGGGTCGTGCTCGCCGCCGGCGGGCTCTGGTGCGTCGTCCGGTCCCGGGCCGCCGGCTGGTGGCGTCTGCTGCTCGTCGTGCTGCTCGCACTGGCCCTGTTCGTCGCGTCGCACGTTCTCGGTCGGGTGCTCGGCGCGTGGCCTGCGGTCCTGCTCGCGGGCGCCCTGCTGGCGGCTGGCACCCACGCCGTCGTGGATCGCCGCTCGCGGGCCGCCGGGGCCGACGGTGCGCCGACGTCCGGCTTCGTGCGCTCCGAGAAGCTCCTGCTCGGCGAGCGGGGCAGCACGGACGACTGACCCCTCGTCGGGCAGGCAGGATGGCACGGTGACCACATCCCGCGCGCCGCTGCTCGTGTGCTGCGGGCTCGTCACGCTCGACGTCCTGCAGGTCGTCGAGCGGCTGCCGGGACCCGACGAGAAGATCGTCGCGACCGACCTCCTGGTGGGATTCGGCGGACCGGCCGCCAACGCAGCTGCGACGGCCGTCGCCCTCGGCGTCCGCACCCGGCTGGTCACTGCGCTGGGCTCGGGGCCGATCGCCGACCTCGTCCGGTCCGGGCTGGGCGGCGCCGGGATCGAGCTCGTCGACCTGCTCGACGGCGTGCCAAGGACACCAGGGGTCTCGACGGTCCTGGTCACGCGGGCCACGGGGCAGCGCGCGGTCGTGTCGGTCAATGCGACCGGGGCGGGCGACCTGTCCACGCGGGCGCGGGAGCTCGCTGACGACGCCCTGACGGGGGCGAGCGTGCTGCTCCTCGACGGTCATCACCTCGGCGCGGCGCTCGTGCTCGCCGGGTGGGCCCGGTCCGCCGGGGTGACCGTCGTGCTCGACGGCGGCAGCTGGAAGCCGGGGCTCGCCGAGCTGCTCGCGCTGGTCGACCACGCGGTTCTCTCGGCCGACTTCCTGCTCCCGGACGGCTTGCTGCTCCCGGCCGGTCTGCTGCTCCTGGACGGCCGCGCCGCCCTGGAGGCCGTCGCCGCGCTCGGTCCCCGGCTCGTCGCTCGCTCGGCTGGAGCAGGGCCGGTGCGGTACCTGCTCCCGGACGGCGTCCGCGGTGCGGTCGAGCCGCCGCCTGTCCCGCCGGACGAGATCGTCGACACGTTGGGTGCGGGCGACGTGCTGCACGGCGCGTACTGCGCCGAGCTGGCGCGCGGCGTGGGGCAGGTCGAGGCCCTCGGGCGCGCAGTGGCGACGGCGACGGTGTCGATCCGGCACCGCGGCGCACGGTCCTGGTCCCTGCTCGAACCTCCGGCTGCTCCGCGCGCGGACGTGTGACGAACCGCTCACCTGGCGATCCGGGCCTCGGGCCTGTCGGGGTCGCGCCGTACACTCGGCGCCATGAGCGAGCCCCTTCCCCCCAGCTCCCAGCCGGACCCGATCACGGCGGATCCCGGGGCCGGGACCTCCACGAGCGTCCTCGAACGCTCCGAGACGCGTGAAGAGGTCGAGCCCGGCGACCACGAACGATTTGCGCACTACGTGCGCAAGGAGAAGATCCTCGGGTCAGCGCTCAGCGGCACGCCCGTCGTCGCGCTCTGCGGCAAGGTCTGGGTGCCGGGCCGCGACCCGAACAAGTTCCCGGTGTGCCCGGTGTGCAAGGAGATCTACGAGGGTCTGCGGGCCCCGAAGGACGGCGGGCCCGGAAGCAACGGCCCCGGCGACACCCCGTCGTCCGGCGGGAAGTGAGCGCGCCGCACCGTCTGCCCCTCCCCACGAGCCACGCGTCGACCGCGGCAGCCTCCCAGCTGCCGCCTGCGTTCCCGTCGCGTGCGCCGTGGGGCACGGCTGAGAAGCTGCGGGCTTGGCAGGCCGAGGCGCTCGACGCGTACCGGGCGCGCCAGCCGAAGGACTTCCTCGCGGTCGCGACGCCCGGTGCGGGCAAGACGACCTTCGCGCTGCGCATCGCGACCGAGCTCCTGGCCGCGCGCGTCGTGCGCCGGGTCACCGTGGTGGCTCCGACCGAGCACCTCAAGCGTCAGTGGGCGGACGCCGCGGCGCGGGTGGGCATCGCGATCGATCCGAGCTTCACCAACGCCCAGGGCCGGCACGGCCACGGGTTCGACGGTGTGGCGCTCACCTACGCCCAGGTCGCGAGCAAGCCAGCGCTGCACGCCGCGCGCACCGAGGCAGCGTCGACGCTCGTGATCCTCGACGAGATCCACCACGGCGGCGACGCGCTGTCGTGGGGCGATGCGGTCCGCGAGGCGTTCCAGGGTGCGACTCGGCGGCTCGCCCTGACGGGCACGCCGTTCCGGTCGGACACGGCCGCGATCCCGTTCGTCACGTACGAGCGCGGGAACGACGGCATCCGGCGCAGCACGTCGGACTACTCCTACGGGTACGGGCAGGCGCTGCGGGACCGCGTCGTTCGACCGGTGATCTTCCTGTCGTACAGCGGCGCCATGCGCTGGCGTACAAAATCTGGCGACGAAGTGAGTGCGCGTCTTGGTGAGGCGCTGACCAAGGACATGACCGCGCAGGCCTGGCGCACGGCGCTGGACCCCAACGGCGAATGGGTCCCCGCAGTCCTCGCGGCGGCCGACCGCCGGCTCAGCGAGGTGCGACGTTCGGTTCCTGACGCCGGGGCGATGGTCATCGCGACCGACCAGACCGACGCCCGGGCGTATGCCGGTCACCTCGCACGGATCACGGGGAAGTCACCCACGGTCGTGCTCTCCGACGACGACGGCGCGAGCGACCGGATCGACGCGTTCTCCGCCTCCGCCTCGCGATGGCTCGTCGCGGTGCGGATGGTCACCGAGGGCGTGGACATCCCGCGCCTGGCCGTCGGTGTGTATGCCACGAGCACCGCGACCCCGCTCTTCTTCGCCCAGGCGGTCGGGCGGTTCGTGCGCGCCCGTCGGCGCGGCGAGACGGCGTCGGTGTTCCTGCCGAGCGTTCCGCAGCTGCTCGCCCTGGCGAATGCGCTCGAGGCCGAGCGGGACCACGCGCTCGACCGGCCGCTCACGGCCGAAGAGGCGGGCGAGGGGTTCTCGCCCGAGGACGCGCTGCTTGCCGCTGCGGACTCGGAGCGGGGCGGACCGGATGCGGTGGGCCCCGATGGCCTCCAGGGCGCGTTCGAGGCGCTCGAGTCGCTCGCGTCGTTCGACCGCGTGCTGTTCGACGGTGGTGAGTTCGGCACGGGCGGCGACCTCGGCTCGGACGAGGAGCAGGACTTCCTCGGCCTGCCGGGCCTGCTCGACGCCGACCAGGTCACGACCCTGCTCAAGCAGCGTCAAGCCGACCAGCTGAGCGGTCGGCGCGGAGCGAGGGCGTCGAAGGAAGCGCAGGCCGCCCGTCTCGCTGAGATGGACCACCGCAAGCAGGCGGCGCTGCGCAAGGAGCTCGCTCAGCTCGTCGGCGCCTGGGCCCGGCGCAGCGGTCAGCCGCACGGCACGGTGCACTCCGAGCTGCGTCGGCGGTGCGGCGGCCCGGAGGTCGCCCTCGCCGACCCGGACCAGCTCGCGGCACGGCTCGAGCTGCTCCGGGGTTGGTTCGTCGGCAAGCGCTGACGGTCGACTATCTCACATGGTGAGACAATCTCCATCGGGTGAACCTGCAGGCCAGCGACCTGGACGGCTGCTCTCGTAGCACCCGATGTGGATTGCGCAACCCCTCGCACAGGGTGCAGGCGCCGGGGGCCGATGTCACGCTCATCAGGTCAGAACCGGTACCAGGCACCCCTGGTCACCGCTCGAACGTGACAGCCGCGGCTGTCGGAACTGAAGGAGGCACCATGCCGTCCTGGCTCCTGCTCATCCTTGTCGGCGTCGTCCTGGTCATCCTCGGCGTCGCGACCAGCATCGGGCACTTCCTGATCTGGATCGGTGTCATCGTCCTCGTCGTGAGCCTGATCCTCAGCCTGGTAGGTCGGGGCAAGGCACGCGTGTAGCGACCTCACCTACCGACGCCGCGGCGGGCTCAGCCCGCGAGCCGCAGCGTTACGGTCGGCACCGCGGGCTCGTCCGCGGACAGACGCCGGGCCATCCGCGGCAGCTCGTCGCGGGAGGCCCGGTGTCGCTGCGTCGCCAGCCGGACACCCGACTCACCGGTCCACCGCGGGTCGACGGTGCCGTGCGTGACCAGGGGGACCTGGAGCTCGCGCATCGACGTGTCGTCGGAGGTCCAGGCAGTCACTGCGGAGTCCGCGCCGGTGACCAGGACCTCCTCGACGGCGCGGCCGTCACGACCCAGCCGTCGGGCCGCGGCCTTACGGCCGCCGACGCTCGTCTTGCCGCGGGCGAACTTCTCGACGGGCTCGAGCACACCGGCTCGACCCTCGCGGGCGACGAGCTTGTAGACCATGCCGCAGGTCGGGGCCCCTGAGCCGGTCACGACTGAGGTGCCGACACCGTAGGAGTCCACGGGCGCCGCCGCGAGTGCCGCGATCGCGTACTCGTCGAGGTCCGAGGTGACGGTGATCCGGGTGCCGTGCGCCCCGAGGCCGTCGAGCTGGGCGCGGACCTCGTGCGCGAGCACCCCCAGGTCGCCGGAGTCGAGACGGACGGCGCCGAGCGACGTCCCCGCGGCGGCGACCGCCCGCTCGACGCCGCAATGGACGTCGTAGGTGTCGACGAGCAGCGTGGTCCCGACACCGTGTGAGGCGACCTGCGAGGCGAACGCCGCCTCCTCGTCATCATGCAGCAGGGTGAACGCGTGGGCGGCCGTGCCGATCGTACCCAGGCCGTAGCGGCGCCCTGCCTCGAGGTTCGACGTCCCCACGAAGCCAGCGATGACTGCCGCGCGCGCGGCAGCGACGGCAGCGTCCTCCTGGGCGCGCCGAGCACCCATCTCGAGGCACGGACGCCCGGCGGCCGCGCTGGTCATGCGGGACGCAGCCGAGGCGACCGCCGAGTCGTAGTTGAGGATCGACAGCACGAGGGTCTCAAGCAGGACCGCCTCCGCGAACGTCCCCTCGACCACCATGACGGGCGACAACGGGAAGAAGACCTCGCCCTCCGCATAGCCCCGGATCGACCCCTCGAAGCGATACCCGGCGAGGAAATCGAGCGTGGTGTCGTCCACGACGTGCTCGTCGGAGAGCCAATCCAGCTCTGCCGTGCCGAACCGGAAGTCGGCGAGCGCCGCCAGCACGCGTCCGGTCCCGGCCAGCACCCCGTATCGACGACCAGGGGGGAGGCGCCGCGTGTAGACCTCGAAGACGCAACGCCGTCCGGCCGTCGAGTCGGCGAGCGCCGCCTGCAGCATCGTGAGCTCGTACTGGTCGGTCAGGAGGGCGGTGCTGTTCGCGTTCGGGGCGACGGACGACGAGTTCATGGCGACAACGTACGGCTTGGGGAGAGCGGCCCGCAGCCGCTGGTCCGTGTGCTGGGGCGCGCACCTAGAGTGGACGGGTGACACTGCAGACCGCGCCCGAGGGGCTCGCCGCTGCCGAGCAGAGCACCTCGACGGTCGACGCGTGGGTCACCATCGTCTGGAACGACCCGGTCAACCTCATGAGCTACGTCTCCTACGTCTTCCGCTCGTACTTCGGTCACCCGCCGGAGAAGGCCGAGATTCTCATGCGCCAGGTCCACGAGCAAGGGCGTGCCGTGGTCTCGACCGGGAACCGTGAGCGGATGGAGGTCGACGTGCAGGCGATGCACTCCTTCGGCCTGTGGGCGACGCTCCAGCGGTCCGGCGACTGATGCGTGCCTTCCGCCGCGAGCGCGGGATGCTCGTCGCCGAGCTCAACGCGGACGAACGCGCCGCGGTGGCCGCCGTGGTCGCCGACGTCGCACAGCTTCTGGGCGCAGGGCGGCTCGAGGACCGCGGAGCCACGGGTCGACCCGGCGACGACGACATGCCGGGCGGGCTGCCGACCGCGGAGCACCTCGCTGGCCTCAGCCTGCGGATCGACGACATCCAGGCGCCCGACGACGCCGCGGTGCGCAGGCTGCTGCCGGACGCGTCCCGGCACGAGCCAGCGGTGTCGGCCGAGTTCCGCCGGCTCACCGAGGACGACCTGCGGCAGGTCAAGACGGCACGGCTCACGGCGCTGTGGGACGCGCTGACGACCCGTCCCGCCGACGGCTGGCCCGCGGGGGCGCTCGTCGTGCGCCCGGACGCGGGTGCCGACCTCGCCGCGACCATCACCGACCTGCGCCTCGTCCTGGCCGATCGCCTCGGTCTGGACGACGACGAGGCGTCCGAAGCGTTGTACGCGGACCTCGAGCGCGGGCTGCCCGACGACGACGGCGGCGACGACGGCGACGACGGCGCCCAGCCCGACCAGCCGGCCGACGTCCGTCGGTACCTCGGCTCGATCTATGCCGCCCTGAGCTGGCTGCAGGAGTCGCTGATCGACGTCCTGCTCGACGAGCTCGACCGGCCGCGCTGACGCGGAGCGACCAGTCGCCGACAACGCCGGGCGCGCGCTCCGATAGGCTCGTCGCCGTGAACGAGGCCCCGATCGGCATCTTCGACTCCGGCGTCGGCGGCCTGACCGTCGCGCGGTCGATCCTCGACCAGCTGCCCCAGGAGTCGACGCTCTACATCGGCGACACGCTCAACACCCCGTACGGGTCCAAGCCGCTCGCCGCGGTCCGTGCGCACGCGCTCGCGGTCATGGACGACCTCGCAGACGCCGGCGTGAAGATGCTCGTCATCGCGTGCAACACCGCGTCGTCAGCAGTGCTGCGCGACGCCCGCGAGCGCTACGAGCTGCGCCATGGACTGCCGGTCGTGGAGGTCATCCTTCCGGCCGCGCGCCGTGCCGTCCTCGCGACCCGCACGGGTCGCATCGGCGTGATCGGGACGGACTCGACGATCCAGTCGCGCGCCTACGACGACGCCTTCGCGGTCGCACCGGGCGTCCACCTCACGTCTCAGGCGTGCCCGCGGTTCGTCGAGTTCGTCGAGGCCGGCATCACGTCAGGCCCCGAGCTCATGGCGGTCGCGCACGAGTACCTCGACCCCGTCCGTGCAGCCGGCGTCGACACCCTCGTGCTCGGCTGCACCCACTATCCGCTGCTCACCGGCGTCATCTCCTACGTGATGGGCGAGGACGTCACGCTCGTGTCGAGCGCTGAGGAGACCGCGAAGGACGTCTACCGGACGCTCGTCGCGCACGACCTCGAGCGTGGGTCGGCTTCCGGGCCGGCCGAGCACCGGTTCATCGCGACGGGTGACCCGGTCTCGTTCCAGGCGCTCGCGCGCAGGTTCCTCGGGCCCGAGGTCGGTGCGGTCGAACCGCTCGGTGCCCTGCGGTGAGGCTCGTCGTCCTCGGCTGCGCCGGGTCGTTCCCGAGCGCGGACGCGGCGGCTTCCGGCTACCTGGTGCAGGCCCAGGCACCGGGCGCCGACGGCGCGGACCGGACGTGGGCCGTCCTGCTCGACCTCGGCAACGGCGCGCTCGGCCCGCTGCAGCGCTACGGGGACCCGACGGCGCTCGACGTCATCGCGGTCTCCCACCTGCACTCCGACCACGTCGCGGACCTCATCGTGCTCAACGTGCTGCGGCGCTATCGGCCCGAGGGCGCGTGCGACCAGGTCCCGCTGTACGGTCCGGCCGGGACGGCCGACCGGCTCGGTCTGATGGCCGGCAAGGACCCGGCAACGATGCTCTCCGAGCAGTTCGACGTGCGCGAGTGGGTGCCGGGCGTCGCGATCGCCGTCGGCCCGTTCACGCTCGAGCCGGTCGAGGTCGCGCACCCGATCCCGGCGTTCGGCGTGCGGGTGACCGGCCCGTCGTCGCTCGAGCCCGGACGGTCCGTCACGATCGCCTACACGGGGGACACCGACCTCTGCGACGGTGTCATGGCCCTCGCCGCGGGTGCGGACCTGCTGCTCGCCGAGGCTGCCTACGTCGAGGGCCGCGACGACGCCTTGCGCGGGGTGCACCTCACCGGCCGGCGCGCGGGCCTCGTGGCGGCCGGCGGCGGTGTGGGACGCCTGGTCCTGACGCACCTGGTCGACTGGAACGACCCGCTGGTGACGCTCGCCGAGGCGCGTGACGTCTATTTCGGACCGATCGACCTGGCCGCCCCGGGCGCCGTCTATACGCTCTGACGATACGAGCCGTGGGGGAGCCCACGGTTAGGCTTGTCTGCATGACGTCTTCCACCACGACACTGCGGGCCGACGGCCGCCGCCCCGACGAGCTGCGCCCGGTCACGATCACCCGGCGGTTTCTCGACGCCGGCGAGGGCAGCGTCCTGGTCGAGTTCGGCGGCACGAAGGTCCTGTGCGTCGCCTCCTTCACCGAGGGGGTGCCACGCTGGCGCAAGGGCTCCGGTGAGGGGTGGGTGACCGCGGAGTACGCGATGCTCCCGCGCGCGACCTCCACCCGCTCGGACCGCGAGTCGGTGCGTGGCAAGGTCGGCGGCCGCACCCACGAGATCTCGCGGCTCATCGGCCGCTCGCTGCGCGCGATCATCGACGTCTCGGCGCTCGGTGAGAACACGATCGTGCTCGACTGCGACGTCCTGCAGGCCGACGGCGGTACCCGCACGGCGGCAATCACGGGCGCGTATGTTGCGCTCGCGGATGCGGTCGCGTGGGGCGTCGCGAAGGGGGCGATCAACGCGCGTCGCACCGTCCTGCGTGACTCCGTCGCCGCCGTGAGCGTCGGCATCATCGACGGCGTCCCCATGCTTGACCTGCCGTACGTCGAGGACGTGCGCGCCGAGACTGACATGAACGTCGTCGTCACCGGCGCGGGCACCTTCGTCGAGGTCCAGGGCACCGCCGAGCACGCTCCGTTCGACCGGCGCGAGCTCGACGTCCTGCTCGACCTGGCAGTCGCCGGCACCGCCGTGCTCAACCGCATGCAGCTCGCGGCGCTCGCCGCACCCGCGTCCGACGGAAGCGCGACCCGTGGCGTGGCGCTGCCGGTCGGGTCGTCCGGGACCAGCGCGTGAGCGCGAGCGCTCCTCGGCTCGTCCTCGCCACCCACAACGCGCACAAGGTCACCGAGCTGCGGGCGATCCTCGCCCCGCTGCTCCCCGGCCTCGACCCCGTGGATCTGATGGGCGCGCGCGACCTGGGGGCACCGGAACCCGTCGAGGACGGGCTGACGTTCGCCGCGAACGCGCTGCTCAAGGCGCGCGCGCTGGCGGCCTTCACCGGACTGCCTGCGCTCGCCGACGACTCGGGACTGAGCGTCGACGTGCTCGGCGGCGCGCCCGGAATCTTCTCGGCACGCTGGGCCGGCCGGCACGGCGACGACGACGCCAACCTCGACCTGCTGCTCGCGCAGCTCGAGGACATCGCCGCCGAGAATCGGGGTGCCCGGTTCACCTGCGCGGCGGCTCTCGTGACGCCGGACGGCAGCGAGCACGTCGAGATCGGTCACCTCGTGGGCCGTCTCGCGCTCGCAGCGCACGGCACCGGCGGGTTCGGTTACGACCCTGTGCTCGTCCCCGAGGGCGAGCTGCGCACATGCGCCGAGCTCACCCCGGCCGAGAAGAACGCGATCAGTCACCGCGGTCAGGCGTTCCGCGCGTTGGCGCCGGCCATCGCGGTGGCGCTCGGCAGGTGAGTGCACGTGGCTGAGCGCGGTCCCGGTGCTCGTGGTTCGGCCGGCCTGGCGCCCGGGCCTGTCCACCTCGTCGCCGACGCGGTCACCTACGCGTACCCGGGCCGCGCCGTGCTCGAGCGCGTGGACCTCGTGGCCTCGGACGGCGCGCGCATCGGGGTCGTGGGCGAGAACGGCGCCGGCAAGACCACGCTGCTGCGAGTGCTCGCCGGTGAGCTTGATCCGCAGGACGGCGTGGTGCGGGTCGTCGGGCGCATCGCGGTCGTCGCCCAGGAGCTCGACGTCCGTCCCGACGCGACCGTCGGGACTCTCATCGGCGAGGCGCTGTCGGGGGTTCGGGTGGTGGCCGCGCAGCTCGACGCCGCGATCGCCGCGTTCGACCACGACTCCGGCGACCTCGGGGCGCTCGGGGTCGTGATGGCGCGTGCCGAGCAGCTCGCAGCGTGGGACGTCGACCGTCGCGTCGACGAGGCGCTCACGCGGTTCGGCGCCCCGCGTGACCCGCAGCGCCGGCTCGACGAGCTGAGCGTGGGCGAGCGCTATCGCGTCCGGCTCGCGTGTCGCATCGCTGAGCGCGCCGACATCCTCCTGCTCGACGAGCCGACCAACCACCTCGACGCCGTCGGGATCGAGTACCTCACCGGCCATCTGCGCAGCTGGCCGGGGGTCGTCGTCATCGTGACGCACGACCGTCAGCTTCTCGACGACGTCATGACGGCGATCCTCGACCTCGACCCATCGATGGACGGAGGCCCGGTCCTCTACGGCGCGACCCGGTATGCGACCTACCGGTTCATGAAGGACCAGTCGCTGCGACGCTGGCGTGCCCGGCACGCGGCCGAGCGCAAGCGTGCCGAGACGTTGGCCGCCCAGCTCGACGCGTCCTACGAGGCGCTCTCCGACGCGTGGCGGCCACTCAAGGGATCGCGGCCGAACCGCCGGGCCACGCACGCCCGAGGTCACGTCAAGACCGCCGACCGGCTCATCCAGCGGCTCGAGGCCGCGGCGGTCGAGATCCCGGTGCCGCCGCTCGAGCTGGCCTTCCCGGACCTACCGACCCTGCCGCCGCGGTACGCGGGCGTCCCGCTGCTCGAGCTCCGCGCGCCGCGGGTCGACGGTGTCGCCCACCGCGTCCGGCTCGACCTTGCCGGAACCCGTGTCGAGCTGCCGCCGAGCGGCAGGCTCCTGATCACTGGCCCGAACGGCTCGGGCAAGTCGACGCTCCTGGCGGCCCTGGCCGGATCGGTCCCGATGAGTCGCGGCACGCGCACGCTCGCTGCTGGCGTGCGGCTCGGCATCCTCAGCCAAGAGGGAGCGCCGGGGTCGGCCGGACCGATCGGCCCGGCCTCGATGAGCGGCTTCGACGCCTACGGCCGCTGTGCGCTCGACCTGCTCGCCGCGGGAGCGCTCGACCCCGACCAGCTCGTGCCGGTCGCGGACCTCGGGCTGCTCACCGAGGAGGACCTGGAGCGGCCGCTCGCCGAGCTGTCGGTCGGTCAGCGCCGCCGGTTCGACCTCGCGTGCGCGGTGCTGGCCGCACCGCACGTCCTGCTGCTCGACGAACCGACCAACCACCTGTCGATCGGTCTGGTCGACGAGCTCACGGCGGCGCTGCGTGCGACGTCGGCGGCAGTCGTCGTCGCGACCCACGACCGACGCATGCGTGCTGATCTCGCCGACTGGCCCCAGCTCGATCTCGGCTGACCCTGCTGACCGCGATGCGCCCTAAGCGATCCGCCCGACGTGGGCCATCGCCTGGCGCAGCAGCGCCCCGTGCCCACCGGTCATCTCGAGCTGGATGCGTTCGGCGAGGGCCTCTTCCGGCGTGAGCCACGCGAGGTCGAGCGCGTCCTGCTGCGGCCGGCAGTCGCCCGCGACCGGAACCACGTACGCGAGCGAGACAGCGTGCTGACGCGGGTCGTGGTAGGCGGTGATGCCTGGCGTGGGGAAGTACTCCGCGACGGTGAACGGTTGCGGGGACGGCGGGATCTGGGGGAGCGCGACCGGCCCGAGGTCCTTCTCGAGGTGCCGCAGCAGCGCGTCGCGCACACGCTCGTGGTACATGACCCGACCGGAGATGAGCGCGCGGGACATCGCCCCCTCCTGGTTGACCCGGAGCAGGAGCCCGACGGCCACGACGTCGCCCGAGTCGTCGACGCGCACCGGCACAGCATCGACGTACAGCAGCGGAAGCGTCCGGCGCGCGGTCGCCATCGCGTCGTTGCTGAGCCAGCCGGAGGGATGTTCGGGCTCGCGAGGGTACTCGGCAGTATCGGTCACGGTGCCTTTTCTACCCCGGACGGGAGCCGCCGGTCGCACCGACGCGCACCAGCGCCGGGAATACCCGAGCGCTCCGGAGCGCTCTACCGGCCGCAAGCCACGAATCTTGAGGAGGACCACATGGCCACGACCGCGCTGACCGGTACCACGATCCAGCAGACGATCAACGACAACGACATCGTCCTCGTCGACTTCTGGGCGGAGTGGTGCGGCCCCTGCAAGCGCTTCGGTCCGGTGTTCGAGACGTCGTCCGAGCAGCACCCTGACGTCGTGCACGCCAAGGTCGACACGGACGCCGAGCAGGAGCTCGCCGCCGAGCTGAACATCTCCTCGATCCCGACGCTCATGGCGTTCCGCGAGGGAGTCCTCGTCTTCAGCCAGGCGGGCGCCCTGCCCGGGCCGGCTCTCGAGCAGGTGCTGCAGGGCGTCAAGGAGCTCGACATGGACGACGTGCGCGCGCAGATCGCCGCGGCTCGTCCGGGCGCGCAGAGCTGATACCACCGCACCGCACGACGCCGACTGGCCCGCCGCGCACACGCGCGACGGGCCAGTCGGTGCATATGACCTGGTGCGGGAGACGGGACTCGAACCCGCACGCCCGTGGGGGCACCAGGACCTAAACCTGGCGTGGCTGCCGTTTCACCACTCCCGCGTGCTCCGATGATTCCACAGCGTCCGGGCGGCGCTCGTCAGTGCCCGGAAGCCACTGGCCTCGTGGCCCAGCGTCAGGCGAGCTTCAGGTCGCGCCGGAGCTTTGCGACGTGCCCGGTGGCCTTCACGTTGTACTGCGCGAGCTTGACCCTGCCGTCCGCGTCGAGGACGACCGTCGAGCGGATGACGCCCGTGACCGTCTTGCCATAGAGCTTCTTCTCGCCGTATGCGCCCCAGCTCTCCAGCACCGACCTGTCGACATCGGACGCGAGCGGGAACGTCAGGCCGTCCTGCGCAGCGAACGTGGCCAGCTTGTCGACCGAGTCGGGCGAAATGCCGATGACCGCGTAGCCAGCGGCGGCCAGCGACGAGAGGGAGTCGCGGAAGTCGCAGGCCTGTGTGGTGCAGCCGGGGGTCATCGCGGCGGGGTAGAAGTACACGACGACGTGCTGCCCGCGCAGGTCGGAGAGCGTCACTGCACCGCCGTCGGCGGTCGGGAGCGTGAAGTCGGGGGCGAGGTCTCCGGCGGATAGGCGGGGCATGGCGCTCCTGGGTCGTGGTCGGTGCGGCGTCGGGCTGCTGCGCGGCGATGCCAGCCTACGGTCGCGGTAGCGTCGGTGACCGTGAGCGCATCCCCGTCCTCCGAACGGCCCACCCTGCCGATCCGCATGCTCAACGACCGGTTGCTGGTCGAGCTGGACCCGGACGCCGCCGAGCGCCGGTCGTCGGGCGGCATCGTGATTCCCGCGACCGCTGCCGTCGGCAAGCGCCTCGCGTGGGGCACCGTCGTCGCGGCCGGCCAACAGGTCCGGCAGGTCGAGGTGGGCAACCGCGTGCTGTTCGACCCTGACGAGCGTGGCGAGGTCGAGCTCGACGCCCGCACGTACCTGCTGCTCCGGGAGAAGGACGTTCATGCCGTCGCGCAGCCGGGGGCCGGCGGCGCAGGAACCGGTCTGTACCTCTGACGGGCTAGCCTCGGCCCAAGATCGGAGTCGAGGGCTTGCGCCAGGGTCTCACCGGTGTTCCGATGGTGGATCGGCAAAGAGAAGGGACCCACGCGTGGTTCAGAACGACCAGGACCTCACCGTGGACGTCGGCGCACCCGACGACCACACCGGCTCCGACGCATCGGCGTCCCGTCCGGCAGATGCTGCCGGAGGCGCCGTGATGCAGCTGCTCGCCGAGGGCGTTCCGTTGACACTCCTCGCGGATCTCGCCGCCCCGGACGGGCCGGCCTCCCAGGTGATCCTCGAGACTGAGGGCCTGCCTGACGACGCCTGGTGGGAAGTTGATTTCGATGCTGGCCAGGCCTCCGACGAGCTCGCCGGAGATCCCGAGGCCGCCAAGGAGTGACGCACCTCATGGTCGGGGTGCGAGTTCGTCTCTGTGCCTGACCGGTGGTAACGTTTCGCCCCGCGCGCCATTAGCTCAATTGGCAGAGCAGCTGACTCTTAATCAGCGGGTTCATGGTTCGAGTCCATGATGGCGCACCAGATCACATCGGATGACAGCACGTCGCATGGAGATGAAGGCCCCTGACCGGTTCGGTCGGGGGCCTTCATCTTGGGAGCACCGCACGGGTGCCCGGTCGGCTGCTCGGGCGGCGTGCTATAGCAGGATCCCGTGCGGCGCGCCACGATGGGACCGACCATCCACGGCGAGACGGAGCGACCATGAGCGAGGCTGAGCAGCATCCACCCGAGGTTCGCCAGTACGACGTCGTCGTGCTCGGAGCCGGTTCGACGGGGGAGAACGTCGCGGACCGGGCCGGGCGCGGTGGTCTGAGCGTCGTCGTCGTCGAGGACGAGCTCGTCGGGGGCGAGTGCTCGTACTGGGCCTGCATGCCGTCGAAGGCGCTGCTGCGTCCGGGGGCGGTCCTCGCCGCGGCGCGTGCCGTGCCCGGCGCGGCCGACGCCGTCACCGGCCGGCTCGACGTCGCCGGAACCCTCGCGCGCCGCAACACGTTCGCGTCCCACTGGGATGACCACAGCCAGGTCGAGTGGCTCGACGGCGCGGGGATCACGCTCGTGCGGGGCCGCGCGCGCTTCGCCGGTCCGCGCACGGTTCTCGTCGAGGACGACATGGGCCTCGAGACGGTGCTGCGGGCGCGGCATGCCGTCGTCGTGGCGACCGGGAGCGAGCCTGCCCTGCCTGACGTCGACGGGCTGGCCGGGGCGGCGCCCTGGACGAGCCGGGAGGCCACCTCGGCCCAGGAGGTGCCCGCGTCGCTCACGATCCTCGGAGGCGGGGTCGTCGCGGTCGAGATGGCCGTCGCCTACACCGACCTGGGTGCCGCGGTCACAGTGCTCGTGCGGGGCGACCGTCTGCTGGCGCGCGCCGAGCCGTTCGCGAGCCGCGAGGTCGCCGAGGCGCTCGTCGCGCTCGGGGTCGACCTGCGTACCGGCTCGACGGTGACCTCGGTGCAGCGCACGCCCGACGGCGTCCACGTCACGCTGGCGGACGGTGGGGAGATCGTCTCGGAGCAGCTGCTCGTCGCGACGGGCCGCACGCCCCGGACCGCCGACCTGGGCCTCGAGGTCCTCGGGCTGCGGCCTGGCGCGCCGCTCGAGGTCGACGACGCGATGGCCGTCGCGGGCGTCCCGGGTGGTTGGCTCTACGCCGCCGGCGACGTCACCGGGCGGACGGCGACGACGCACCAGGGCAAGTACGACGCACGGGTCGCGGGCGACGTCGTGGCGGCCCGCTTCGGGAGCTCCGAACCGGCTCGGCAGGCCGAGGCGTCCGCGGGTCGGTGGACCCGGTACCGCGCCAGTGCCGACAGTCTCGGGGCGCCGCAGGTCGTCTTCTCCAGGCCCGAGGTCGCCTGGGTCGGGCTGACCGAGCAGGCGGCCCGCGAAGCCGGGCTGGACGTCCGCGTCGTGCAGTACGACGTATCAGCCGTGTCAGGGGCGTCCGTCGCCGCAGACGGGTACACGGGCACCGCGCAGCTCGTGCTGGATCACGCGCACGGGCTCATCGTGGGCGCGACCTTCACGGGCCCCGATGCTGCGGAGCTCGTGCACGCGGCCACGGTCGCCGTCGTCGGCCAGGTCCCGCTCGACCGCCTGTGGCACGCCGTCCCCGCCTACCCGACGGTCAGCGAGGTGTGGTTGCGGCTGCTCGAGACCGCGGGGCTGTGAGCGTGGGCCGCGCGACCGTCAGCTCGCGAGCGAGCCGTCGCTCGACAGCACCAAGCCGATCGCGGCCTCTCCGTGGCGCACCGCGTCGCCGATGAGGCCGAAGTCGTAGGACTTGAAGTCGGAGAACTTCAGGCCGTACTTCGACTCGAGACCGGGCTGGCAGAACGGCCGCTGCGGGCACTCCGCCGGTCCGGCCAGGACGAGAGATCCGCAGACCGTCGCAAGCTCGCTCAAGGTCTTCACGTTGTGCTCCTTGGCGAACTCGCTCGTCACCGCAAACGCGTTCTGGTCCTGCGCAGCGGACGCCGTCCCGAACATCAGGCCCACGCCCTTCCCGAGCGTCGTCAGAGCGGTGACGGTCGCCTTGGCGTCGCCGCTCGCTACGGGGCTCGCGCTCGCACCGTTGACCTTGGTGTTGAGGAACTCGGCCAGCGTCGCTTCATACTCCGGTGTCGCGGTGATCTGCCCGCTCTCGAGCGCCGGGAGGTAGGTCTCCCGGTTGCCGATCGTCTGCACGTCGGCGGCGTACCCGGCCGAGCGCAGCACGGCGGCATACACCTCGGACAGCGTCGCGCTCTCGGAGAAGTTCGCCGCGCCGATGACGACGTGACGACCGCCGCCCACCGAGGCGTCGGTCGCGGTGAGCCCGGCGCCCGTGACGTACGCGGCGGCGACCTCGCTGGAGGTCTTGCGGTCGATGTCGACCGACTTGTTCAGGCCGATGAGCTTCGTGGTGTCGAGCGAGGCCGACACCTTGTCGAGGAGCGGCACGAGCGCCGGATCGGCGGCCGCAGCAGCCGCGTTGACAGCGGGGATGACGTTGTCGGCGTTCTGCAGTCCCTTGTCGTCGGTCAGGACGACGAGCTTGTCGCCCTTGACCGGCGCGCACGCCGCGGCTCCGGACGCGGACGCAGCGGTCGTCACAGCGACCCCACCGCCTGAGCCGGGCGCGCCGCACGCGGCGAGCAGGAGTGCTGCGGTCGTGGCCAGGGCAGCTGCGGCGATCGGGGGTGTGCGCATGACGGGCTCCTCGCGGTGGCGTGCCGGGATGTCAGCAGTCATTCGACCCGCGATCCGGACATCTGGCAAGTCGCCGGCCCGCAACGCCTCATTCCGACGACGACGTGGCCCGCTGCCGCATCGGCATCGGTGTCAGGAAGCGCTGGATTCCGGCGAGGACGCCTTCGGCAACCAGGCACAGCAGAGCGACGAGCACGCCGCCCGCCAGGACCTGCCCGTAGCGCTGCAAGGCAAGCCCGGTCACGATGACCGAGCCCAGGCTCGTCCCGCCGACGAACGCTGCGAGCGGCACCGTCGCGATGACCTGCACGGCCGCCGTGCGCAGGCCGGCGGCCAGGAGGGGGAGGGCGAGCGGAAGCTCGACCAGCGCGAGTGAGCGCACGGACGACATGCCCATCCCCCGCGCGGCGTCGCGCACGTCGGCGTCGACCTCGAGCACCCCGGTGTACGCGTTCGTCAGGATCGGCGGGACCGCGAAGACCGCGACCGCCAGCGTCGTCGCGGTCTGGCCGAACAGCCCGCCCGACGCGAAGATCGTGAGCAGCGCGAACGTCGGCAGGGCGCGCGACGTGTTCGCCAGCACCACGGTCAGCGACCCGCCGCTGCGCCGGTGCCCGAGCCACACGCCGAGCGGCAGGGCGATCACGGCGGCGAGCAGCACCGCGGCGACCGAGATGGTCAGGTGCTCCCGGGTCAGCGCCAGCACCCCGTGCGTGCCCGTCCAGTTCAGGGGATCGTTGAGCCACTCGACCGCGTCGGAGACGACACTCATCGCGCTGCCCTCACGTCGTCTGCGCCGAGCGCGACCACGGCGTGATCAACCGTCCCGCGACGTACAGGACCAGGTCGCACGCGAGCGCGAGCGCCAGGCAGAGCAGCGTGGCAGTGAGGATCTCGGCGTGGTACCGACTGCGGAAGCCGCGGAACATCAGCTGACCGAGCCCGCCGTACCCGACGACGACGCCGACCGTCGTCAGCGCGACCGTCGAGACGGTCGCGAGGCGCACACCGGCGACGATGGCGGGCAGCGCGTTCGGCAGCTCGACCCGCAGGAGCAACCGAGCAGGGCCGTACCCGAGGCCGCGCGCCGCATCGCGTACCTCCTCGGCGACCCCGTCGAGCCCGACGACGATGTTGCGCACGAGCACGAGCAACGCGTAGGTGACGAGACCGATCAGGACCGTCGTGCGCCCGATGCCGGTGAACGGTGCCAGCATGGCGAACAGGGCGACCGACGGGACCGTGTAGAGCACCCCGGCGAGGCCCACGAGTGGGGCGGCCAGGCGCGGTCGGGTGTGCGCGAGCGCGGCGAGCGGCAGAGCGATCACGAACGCGATGAGCACGGCCTGGATCGTCAGGGTGGTGTGCTGCTCGAGCGCGCGGGTCAGGTCCCCCCGGTTCCGCACCACGTAGTCCCACGACAGCCACGGGTTCGCAGCCACGTGCATCGCGCCTACGGACGTCAACGGGATCACGCGTGCGAACGTACCCGGACTCGCCGGACGGCGCGACGCCGGTCGCCCGGCGGCGTACCGCGGGAGCGTCCATCGATGCGCGGGTGTCGGCCGGGGCGGGTAGCGTCCGACGCGTGGCGACGTCGATCGGGTTCGAGCACGTGCGCAAGGTCTATGCGGACGGCACCGTCGCCGTCGACGACCTGACGCTCGAGGTCAACGAGCATGAGCTCCTCGCGCTCGTCGGTCCGTCGGGCTGTGGGAAGTCCACGACGCTACGCATGGCCAACCGCCTCGTCGAGCCCACGTCGGGCCGGATCCTGCTCGGCGGTGAGGACGTCACGCACGTCGACGCCGTGGGCCTGCGTCGTCGCATGGGGTACGTGATCCAGCACGTGGGGCTGTTCCCGCACCGGACGGTCGCGCAGAACGTCTCGACAGTCCCGCAGCTGCTCAGGTGGGACCGCGCGCGGGCACGTGCCAGGGTGTCAGAGCTGCTCGAGCTCGTCGGTCTCGACCCCGACGTGTACGGGCGCCGCTACCCGCACGAGCTGTCCGGGGGAGAGCGCCAACGGGTCGGGGTCGCGCGCGCGCTCGCTGCCGACCCGCCGGTTCTCCTGATGGACGAGCCGTTCGGGGCGGTCGACCCGGTCGGTCGCCGGCGGCTCCAGGGGGAGTTCCGCCGCATCCAGCGCGAGCTCGGAACGACCGTCATGCTCGTCACCCACGATGTCGACGAAGCCGTCCGGCTCGCCGACCGAATCGCTGTGCTCAGCCCGGGCGGGCATCTCGAGCAGCTCGCCGACCCCGTGCAGGTGCTCGCAGCACCTGCGAGCCCCGCCGTCGCGGACCTCGTCGGGACCGATGCGGCCGTGCGGCTCCTGTCGCTCGGGCGACTGCGACGCAGTGATCTCGCGCCCGTCACCGGCGCCGCGAGCGTGCGAGCCGGCGCCCGGCCGCAGGCCGGCGAGCCGGCTGTGCTGGAGCTGGGGTCCTCGTTCGAGGACGGGTTCGCTGCGCTTGCTGGGACGGAGAGCGGCTCGGTCGCCGTGACGGAGCACGGGGTCGTCGTCGGGGTCCTCGACGCGGGACACCTCCTCGCGGCGCTGCGTCGCGTGATGTTCGACGCGCAGCACGCACCCGTAACGTCCCCGACCACCACGGTAGGTACTCTGCCCGGGTGAGCTCCCGCCGTATCGCCCTCGCCACCTGCTCGTCGCTGCCCGCTCTTGACGACGACGACGTACCCCTCGTGCCCGCATTTGCCGAGCGCGACGTCGTGGCCGAGCCCGTCGTGTGGGATGACATGGCCGTGGACTGGTCGGCCTACGACCTCGTCCTGATCCGGTCGACGTGGGACTACACCGACCACCCGCGGGAGTTCCTCGACTGGATCCGGCGCGTCGAGCAGTCCACGCGCTTGGTCAACCCGGCCTCGGCTGTGGCGTGGAACGTCGACAAGTCCTACCAGCGCACCCTCGAGCGCGCGGGCCTGCCGATCGTCCCCACCATCTGGCTGGACCCCGAGCGCAACTTCGACTCTCGGCAGATCCACACCCGCTTCCCGGCCTTCGGGGACTTCGTCATCAAGCCGACCATCAGTGCAGGGTCACGTGACACCGGTCGGTACTCGGCGGGAGAGACGTCGTCGCGTGCGCTTGCTATCACGCACGCGAAGAGCCTCCTGCAGGCTGGTCGGCACGTCATGCTCCAGCGCTACCTGCAGCAGGTGGACACGGTCGGGGAGACCGCCATCGTGTTCATCGACGGCGCGTTCAGCCATGCGGTCCGCAAGGCCCCGCTGCTCAGTGGCCCGTTCCGCGCACCGACGACGAGGTCGGTGCTGTACAAGCAGGAGGTCATGTCGGCGCGCGATGCGAGCCCCGCGGAACGCGAGCTCGCCGAGCGCGTCGTGGCTGCGCTGCCCGAGGTCGTCCCCGGCGTCGACGGACCGCTCGTGTACGCGCGCATCGACCTGATCCCCGACGATGAGGGCAACCCGGTCGTGCTCGAGCTCGAGCTCATCGAGCCGTCGTTCTTCCTCGCGCTGGCGCCCGGTTCGATCGACCGCCTCGTCGATGCGGTGGTCGCCCGCCTGTGACCCGGCCGTCACGGCCGGCCGGACGCCAAGCGGTCCGGGTAGGTCGAATGGCACCGTACGACGAAGCGCACCGCACGACGAAGGGCACCGCACTCATGTGAGTGCGGTGCCCTTCGACACCATGGGGTGAGTAACGGGACTTGAACCCGCGACCCCCTGGACCACAACCAGGTGCTCTACCAGCTGAGCTATACCCACCATGGAACTCGCCTCTCAGGAGGGGCGACAAGTAGTGTACCGGCTCGGGCGAGGTGCTCTCACGGCCAGCGGCGGCATGCCCGTCAGAGTGCCGCGGGAGGCTCCGGAGCGACCAGCATGTCCCCGGCGTCCTGGGCGAGGTGGACGGAGGTCGCGATGACCTGCGCTGCAACGGCCTTGGCCTGCGTCGAGTCGGGCCCAGGCAGCGGGACGAGCAGTGCGGCACGGTAGTACCGCAGCTCGTCGATGCTGTCAAGGATGTCGCCGAGCGCGCGGTGACCGCCGTGCTTCTCGGGAGACGCGAAGTACACGCGCGGGTACCAGCGGCGGGCGAGCTCCTTGATCGACGAGACGTCGATCACGCGGTAGTGCAGGTGGGCGGATAGCTCGGGCATGTCGCGGTCGAGGAAGTTCTTGTCGGTGCCGACGGAGTTGCCGGCCAGCGGCGCCTTGCCGGGGTCGGGCACCCACTTCTGCACGTACTCGAGCACCTGGGCCTGCGCGTCGGACAGAGTGGTGCCGGCCGGCAGGTCCTCGAGCAGGCCGGACGTGACGTGCATCGCGCGGACGAAGTCGTTCATCTGCTCGAGTGCGCGCGGCGGGGGCGCGATGACGACCTCGACGCCCTCGCCGAGCACCGTGAGCTCGGAGTCCGTCACGACGACGGCGACCTCGATGAGGGCGTCGGCCGTGAGGTCGAGTCCGGTCATCTCGCAGTCGATCCACACGATCCGGTCGTTGCTGGTGCTGCCGTTGCCTGTCGTCGTCACGGAGCCAGCCTACGGTCCTGGGCCGGGCTGGTCCGACGGGACCGTCCGTCACCTTGTCACCCTTGAGGGGCGGTGCAGGTCGACGTGGTCAGGCAGGGTCGAGTCAGTGTGCGCGGCGATGCGCGTGCGCGTGCTCGTGCGGAGCCGGGACCGTCGCGGCGACACCGGCGGCGACGAGCACGAGCAGCCCAGCGGCCGCCCCCGCGACGACGGCTGTCCGCCACCGGATACCGGCCCAGGCGAGCACGAGCGTCGTGGACGCCGCCGCGCCGGCCGCCAACGCGACCCGCTCGACCACGGTCGGAAGCCAGGCACGCACGCGTCCCAGCCGACCGAGCAGGGGAGCAGGCGCACCAGGTGCGGGCGCAGTGCCGTGGCGACTCATCAGTGGCGGTGAGCCCGAGGTGCGGATGCCTGCATGCCGTCATGCTTCCACGGTTGCGGCGGTGGGTGCGGGTCGCCTTGATGGACGATCCGCACCCCTTCCCGTCGGGCTGAGCCCCGCGACGTCACCGCGCAGTCGCGCCGAGGGTCGACCGGAGCAGGGTGGCGTACAGCAGGGCGGGATCGGGCGGGCGCCAGGGCGCGGGCACAGCGCGTGGTCGAGCGGCGCGGACCCCGTCGGACCGGCTCGACGTACGAGAGCGCTCGCGGGCGGCCGAGGCCTCAGCGAGCCGACGCCCGTGGTCGCGCAGCACGAGGTCGAAGATGGATGCGGGGTGCATGGTGGTGGTCTCCGTCGTACGGTCTGGATGGGCCTGGCCGGGCCCGGGAGGTCACCGCGGTAGATCCAGAGAACCACTGTGGCCGTGGCGCCGTCACGACCTTTTCTGCCGTTCGACCTCGGCCGGTCACGGTCGGCCCGATACGGTCGGAGCAGACGCTCGGACGAGGGGGACGGTGTGGCGGCGGTGTCGAGGTGGGACGCGTGGCGGAGCCGGACCGCTGTCCGAGCGTTGCTTCCGGGAGCGCTGCTGGTCGCGCTCGGCTTCGCCGTGTTCGTCGTCCTGCTCGACGGCGTGCGCGAGCGCGACGACCTGTCCTCGTTCGACCAGCCGGTCCTGGACTGGCTCGTCGGTCACCGCGGGCCCACGATGCGGGCTGTGTTCGCCGCGATCACGCTCGTGTCGGGCCCGCGCATCCTGCCGGCGCTGGTTCTCGTCACCTGCGCCGTGTGGGTCGCCGCGCGACGCGAGTGGTGGCGGCCGGGGATCGTTGCGGGCGCCATGGTGGCCTCGACGCTGCTGTCGCTCGCGATCAAGGATGTCGTCGGGCGCCCCAGGCCGCCGCTCGCCACGATGGACATCCCCGGCGCAGAGACGACCGCCTCATTCCCGTCCGGGCACACGATGGGGACGGCCACGCTGCTCCTCGTCGTCGGCTATCTCGCGTGGAGCCGGGATGCCGACCGGAGGAAGCTGTTCGTCGGCGGCGGCGTGGCCGTCATCGGCACGCTCGCCGTGGGGCTCAGCCGGCTCTACCTGGGCTACCACTTCCTCACGGACGTGCTGGCCGCGGTCGCGCTCGCGGTCGCCGTCTTGGGTTGTGTCGTGGTCGCCGACCGTTTGCACGGACTGGACTCCGGGCGCCCCCAGCAGGACTCGAACCTGCAACCTACGGATTAGAAGGCCGTTGCTCTATCCATTGAGCTATGGGGGCGGGAACTGCCATGGACGAGCGTACGCGGACCGGCGCTCGGAGCTGTTGACCGACGGTAGAGCACGAGGCCGCACTGGTCCGGGCGGCGCGTTCGTTTGTCCTGGTCACCTCGTCAGGCGACTATAGGTACCGTGAGCGAGCAGGCAGGGACCTCAGTCGCCGACGGGGTGCTTTCGCGTCCCCTCGCCGCGATGTCCTTGCTCGACGCCGTCCGTGACCTTCGTCGCGATGTGGAACGCACGGGCTTCCCGCTCGAGATCTCCTCTGTCGAGGCCGCGCGGGCCTCGCGCGTTCGACTCCTCGATCAGCTCTCCGACCACCTCGTGCCTCGCCTCGAGGAGCTCTCGGCGCCCGCGATCGTCGTGCTCGCCGGCTCCACTGGTGCCGGCAAGTCGACGATCGTGAACTCACTGCTCGGGACCGAGGTGACGGCGGCGGGCGTGCTCCGCCCGACGACGCGCCGCCCGGTCCGCGTGCACCATCCTGACGATGCCGACCTGCTTGACCGGCATCCCGTCCTGGAGGCCGTCGAGGTGGTCGAGCACACGCGTGTGCCTCGGGGGATAGCGCTGCTGGACGCACCGGACCTCGACTCGGTGCTCGACTCCAACCGGGCCACGGCGCACCGGCTCCTCGAGGCCGCCGACCTGTGGTTGTTCGTCACGACGGCAGCCCGATACGGCGACGCACTGCCGTGGCAGGTTCTGCAGGGCGCGGTGGAGCGAGGCGCGTCGATAGCGATGGTCCTCAATCGGGTGGCACCGGCGTCGCTGCCGACCGTCCGCGGCGACCTGCTGGAGCGCCTGCGGGAGCACGGCATGCAGGGTTCGCCGCTCTTCGTGGTGCCTGACGTCGGCCCGCACGAGGGCCTGCTCGATCCCGCGGTCCTCGCGCCGATCACGCGCTGGCTGCAGATGCTCGCCGGGCTTGACCGCGCGCGGACGGTCATCGGCCGGACCCTGCGTGGGTCGCTCGCCGCACTGCGCCCGTGGGTCGACGAGCTCGCCGAGGCGGTGCAGGCGCAGGCGGACGCCGCCGTCGCGCTGGCCGCCGAGCTCGACATCGCGACGCAGGGCCCGGAGCAGGCTGCGCGTGCTGCGGTGCACGGCGGCGTCGTGTCCGACGGCCCGGCTCGGGCGCGGTGGGCCGAGCTCGCTGCCGCCGGAGGTCCGCTCGCGACGGTCGTACGCCCGTCGGGCCGCGTCGACCGTTCCCGCCGAGCCGGGCGTGGTCGCGCCGAGGCGCTCGCCCCGCTCGTCGATGCTCTCACCCGATCTGCTGCCGCGAACCTCACCGCCGCCGGTGCACGCGCGGAGCTCGTGCTGCGCACTCAACTGCGGGGCGCCGGGGCGCCTGACGGGGGGGCTTCGCTCGTCGCGGCCTGGTCCGAGCCAGCGGACGCCAAGGCACGCACCGCGTCGGCGCAGTCTTCGGCGCGGGCCTGGGTCGGTTCCGCGGCCGCCGTCGGTACCGAGGCGCTGCGCCAGGTGGCGCTCGGGCCGAGCAGCGACGCGGTCCGTAGCCGTGGTCGCCATGCCGTCCGCGCGGCCAAGCGCGCAGCCAAGCGCGCGGAACGTGCGGAACGTGCGCTCGGAGTCCAGGGACTCGCCGCCGTCGCGCTCGCGGCCGCAGCTGGTCTGGGGCCGGCACGAGCCCTTCTGGTCGACCTGCTCGGTGAGGCCGGGACGTGGGCGAGCGACGAGCTGCGGTCCGATCTGGCGGACCGTGGCGCCGCGGAGGTCTCGCGTGAGCTTGCCGCCGTCCGTGCGCTGCTCGACGACCCCGACCTCGCGCCGGACGCCTCGTCCCTCCTGCGTCTGCGGCTCGCGGTGCTGAAGGGGTTGACGTGACGGAGACAACGAGGGCGTCCCAGCGCGAGGGCTTCGGAGTCGTGCACGGTCATCTTGCCGGTGCGGCGACGCGTGAGCTCACCCGGCGCGTCGAGCAGGTCGAAGATGCTCTCGACGTCGGCGGCGACCGCTTGGACCCGACGGTCGGCGCACGCATCGCCGTGTCGATCGCGCAGGTCCGGGAGCGTCTCGAGCTGGGCGTCGACCACACGATCGTCGCGCTGCTCGGTGGGACCGGGTCGGGCAAGTCCAGCTTGTTCAACGCGGTGTGCGGGCTCGAGTTCGCCGATGTCGGGGTGAAGCGCCCGACAACGTCCGCCGTGTCGGCCTGCGTCTGGGGCGAGGGCGGTGAGGCGCTGCTCGACTGGCTCGGGGTCGCCACCGACCGGCGCATCGAGCGTGAGAGCCTGCTCGACGGCGAGACCGAGGTGCCGCTGCGCGGGCTCGTGCTGCTCGACCTGCCGGACCACGACTCGATCGCGCCGGCGCACCGCGTCGTGGTCGACCGGCTCGTGCCGATGGCCGACCTGCTCGTCTGGGTCGTCGACCCGCAGAAGTACGCGGACGACGCCCTGCACTCGGGGTACCTGCGTCGCCTCGTCGGGCACGAGGCGTCGATGGTCGTCGTGCTCAACCAGGTCGACACCCTCGGTCCGGACGTCCGCGACGAGCTCGTTGTCGACCTGGCGCGGCTGCTGGTCGAGGACGGTCTCGAAGGTGTCGCGATCCGGACAGCCTCAGCGCGAACCGGCGAGGGAGTCCCCGAGCTCCGTGACCGGCTCGCCGCCGTGGTCGCTCGACGCAGCATGGCAGCCGAGCGGGCGGGGGCCGAGCTCAACGACGCGGCCACGCTGCTCGGGAGCCAGGTCGCCGGACGTGAGCCCGGTTCGGCGCGGCTCGACGTGACCCGCGTGGTCGACGTCCTGACGGAGGCCGCCGGTCTGCGCGCGATCCCCGACGCGGTCGGCGCGGTCGTGCGCGGCGGAGCGCGGGCCGGCCCCGCCTTCGGCCTGGTCCAGGCGGACACCGTCGAGCTCGCGCGTGCGGACTGGCTTGCCTCGGTGACGCGCGCGGTCCCGATGCGGTGGCAGGAGGCGGTCTCTGCGCGCGTCGCGTCGGCGGACCAGCTGCGGCGCGAGGTCGACGACGTCCTTGCCCACGTCACGGTGGCTACGCGCCGCTCGCCCCTCGCGACAGGACTGTTCGCCTCCGCGCTCGTGCTGTCCGGCTGCGCGCTTGCGGCAGGGTCGGTCGCTCTGGGCTTGCGGATCGGTGGCGGGTCAGGAATGTCCGGCGAGAGCCGGTGGGCCTGGTTGGCGGCGGGCAGTCTCCTCGCGGGAGCAGTGCTCCTCGCCGCCGGAGCGCACCTTGCGCGCCGGAGCGCGGCCCGACGACGCTCGGAGCGTGTGCTGCGCGATGGGCGCGCCGCTCTCGAGGGTGTCGTGCGCCGGCTGCTCGCCGACCCGACGGGCGAGGTCTTCGCCGAGCACCGGCGCGTGCGTGAGCTCGCCGATGCCGTGACCGCCCGCTGACGACGCCGCACCACCCACAGCCCCGCACGCCCTCGGCGCTTCCACCGTCGCGCCGTGCTCCCGGCACGACGATGACGGTGCGATCCACGCTTCCTCCCTGAGCCGGCACCCGCCGGCGCTCGACGAGGAGGACGCATGAGCACCAACGAGCTGACCCTGACGCTGGTCGGGTGGCTGGGTACCGAGCCACGGCACTATCCGGGCGCCAACGGCGCGACGCCGTTCACGACGTTCCGGATGGCGAGCACGCGCCGCTGGTTCGATCGCGACAAGGGCGTGTGGGCGGACGGCCGCACCGAGTGGTTCACCGTCAAGAGCTGGCGCAGCGCAGCCCGCAACGTCGCCGAGTCGCTGCGAAAGGGCGACCCCGTCGTCGTCCACGGCCGGCTCTCGACCGAGGAGTGGAGCGGGCCCGACGGCAGCCGGACGACCCTCGTGCTCGACGCGATCGCGATCGGCCCGGACCTCGCCTACGGTTCGGCCCGCTACTCCCGCACGGTGTACGCGAGCGGCGCCGGACCGGAGGGCGCCGAGGGCGAGATCGCGGTGGGTGACGACGAGCGCGCGCCATCCGACCTCTCCCCGCACGAGCTCGACGGCCTCGAGCTCGACGACGACGCGCTCGGCGACGAGTCGGCCGAGCTCGACCCGCTCGACCGGCTGGCCGACGGCCCCCTCTCGCTCGCCGGCGCGAGGTGATCGCTTAAGGTGGGGGTCAGGACTACACCGTGCCGGGTCGCCCGGCTCGCGCTGCGCCGTGTGCGCGCGCAGCCGGGCTGACCGGGGCGGCGTCACCCCGACCAACCCCCGAGCACCGAGGCGGACGAAGAGCCAGTGGCTGAGTTCATCTACACCATGTACAAGACGCGCAAGGCGCACGGCGACAAGGTCATCCTCGATGACGTCACCCTGAACTTCCTGCCCGGCGCGAAGATCGGCGTCGTCGGCCCGAACGGTGCCGGGAAGTCGACGATCCTCAAGATCATGGCCGGGCTTGAACAGCCGTCGAATGGCGAGGCTCACCTGAGCGCCGGGTACACGGTGGGCATCCTCATGCAGGAGCCGGCGCTGAACGAGGACAAGACCGTCCTCGGCAACGTCGAGGAGGGCGTAGCCGAGATCAAGGGCAAGATCGACCGCTTCAACGAGATCTCCGCGCTGATGGCCGAGCCCGACGCGGACTTCGACACGCTGCTCGAGGAGATGGGCGTGCTGCAGGAGGCCATCGACGCGGCGGAGGCGTGGGACCTCGACGCGCAGCTCGAGCAGGCCATGGATGCGCTGCGCTGCCCCCCGCCCGACGCCGACGTCTCCGTGCTGTCCGGTGGTGAGCGTCGCCGCGTCGCGCTGTGCAAGCTGCTCTTGGAGAAGCCCGACCTGCTGCTGCTCGACGAGCCCACCAACCACCTCGACGCCGAGAGCGTGCTGTGGCTCGAGCAGCACCTGGCGGCCTACCACGGCGCGATCCTGGCGGTCACCCACGACCGGTACTTCCTCGACCACGTCGCGGAGTGGATCTGTGAGGTCGACCGCGGTCGCCTCTACCCGTACGAGGGCAACTACTCGACGTACCTCGAGAAGAAGCAGGCCCGCCTCGAGGTCCAGGGCAAGAAGGACCAGAAGCTGGCGAAGCGGCTCGCGGAGGAGCTCGCGTGGGTCCGGTCGAACGCCAAGGGACGTCAGACCAAGTCCAAGTCGCGGCTCGCGCGCTACGAGGAGATGGCGGCCGAGGCCGACCGCACGCGCAAGCTCGACTTCGAGGACATCCAAATCCCGCCGGGCCCGCGACTCGGGGGACTCGTCCTCGAGGCGAGCACGCTGCGCAAGGGTTTCGACGACCGTGTGCTCATCGACGGGCTCAGCTTCACGCTGCCGCGCAACGGCATCGTCGGCGTGATCGGGCCCAACGGCGTCGGCAAGACGACGCTCTTCAAAACCATCGTCGGCCTCGAGCCGCTCGACGGGGGCGAGCTCAAGATCGGTGAGACGGTCAAGATCTCCTACGTCGACCAGTCGCGCGGCGGCATCGACCCGAAGAAGACGCTGTGGGAGGTCGTCTCTGACGGCCTGGACTACATCAAGGTCGGCAACGTCGAGATGCCCTCGCGTGCGTATGTAGCGGCGTTCGGGTTCAAGGGCCCGGACCAGCAGAAGGCCGCCGGGATCCTCTCGGGGGGTGAGCGCAACAGACTCAACCTGGCTCTCACGCTCAAGGAGGGCGGCAACCTGCTGCTCCTCGACGAGCCCACCAACGACCTCGACGTCGAGACGCTCGGGTCGCTCGAGAACGCACTGCTCGAGTTCCCGGGCTGCGCGGTGGTCGTCTCGCACGACCGGTGGTTCCTGGACCGGGTGGTCACCCACATCCTCGCGTACGAGGGCACCGCGGAAGACCCGGGGAGCTGGTACTGGTTCGAGGGCAACTTCGCGTCGTACGAGGAGAACAAGGTTGCGCGCCTCGGTCCGGATGCCGCCCGGCCGCACCGGGTGACGTACCGCAAGCTGACCCGCGACTGAGCGGGGCGACGGTGGACGAGCGGCGGCACGGCGAGACCCTCGACGCTCTGGGGATGCTGCGCTCGCGCGTCGCCGACGTCCGCCTGGCCCTCGATCTGCCCTCAGCAGTCCAGGCCCGCGTGGACCGCGCTCAGCTGCTCGACCAGATCGACGACTACCTCCTGCCGCGCCTGCGGTCGGACGCGGCGCCGCTGCTCGTCGTGGTCGGCGGGTCGACAGGCGCGGGGAAGTCGACACTCGTCAACTCGCTGCTCGGCCGAGCGGTGAGCCCTGCGGGTGTCCTGCGCCCGACGACACGCTGGCCGGTGCTGGTCCACCACCCGCTCGACGAGCGGTGGTTCAGCACCGATCGCATCCTCCCTGGCCTCCCACGCCTGACGGGGGGCGACGGCGACCTCGCGGCCGACCGCGAATCGGGCGCACGAGCCGGGCTGCGGCTCGTCGGCTCGGATGCGCTGCCGCTCGGCCTCGCGCTGCTCGATGCGCCGGACATCGACTCGGTCGTCGAGGAGAACCGTGCCCTAGCGACGCAGCTGCTGGGCGCTGGTGACGTGTGGCTCTTCGTCACGACGGCGGCGCGGTACGCCGACGCCGTCCCGTGGGAGCTGCTCGAGGCGGCCGAGCGTCGCCGCGTCCACCTCGCGCTCGTTCTCGACCGCGTCGACGCGGTTGCCGTGACCGCGGTTGCGACACACCTGCGCCAGATGCTCGACACGCACGGTCTGCACGACGCGACGATCCTGCTCGTCCCGGTGAGCGTCCCGGTCGGCGGACT
>JABBOW010000181.1 GCA_012927595.1 Cellulomonas sp.
GGCTGCCCCCTGCTCGGGCGACACCGGGACCGTCAGATCGATGAGCACGCGCGCGGCCAGGCCCGACGCGTGCGCGTCCAACGCGGTGGCCTTGACGCAGTGCGACTCCGCGATGCCGACGACGTCGACCGCCTCGATCCGCGACTCGTGCAGGATCCGCTCGAGCGAACGGCCGCTCGAGTCGGTGCCCTCGAAGCCCGAGTAGGCGGCGGCGTACCGGCCCTTCTTGACGCTCGCGTCGGGCCGGAGGTCTGCCAGGGCGGGGTGCAGCTCTGCCTCGGCCGTGCCCGCCACGCCGTGCGGTGGCCAGGTGTTGACGTAGTCGGGTGCGGTGCTGAAGTGCGCGCCCGGGTCGATGTGCCAGTCCTGCGTCGTGACGACCGCCTCGTAGCGGTCCCGGTGCGCCTCGACGTACGTGGCGATGGCCGCGGCGACCGCGTTGCCGCCCTGGACCGCGAGCGCGCCACCCTCGCAGAACGTCGGCTGGACGTCGACGACGAGGAGTGCGCGTCGGCCGGCACCGGTGCCGGCCGCGGTCGGTTCGGTCGCGGTCATCGCTGGTCCTCCTTGGTCTTGGTCTCGCCACCACCATCTCAGGTCCACCCGGTCGCCGTCGCGCTAGCGTGCGTCCATGGAGTTCCGACGCATCCCCGGCTTGCCGCCGTACGTGTTCACGATCATCGAGGCCCTCAAGCTGGACGCCCGGCGCGCGGGCCGCGACGTGATCGACCTCGGCTTCGGCAACCCGGACCTGCCGAGCCCGCAGATCGCGGTCGACAAGCTCGTCGAGGCGGCGCAGCTCCCGCGCAACCACCGGTACTCGGCTTCACGCGGCATCCCCAAGCTGCGCCAGGCGGTTGCGGAGCTCTACCTGCGTCGGTTCGGGGTCACGCTCGACCCCGAGACGGAGATCATCTCGACGATCGGTGCGAAGGAGGGGTTCAGCCACCTGATGTGGGTGCTCCTGCAGCCGGGCGACGCCGCGATCGTGCCGACCCCGAGCTATCCGATCCACATCTGGGGCCCGTACTTCGCGGGGGCCGACGCGCGGCAGGTGCCGATCGGGGACGGCGACGACGGCGCGGGATACATCGACCGGGTGATGGAGGCGTGGGAGCTCGGCTGGCCGAAGCCGCGCGTCGTGGTGCTGTCGTTCCCGCACAACCCGACGACGACGACGGTCGACCTGCCCGACCTCCAACGCCTCGTCGACTGGGCCCGCGAGCGGGACGTGGTCCTCGTCCACGACCTGGCGTATGCCGACATGTGCTTCGACGGTTGGACCCCGCCGTCGATCCTGCAGTGCGTGGGCGCCAAGGAGGTCGCGGTCGAGCTGTACTCGATGACGAAGTCGTTCTCCATGGCCGGCTGGCGGGTCGCGTTCCTGGTCGGCCGGCCCGATGTCGTCGGTGCGCTCGCGAAGCTCAAGAGCTACCTCGACTACGGCACGTTCCAGCCGATCCAGATCGCGGCGACGGTGACGCTGAACGAGGCCGCCGGATACCCGGCCGAGCTCACCACGATCTACGAGTCGCGGCGCAACACGCTCGTTGATGGCCTGTCGCGGATCGGGTGGGACATCATGAAGCCGAAGGGCACGATGTTCGCCTGGGCCAAGATCCCAGCGCCGTATGCGGACCTGGGCTCGATCGCGTTCGCCGAGCTCCTCGTGCGCGACTGCGACGTCGCCGTCTCGCCCGGGATCGGGTTCGGGCCGGGCGGGGACGGCCACGTGCGGTTCGCGCTCATCGAGAACGAGCAACGCATCGGCCAGGCGGTCCGTGGGCTGCGGCGCGGCCTGACCCGGTTGACGACGGGCTGACTCCCTGGTCGGCCTCCCGCCCGGGACGGCGCTGGTCGGGCGGGTGGCGGTGGTCAGCCGATCGGCGCGTCGGTGCGTCCGTTGTCGGCGGGTGGCGTCAGGACGCGAGGAACGCCAGGAGGGCACGATTGACCTCGTCGGGGTGCGTCCACAGCATGCCGTGGGGCGCGCCCTCGATCTCGACGTAGGTCGCCTGGGGGAGCCGCTCGTGGAACGGGCGACCGGTCGAGTCGATGGGCAGGATGCGGTCGGCGGTGCCCTGCAGGATGAGTGCGGGGACCTCCACCTTCTCGACGTCTGCCCGGAAGTCGGTGAGCCAGGTCGGCACGGCGGCGGCCGCGACGAATGGTGCCGAGCTGATGGCGGTCGCCCAGGCGCCGCGCAGCGCTGCCTCGCTGAGCCGGGACCCGAGGTTCTCGTCGGTGTTGAAGAAGTCCGCGAAGAAGCTGTCGAACCACGCATACCTGTCGGCCGTCGCGGCGGCGACGATCCCGTCGAACACCTCCTGCGGGACACCGGCGGGGTTGTCCTGGGTCTGGAGCAGGAACGGCTCGAGCGAGGCGAGGAACGCGGCCTTGGCGATGCGCTCGGCGCCGTAGGTCGCGAGGTAGCGCGCGACCTCACCCGTGCCCATCGAGAACCCGACGAGAACCACGTCGCGCAGGTTCAGGGTGCGCAGCACCACGTCGAGGTCAGCGGCGAACGTGTCGTAGTCGTAGCCCGTCATCACCTTGCTCGATCGGCCGAAGCCACGACGGTCGTAGGTGAGGACCCGATAGCCGGCGGCGACGAGTGCTGCAGTCTGCCGCTCCCAGGACTGACCGTCGAGCGGGTAGCCGTGGATCAGTACAACGGGCTGGCCGGTGCCGTGATCCTCGTAGTACAGCTCGATGTCAGTGGAGTTCTCGGTGCCGACGGTGATCGTTGCCATGTCGATCCTCCTGGTAGGTCTGTGGTGACAAAGGCCGATATGCGGACAGCTGCATCGTGCGCGCGGTAGCGACGGCCGTCAATCCGTGTGAACGATGCATCGCTCACGATCAGGTCGACCACGTTGGATGTGCGCGTAGTCTGAGCGGATGAAGCGCGTCAGCAGCGAGGGTCCGCCGGGGGGGCGTGGCACGCTCGCGGACTTCCGGTGCTTCGATCTGTACTCGGCGTCGCGAGCCATCACGGGTGTCTACCGGCATGTCCTCGAGCCGCTTCACCTCACCTACCCGCAGTACCTGGTGCTGACGGTGCTCTGGCGCCGCGGCTCGGCGACGGTCGGCGAGATCATCGATGAGGTCCAGCTCGACTACGGCACCGTGTCGCCCCTCCTCAAGCGGCTCGAGACGCGCGGCCTGGTCGAACGCCGTCGTCGGCTCGACGACGAACGCGCGGTCGACATCACCTTGACCGACGGTGGCCAGGCGTTGCAGGAGCTCGCGGTCGGCCTGCCCGTGGTGATCAACGAGGCCTTCGGCCTCGGTCGCGGCGACCTGGACGAGCTCGAACGTCTGCTGACGACGGTGCGCGCATCGGCTGCCGGGCGGTCCGCCCGCATGGCGGCCCGCGAGACCATCGGGGCGGTCTGACCGAGCCGGACCACGCGACGACACCCACCCGCGCCGGGTGCGGAGGAGGACGGATGGCACCCGTCGCGCGGCGCGGCGCGGCGGCCATCAGCCTCGCGCGAATGGCGGCCTGGTCCCCGGGTGCCACATCCGACAGCGGCTCGCCTCCGGTCACGGACCGAGCAGCAACCACGATGGCTGTCGACCCGCCAGCCACCGTCGTGAGCGTGTCGCCGACGACACCCGCCGCGCGGCCGGAGGTCCCGCTTGCCCGGCGGTCGAGCCCTCGTGACGCAGCGCGACACGGGCACCGTCGGGTGGGCTCCTGGGGGGTGGGGTCGCCGGCCGGCCCGACGCAGACGGGGGCCTGCGGATGTTCATCGACATCACGACAGACCGGGACAACGAGGTGCCCGGCGGCCACTACGGCTGGCCGCAGGTCGAGGGCGACCCGGACGCGGCGAGGTGCGCGCAGGCGACGACCGGCTGCTGCGCGTGCGCATCGTCGACGCGGGATGCCGACGACCTCATCACCTGCTCGCGCCTACGATGGCGCCATGCCTGCGGCCACCCCCACGTTCTACCTGACGACGCCGATCTACTACGTGAACGACGCCCCCCACATCGGGCACGCGTACACGACGGTCGCCGGGGACGTCATCACACGCTGGCACCGGCAGCGCCAGGAGCGGGTCTGGTTCCTGACTGGCACGGACGAGCACGGCCAGAAGGTGATGCGCACGGCCGAGGCGCATGGCGTGAGCCCGCAGGCCTGGGCGGACCGCCTGGTCGAGACCGCCTGGAAACCGGTCTTGAAGACGCTCGACGTGCGCAACGACGACTTCATCCGGACGACCCAGGAGCGTCACGCCACGCGCGTACAGGGATTCATCCAGGACTTGTACGACAAGGGCGAGATCTACGCGGGCTCCTACGAAGGTCCCTACTGCGTCGGCTGCGAGGAGTACAAGCTCCCCGGGGACCTCATGGATGGAACCGGCGAGTTCGAGGGGCACAAGGTCTGCGCGATCCACGGGACCCCGGTCGAGATGCTCGCTGAGGAGAACTACTTCTTCCGGATGAGCGCCTACACGCAGCGGCTGCTCGACCTGTACGAGGCGAACCCGACGTTCGTGCAGCCCCCGAGCGCGCGCAACGAGGTGATCGCGTTCGTCAAGCAGGGCCTTCAAGACCTCTCGATCTCCCGGAACACGTTCAACTGGGGCATCCCGATCCCCTGGGACACGAGCCACGTCCTGTACGTGTGGTTCGACGCGCTGCTCAACTACGCGACAGCCGTCGGCCTCGGCTCCGACGAACCTGCTGACAAGGACCAGTTCGCGCGGACCTGGCCCCCGAATGTGCACCTCGTCGGCAAGGACATCCTGCGGTTCCACGCGGTGATCTGGCCCGCGATGCTCATGGCTGCGGGCCTGCCGCTGCCGGGCCAGGTGTTCGCGCACGGGTGGCTGCTCGTGGGCGGCGAGAAGATGAGCAAGTCGAAGCTCACGGGTATCGCGCCGAGCTCGATCATCGACACGTTCGGGTCGGACGCGTTCCGCTTCTACTTCCTGCGCGCGATCGTCTTCGGCCAGGACGGCTCGTTCTCGTGGGAGGACCTGCACGCGCGCTACACGTCCGAGCTCGCGAACGGCTTCGGCAACCTCGCGTCGCGCGTCGCCGCGATGATCGGCAAGTACTTCGGCGGGACGCTGCCCGACGCGGGCCCCCTGACTCCGGCCGAGGAGCACGTGGCGGCGGTCGCTGCCCGCGCCGTGGTCGACGCCGAGGCAGCCATCGACCGGCTCGCGCTCAACGAGGCCATCGCCGCGATCTGGACCCTCGTCGAGACCACCAACGGCTACCTCACCGAGCAGGAGCCCTGGAAGGTCGCGAAGGACCCGGCCGAGGTGGACGCCGCCGGGGCGAGCGTGCCCGGCGGCCGGCTCGCGACGATCCTGGTCACGGCCGCAGAGGCGCTCCGGGCGCTCGCGGTGCTGCTGGCACCTGTGACCCCCCAGGCCGCCGACGCGCTGTGGGAGTTGCTCGGTGCCGAGCCGGCGCTGGGCCCGCTCGCCTCGCAGCCGGTCGCCGACGCGGGCCGGTTCGGGCAGCTGCCCGCCGGGACCGTCGTGACCAAGGGCGCCTCGCTGTTCCCCCGGATCGAGGAGCCGACCGCGTCGTGAGCCGGTCGCATGCGCGCGAGCGCGGCTGGCCGCCGGACCCGGAGCCGCTCGGGTCGCCGGTCGTCGACAACCACACGCACCTGGAGTCCCTGCTCGACTTCCCCGTCGAGGACCCGGACGGCCCGCGCACGCTCGACGACCATCTGGAGCGCGCCGCAACCGCCGGCGTGACCCGGATCGTGCAGGTCGGCTGCGACCTCGACGCCGCGGCGTGGACCGACCGTCTGCTCCGTGCCTCGTCACAGGCCGGGGACCCGAGCGGCCCCGCGGTCACGCTGCTCGGCGCTGTGGCGATCCATCCGAACGAGGCCGTGCTGCACGCGGGTGTCCGCGAGATCGCGCCCGACGGCCTCGAGCCCTCGTCGGCCGCGCGTCATGACGTCGGGCTCGACGACGCGATCGCCACGAT
>JABBOW010000105.1 GCA_012927595.1 Cellulomonas sp.
CGGCGCGTCAAGGACGGCGCCGGACCATGTCCGGGAACGCCCGGAGCACCGCGCTCGCGACCAGCGCGGCGAGCAGGTTCTTGACCAGGTCGCCCGGGATGTAGCGGGAGCCAGCAACCATTGCCTCCGAGACGGACAGCCCGCCACGCCAGCCCATGACCGCGATGCCGATCGGGTGGATGAGCAGGAGGCTCGCCGCGGTGGCCGAGCCGAACAGGGCCACGTACCGGACCGTGGGACGCAGCCCACCGGCCTGCGTCGCGAGGTACCCCGCGAGCGCTGCCGCCAGCGGGAACGCCAGCAGGTAGCCCGCCGACAGGCCCGCGAAGACGCCCACTCCGCCGGCGCCGCCGGAGAAGACTGGCAGACCTGCCGCGCCCACGGCGAGGTACAGCAGGGCGGCCAGGGCGCCGCGGCGTGCGCCGAGGACAAGCCCCGCGAGCATGACGCCGAACGTCTGGAGCGTGATGGGCACGGCGCTGCCGGGTACCGGGATGGCGGGCAGGATCGCGCACACCGCGATGAAGGCCGCGAACGTCGCGACGAGCGCGACGTCTGTGGCCGCCGAGGACCGGGTCACGGGGAGCGCGGGCGTTGCGGGGTGGGCGACGCCTCCCAGTCCGAGGGCGGGGTTCGAGCTGTCAGGTGCGTCGGGCATCGGAGCTCCTCTGGTCTGTGGCACGTCGGTGGGGGCCCGGCACGGCGCCTGAGATGACTGGTCTGAGGGCCTGCGGCCGTCTGCCACGCTAGCCGGTCGTAGACTGGAGCGCTTTTGTGCCCGCGCCCAACAGTGGTGCGTGGCGTTCGGAGGAAACCGCAGTCGGCGGTTCGCCGACCCCGGAGGGACACCTAGTGATCACTGCCCATGCCGTCGAGCTGCGCGTCGGCGCGCGCGTGCTGCTCGAGGAGGCGACCTTCCGCATCGCGGCCGGTGATCGGATCGGTCTGGTCGGTCGCAACGGTGCCGGCAAGACGACTCTGACGAAGACGCTCGCGGGGGAGACGCTCCCGACCGGCGGCCAGATCACGCGTTCCGGTGACGTCGGCTACCTCCCGCAGGACACGACAACGGGTGACGTCGCCATGCTCGCGATGGACCGGGTGCTGTCCGCACGCGGTCTCGACGAGATCGTCAACGCGATGCGCGAGACCGAGGGCGCGATGGCGAGCGCGATCGATGACACCCGCGACGCCGCGATGGAGCGCTACTCGCGACTCGAGGCGCGGTTCACGGCCGCGGGCGGTTATGCGGCCGAGAGCGAGGCGCACCGCATCACCTCGAACCTGGGCCTGGACGACCGCGTGCTCAACCAGACGCTCGGGACGCTCTCGGGTGGCCAGCGCCGGCGTGTCGAGCTCGCTCGCATTCTCTTCTCGGGCGTCGACACGCTCCTGCTCGACGAGCCGACCAACCACCTCGACGGTGACTCGATCCTCTGGCTGCGCGACTACCTGCGGACGTACGCGGGCGGGTTCATCGTGATCAGCCACGATGTCGAGCTGCTGCGGGCGACCGTGAACAAGGTGTTCTACCTCGATGCCAATCGCGCCGAGCTCGATCAGTACAACCTCGGGTACGCGGCCTACCTCGTGCAGCGCGAGACGGACGAGAAGCGCCGCAAGCGCGAGCGCGCGAACACGGAGAAGAAGGCCGCGGTGCTGCTGCTACAGGCCGACAAGATGCGCGCCAAGGCCACGAAGGCGGTCGCGGCCCAGAACATGGCCCGGCGCGCCCAGCGCATGCTGTCCTCGCTCGACGATGTGCGTGCAGCGGACAAGGTCGCCCGACTGCGCTTCCCCGACCCGGCGCCGTGCGGCAAGACGCCGCTCACCGCGACCGGGTTGTCGAAGTCGTACGGCTCGCAGGAGGTCTTCACCGACGTCGACCTCGCGATCGACCGGGGCAGCCGCGTAGTCGTTCTCGGTCTCAACGGCGCGGGCAAGACCACCCTGCTCCGCATGCTTGCCGGGATCGACTCCCCGGACACCGGCGAGGTGCACGCCGGTCATGGGCTCAAGCTCGGGTACTACGCGCAGGAGCACGAGACGCTCGACCTCGACCGGACGGTGCTGGAGAACCTGCGCAGCTCAGCGCCGGACCTCACCGACACCCAGGTGCGCTCGGTCCTCGGGTCGTTCCTGTTCTCGGGCGACGACGCCGACAAGCCCGCCCATGTGCTGTCGGGTGGCGAGAAGACGCGGCTCGCCTTGGCGGCGCTCGTCGTGTCGTCGGCCAACGTCCTGCTGCTCGACGAGCCCACGAACAACCTGGACCCCGCCAGCCGCGCGGAGATCCTCGGCGCTCTGCGCAGCTACGCCGGCGCGGTCGTCCTGGTGAGCCACGACGAGGGTGCGGTCGAAGCGCTCAACCCCGAGCGCGTCGTCCTGCTGCCCGACGGCGACGAGGACCACTGGAGCTCGGACTACCTGGACCTCATCTCGCTGGCCTGACCCAGGCTGTGGTGGGCAGCGCGCGTCAGCCGAGCTGGAAGTCGACGAGCGCGTCCTCTTCGTCCTCGGCGCTCGGCGACCGGCGGCGTCGTGCGGGGCGGACTGCGGGGCCGGCTGCGGAGCCGTCCTGCAGCTCGCGGCGCGCCATCGCCGTGAAACCGACGAGCGAGCCCAGGGCGAACGTCCACCACTGGAACGCGTACGACAGGTGCGAGCCGGGGTCGGTGCTGGGTGCAGGCAGTTTCCCCAGCGTGTTTTCGGGCGCGGGGTCCTCGGCCGCCATCTCGCCGTAGATCCGGTAGGCACCGGGAGAGCCGGCCGCCGGGACGACGGCACCGGCCTCGAGGACCTGGGCGACCGAGATCGCCTGGACCTGGCCGGGTGGTGCGGATCGCGGCGACGCAGCCTCGTCGCGGCGCAGCCGCACGGTCACCGCGACAGTGCCTGTGGGGGGCGACGGGATGCCCGTGACGTCGATGCCATTCTCGCCCGTCGGGACCCATCCGCGGTCCACGACGAGCACGGCTCCAGGCTCGCCCCCGCCCGCCACGACGAGCGGCACGAGCACGTGGTAGCCCGCCATGCCACCGATCGGACGGTTGCGCAGCAGCACTGTCGCGTTGGCCTCGTAGTGGCCCGTGACCGTCACCTGGCGCCAGGCGGCGTCCGCGGGCAGGAGCTCGGCCGGCATCGCGACCAGCGCGGACAGCGGGACGGGCTCGGCGGAGTAGTTGTCCTCGATGAGGCGGATCTGCGCGTCGCGCGCGACGTGCCGGTTCCACTGCCACCGTCCCAGGAACGTGCAGGTGACACCGAGGGCGAGTGCGAGCAGCAGGAGCGACACGGCGCGTCGCGCGTGCGGCCTCATCATCCGTCGGCCGCCGGCTGCTCGGTCTCTGGCAGGTCGGTCGTCGGCAGGTCGGTCGCGGGGACGGTGTCGCGCAAGAACGAGCGGGTGCCGAGGAACTCCTCGAGCTGCGCTCGGTGCCCGTCGCACGCGAGCCAGACCTTGCGGCGCTGCGCCGTGTGCAGCTTCGGGTTGTTCCAGAGCAGCCCCCAGGTGGCCTCCTCGCGGCAGCCGCGCGCGCTGCAGACGAGGTCGTGGACGGCGTCCGGGGTGGGAACGGGCAGGGTCATGGCTTGTCTCCATCGAGCTGACCGGTACCCGTGCCGGGTCCGATGGCGCGGGTGTCGACGATCTCCACGGCGTCGTCGCGCCGCTCGCGGCCCGCGTTCGCGAGGATGACCGCGATGTACGGCAGAACGGCGGCGGCGAGAAGGAGGATGACCGACACCCACACCGGAATCCGGTTCCAGAGCACGACGACGAGGAGAAAGCACACGACCCGGACGCCCATCTGGACGAGGTACCGGCGGGTACGCCGCGCGATGTCGTCGGCCAGAGGGTCGGCGGCGGTCGTGATCCGGTGCACCTCCTCAATGCCCGGTCGCTTCCTTCTCACCTCGCAATCCTAGTCCGGCGTGCTGTCCTCGACGCGGGGCCGATCCCGGCCACGGGCAGCGCGTCATTGTGCTCACCGGACAACACGGAGGTCCGAAAGTGGGGAGCCTCGTACGGCGCCCGCGCCCGTCCGTCGGATAGCGTCGGGTCTCGTGCCAGACATCACAGCGGGTGGACCCGCACCACGCAGCGTGCTGGTGACCGGGGCGAACCGGGGGATCGGCCGGGCGATCGCCGAGCGGTTCGTCGCAGCCGGTGACCTGGTGGCGACGATCTACCGCAGCGGGGACCTGCCCGGCGGGGTGTTCGGCGCCATTGGCGACGTGCGGGACTCGGCCTCCGTCGACGCGGCGTTCAGTGCGATCGAGGCGGAGCACGGACCCGTCGAGGTCCTGGTCGCGAACGCCGGCATCACGCGCGACCAGCTCGTCCTGCGGATGACCGACGAGGAGTTCGTGGACGTCATCGACGTCAACCTCACGGGTGCATTCCGGGTTGTCCGTCGCGCGTCGAAGGGCATGATCAGGCTCCGTCGCGGCCGCATCATCCTCATCTCGTCGGTCGTCGGGCTGTACGGCTCGCCCGGTCAGGTCAACTACTCGGCGTCGAAGGCCGGACTGGTCGGCATGGCTCGCTCGCTCACGCGCGAGCTGGGCGGGCGCGGCATCACCGCGAACGTCGTCGCGCCGGGCTTTGTCGAGACGGCGATGACCGCGGAGCTACCGGTGGCGCGCCAGGACGCCTACCGGGCCGCGATCCCGCTCGCGCGATTCGCGCTTCCTGACGAGATCGCCGCCGCCGTGCAGTTCCTCGCGTCCGCGGACGCCGGCTACATCAGCGGCGCCGTGATCCCCGTCGACGGCGGTCTCGGCATGGGTCACTGACGACTCACCCGCACCGCTGAGCTGCACACCTGGCGGAGCCAGTGCGTGCATGTCGACGCGGGATCCCGCGCGATGGGACTCTAGGGGCGTGGAAGATCTGAGCACAGCCCCGCGCCGGCTCGTCATGCTCCGTCACGCCAAGGCCGAGCACGGAGGTGACATCGCCGACCACCTGCGTCCGCTGTCCCTCGTCGGCCGCCGCCAGGCGTCCGGTGTCGGTGCCACGCTGCGTGCCGCGGGTACGATCCCCGATCTCGTGCTCTGCTCCACGTCGGTGCGGACGCACCAGACCTGGGACCTCGTGCTGTCAGCGCTCGGTGCACAGCCCCCGCTGGAGCTCAGCGACGCGCTGTATACGGCCGGGGTCCGGGCGTTGCTGGACCTCGTCCGCGCGGTGCCCGCGGATGCCCGCACGGTCCTGGTCGTCGGCCATGAGCCCACGGTCTCGGAGGCTGCAGCGACGCTGGCCGGGCCCGGGTCGGACGAGCCGTGCCTGGCCCGGGTACGCATCGGCATGCCGACCGGCAGCTACTCGGTACTCGAGACGGACGTCGACTGGTCGGGGCTAGAGCCAGACGGAGCGCGGCTCGTCCGGCTCGTCACGCCTGCCTGAGCGGTCAGTACCCCGACATCCGGTCCTTGGATCAGACGCCTGACGTCGTGCGGAACGGGTCGAGCCTCAGAACGTCGTCCAGCCGGCCGTGCACCACGGCGTCAGCGCAACCGGCCAGGACCGGCTTGGCATTGAACGCGATGCCGTACCCGGCGACCGCGAGCATGTCGAGATCGTTGGCGCCGTCGCCGATCGCGATCGTGCGCTCGAGCGGGATCTCGTCGTCCGCCGCGAAGCTCCGCAGAGCCTCGGCCTTCCCGGCGCGGTCGACGACCGGTCCCCGGACGCGTCCCGTGAGCACTCCGTCCACGACCTGGAGGCCGTTCGCGCGGTAGCGCGTGATGTCCAACCGAGCCGCGAGGGGTCCGACGACCTCCAGGAAGCCGCCCGAGACGAGGGCGACGGGCCAGCCGCGCGCCGCCAGCTCAGCGAGCAGCTCGGCGGCGCCCGGAGTCAGGCTGACCTCGGCCAGCACGTCCGCGAAGACGGTTGCCGGCAGGCCTGCCAGCGTCGCGACCCGGGCGTGCAG
>JABBOW010000223.1 GCA_012927595.1 Cellulomonas sp.
CCCCCCCCCCCCCCCCCGGGGGCCCCCACCCCCCCCCCCCCCCCCCCCCCCCCCCCGCCCCCCCCCCGGGCCCCTCGCTGCACGTTGCGCCTCAGATGAAGATCCCGAGCGCCAGCGCAAGCAGCAGACCGGCCACCGAGATGACGGTCTCCATCAGCGACCAGCTTCGGATCGTCTCCCCGACAGTCATGCCGAAGTACTCCTTGACCAGCCAGAACCCCGCATCGTTGACGTGGCTGAAGAACAGCGACCCGGAGCCGATGGCGAGCACGAGCAGCGACGTGTGACCAGTCGAAAGTGTCAGGGCGAGCGGGGCGAGGATCCCGGAAGCCGTGACCGTCGCGACCGTGGCCGAGCCGGTCGCGAGCCGGATGAGCACGGCGACGACCCACGCGAGGATCAGCGGTGACACGCTGCTGCCGGCGATGGCCTTGGCGAGCACGGCGCCGATCCCGGTGTCGATCAGGGTCTGCTTGAACCCGCCGCCAGCGGCCACGATCATCAGGATGCCGGCGATCGGTGGCAGCGACTTCTCGAGCGAGGTGGCGATCTCCCCGCGGTTCATGCCGGATCCGCGGCCGAAGGTGAACATCGCGACCAGCACGGCCAGCAGCAGCGCGACGAGTGGAGTCCCGATGAAGTCGAGCGCCGTCCGGACCCCGTTCCCCTTGGCCAGCAGGATGTCGACGAGCGCCTTGCCCAGCATCAGCACGACGGGGAGCAGGACAGTGAAGAGCGTCGCGCGGAAGCTCGGGCGATGCGTGCCGGTTCCGGTCTCAGGGTCGGCGGACCGAACGTCGAACCCCGTACCCGCACTCCGGCTCGTGCTCGTGCTCGTGCTCGTGCTCGTGCCCGTGCCCGTGCCCGTGCCCACGATCGTGCTGACGGGCGCTCCGCTCGTGACGAAGAGGGCCGGCGCAGCGATGGGGACCCAGCGCGCCACGTACTTCGAGAGCAGCGGGCCCGCCAGGACGACGACGGGGATCGCGATGAGCACCCCGAGTGCCATGGTGACGCCCAGGTTGGCGTTCAGCGCCGCGATCGCGACGAGGGGACCGGGGTGCGGGGGCACCAGGCCGTGCATCACCGACAGACCCGCTAGGGCCGGGATCCCCACCCGCAGCAGGGGCAGGCCCGAGCGGCGCGAGACCAGGAGGATGACCGGGATCAGCAGGACTAGGCCGATCTCAAAGAACATTGGCAGGCCGATCAGCGCACCCACCAGCGCCATAGCCCACGGCAGCGAACGCGCGGTCGCGCGGCGCAGGATGGTGTCGACGATCTGGTCCGCACCGCCGGAGTCGGCGAGCAGGCGCCCGAACATCGCGCCCAGCGCGATCAGCGTGCCCACGCTGGCGACCGTGGCACCCACGCCCGTGCCGTAGCTCGTCACGGCGTCGAGGGGATTCATGCCCGCGAGTGTGCCGACGGCGATCGAACCGATCGTCAGGGAGAGGAACGGGTGCAACTTGAACTGGGTGATGAGCAGCACGATGACGGCGATGCCCACCAGGGCAGCCATGATCAGCTGCGCGCTGCCAGCAGTGGTCAGGGCCTGGGCGGCGCTGACCAGGACGGTCGGTCTCATGGTCGTTCTCCTGTGGAGTAGAGACTCGCGGTGAAGTCGGCGACGATGTCGTCGACTGGATGGGTGAGGTCTGCCGCACGGCCGGGTTCGTCGGCCTCGAGCGGCTCGAGCGTCTCGAGCTGGGACGTGATGAGTGAGGCCGGCATGAAGTGGCCGGGCCTGTCGGCCACGCGCCGGGTCAGCACGGCCGGGTCGCCGGTGAGATGCAGCAGCTGCAGGCGAGGTGCCGCAGAACGGAGCACGTCGCGGTACCGGCGGCGCAGTGCCGAGCAGCCGACGACGGCACCCTGCTCATCGTGCTCGACGAGCCAGCTGCCGATGGCGGCGAGCCACGGTGCACGGTCGTCGTCATCGAGGGGATGGCCTGACGCCATCTTGGCGATGCTGGCGGTGCTGTGGAAGTCGTCGGCGTCGGCGAACTCGACACCGAGCCGGTCGGCGAGCGCCTGACCGACGGTCGTCTTGCCCGACCCCGTCACACCCATGACCACGACCAGCGGCGGTCGCCTGGCGGCGCGTTCGTCCATGCTCGCTCTCCTCGGCTCTGAGGTTCCGGGCGCTGCGCGCCAGCGGCCCGGGAGGAGGATGACTCATTGGTACTACGAAATCAAGTCCAGCTCGCGCATATATGTGATCTACGGTCGGAACGGGCGTCGACGTCCGGCAGAATGGGCGCGTGAGAGCCAGTGAGACCGCGAGCGGGCTGCACGAGCGCGTGCTGTCCCGGCTGGGTCCCGCCCTGGTCTCGGGGGAGCTCGCCGAGGGCGCGGTGATCACGATCGACCAGATCGCGCAGCAGCACGGCGTCTCGAGGACGGTGGCCCGCGATGTCGTCAAGGTGCTCGAGTCGCTGCAGGTCGTCACGACCCGACGACGCGTCGGCGTCACGGTCAGCCCACGCTCCGACTGGAACGCGTTCGACCCACGGCTTGTCCGGTGGCGGCTCGCGGGACCTGACCGAGCACGCCAGCTGCGCACGCTCAGTGAGCTGCGGCACGGGGTCGAACCTGTCGCAGCCGCCCTGGCTGCCGCCCATGCGACCCCCGAGCAGTGCGGGGAGCTCACCGCGGCGGTCATCGGGATGTCGGTGACCGGCCGCCAGGGCGATCTCGAGGCCTACCTGCAGCACGACATGCGGTTCCACTGCGTCCTGCTCACCGCATCGGGGAACGACATGTTCGCTGCGTTGTCCTCGGTCGTCAGCGAGGTCCTGGCCGGCCGGACACATCACGACCTCATGCCGGCACACCCCGAGCCCGTCGCGATACGCCTCCACGCCGATGTTGCCGAGGCGGTCGCCTCGGGCGACGCTCCCCGAGCCGAACGGGCGATGCGAGCGATCGTCGTCGAGGCTCAGCAAGCCATGGAGGCCGCGTCCCCGGCTCGCTGAGCAGGTCGGCGGACGTCCGCGGGCGGAGTCGTCGCTGCGGGTCACGTGCGCCCGAGCGCGCGGTCAGGCGATACCGGCCGGGCCCACCTGCACACCGTCGGGAACCACGGACGGTGTCCCGGGGTCGATCAGCACCGCGTCGCCGACGACGGCCACGTCCCGGCCGAACGTCCAGTCACCCTGCACGCGCAGCGACGTCGCGCCGACGAGCGACGGCGTGACCGGCAACCGGTCGTCGAACGCCGCGATGGTCTTGAAGTGCGCCGGATCGAGATCGACGTACGGCGCGTCGACCATCCCGACGAGCCGCTGGTCGCCGGTGAGCCGGTAGACGTCGGAGCGCAGCACCAGAAGGTCGTTGGTCGTCTTGACCGGGAGGAACCGCGACCGGTCGACCTCAAGCATGACCGCACCGTCGAACACCTCGATCGCCGCACCCATCGCTGACTCGATCTGGACGACCGGGGTCGACGTCGGGTCGGTGGGGTCGACCGTCTTGTCGTTGCGGATCAGCGGCAGGTGGAGCACGCCACCGCTGCGCTCGAGCTCGGCGGCGAGCGCCCGCAGGTCGAGCCAGAGGTTGTTGGTGTTGAAGTACGGGTGGGTGTGGATGTCCGCGGCCGCTTCCGCATCCACGGGCAGCGTCTGAGCCGTCTCGCGCAGCACGATGCGACCGTCGCAGGCGCGCACGACGAGGTGGCCGCCCTTGCGGTCGGCCCGTGTGCGGCGGGCGACCTCCGCCGCGAAGGGCGCTCGCGTACCGGCGAACCAGGCGGCGATGCGCGCGTCGGGCGCAGCCCCGAGGTTGTCGGAGTTCGCGACGGTCGCGTACCGAAATCCCGCGTCGAGCAGCGCGGTCAACGTGCCCGACGCGTACAGCGCCACGTACAGGTCGCCGTGGCCCGCCGGGCACCACTCCAGGTCCCGGTCAACGGGCCACTCGACAGGCGTCAGGTCGTCGGCACGGAGCTTGGGCTCGCGGTTCTGCAGGAAGTCCAGCGGCAGCCCGTCGACGCGCAGGTCCGGGTACGCGGCGAGCGCGGCCAGCGAGTCGTCCCGGGTCCGGAAGCTGTTCATCAGGACGAGCGGCAGGCGCGCGCCGGTGCTCGCCCGCGCGGCGAGCACCTGCTCGGCGATCACGGCGAGGAAGGTCCGCTCGCCACGAACCCGCAGCAGCGACTTGGCCCGGTCCATGCCCATCGACGTGCCCAGCCCGCCGTTGAGCTTGATGACTGCCGTGACGGCCAGGGCCCGGCGGCCGGCCTCCTCGTCGACGTCGAGGTCGGCGAGGTGGGGCACCTGCGTGAGAGGCGTGACGTCCCGCTCCGCGACGATGCCCGTCTCCCCGGACTCGAGCAGACCGTAGAGCCGGGTGAACGCCTCGACCGCGGTGGGCGGCACCCCGGCGTCGTGCATCTTCTGCCGGGCTCGGGCCAGTCCGTCAGCGCTCATGCCACCGATGCTAGGGGAGGCCCGAGCCCGCGACCCGCCGGCGACCTAGGGGACCAGGATCCCGCGGCCACGCGGGCGGCCGGCATCGAGGTCGTCCATCGCGTCGTTGACCGCGCCGAGCGGGTAGGTCTGCGTGAGCATCTCCACCTTGCCGTCCGCGGCGAGCACCATCAGCTCGACGAGGTCGTTGTAGCTGCCCACGAGGTTCCCGATGACGTCGCGCTCGGTGGAGATGACGTCGATGGTCGGGATGTCGACAGTCCCCCCGTACCCGATCACGAAGTCGCTGCCGGCCCGCCGCGTCATCGCCCAGCTGTCGCGCTCGGCGCCGCGCTCCCCGACGAAGTCCAGCACGACCTCGGCCCCCTTGCGGCAGCCCGGCCGCTCCGTCAGCGTCGATCGAGCGCGGCAAGGACGGTGTGCGGCAGGTCTTCATCCAGCTGCTGAGCGACGTCCCGCAGGCGAAGTGGGAGCCGGAGACCACGTTCGCCGACGACGTGCTGCACCTCAGGTGGAAGGCGACCGGCGGCGGCCGCAAGGTCGAGAACGGCGTCGACACGTTCATCTTCACGGACGGCATGATCCGCGTGCAGACCGTCGTCTACACCGTCCAGCCGGCTTGACGCCCTGGTCACGGCGCCGGCGGTCCGGTCCGGGTCCCCGCTGTCGACCAACCGCGGCACGCGGCCGGGTTCAGTAGGTGAAGGTCTCGACGCGGGTGCGCAGGTCGGCGGACAGGCGGGCGAGCTCGGAGACCGAGTCCCCCATCTGACCCAGCACGTGCGCGGAGGCGTCCGCGGACGCGGCAACCCCCGTGATGTTCGACGCGATCTCACTGGACCCCATCGCCGCCTCCTGCACGCCCCGACTCATCTCGTTCGTCGTAGCCGTCTGCTCCTCCACCGCACTAGCAATCGTCAGCTGATAATCATTGATAGACGCGATGATCGCGCTGATCTGACCGATCGCCGCCACCGCACCCGCCGTATCAACCTGGATCGCCTCCACCCGACGCGCAATGTCCTCCGTCGCCCGCGCCGTCTCACTCGCCAGCTCCTTGACCTCACCCGCCACCACCGCGAACCCCTTCCCCGCCTCACCCGCACGAGCAGCCTCGATCGTCGCGTTCAACGCCAACAAGTTCGTCTGCGCCGCAATCCCCGTGATCACCTTCACCACAGCCCCGATCTCCTGGCTCGACGTCCCCAGCTTCAACACCGTCGCATTGGTCGCCGCAGCAACCCCCGTCGCCTCGTTCGCAACCTTCGCCGCCTCATTCGCGTTCTGCGCAATCTCCCGGATCGACGCACCCATCTGCTCCGCACCCGCCGCCACCGTCTGCACGTTACGACTCACCTGCTCCGCAGCCGCCGCCACCACACCCGCCTGCACACTCGTCTCCGCCGACCCCCCAGCCACCTGCGCACTCGCCGCAGACAACTCCTCCGACGCCGCCGCCACCGCCTCGGCAGTGCCGGCGACCTGGGCGAGCGT
>JABBOW010000063.1 GCA_012927595.1 Cellulomonas sp.
CACCTCGGCGCTCGACCCCGAGCTCGTCGGCGAGGTCCTCGCGGTCATGCGCGACCTGGCCGAGGCCGGCATGACGATGCTCGTCGTGACCCACGAGATGGCGTTCGCCCGCGAGGTCGGCGACCGTGTGGTTTTCATGGACGACGGCCAGGTCGTCGAGATCGGGCCCGCCGAGCAGGTCATCTCCTCGCCGCGCGAGGAACGCACCCGCACGTTCCTGCAGCGGGTCGTCGACCCGACGCACACCGCGGCCGCGCGAGGCACAGCCGCCGACTAGGGTCGACGTGCCCGACCCCCGCTGACCTGGAGCACCGATGCGCGAGATCACGTCCCCCAGCCTCGTCGACGCCGACCCGGCGTGGAGCATCCCGGGGCTGCTCGCGAAGCGCGTCGCCAGAAGCCCCCACGCGACGGTGATCGAGCGCTCGTCGGGTCTCGGCGGGACCTGGACCCCCGTCACCGCGGCTGCCTTCGCCGCTGAGGTGGCGGCAGTGGCCAAGGGGCTGGTCGCGTACGGGATCGCTCCCGGCGACCACGTGTCGATCATGTCGCACACGCGCTACGAGTGGACTGTCGCCGACTTCGCGATCTGGGCCGCAGGCGCCATCAGCGTGCCGGTCTACGAGACCTCGTCGTCCGAACAGGTGCGCTGGATCCTTTCCGACTCCGACGTGCGGCTCGCGATCGTCGAGACAGCAGCCCATGCGGCGGTCGTCGAGAACGCCCGCGGCGACCTGCCCCACGTCGGGGAAGTCGTCGTGATCGACGAGGGGGGCGTCGCGGCGCTGGTCGCCCACGGCGCGGACGTCCCCGACGCCGAGATCGAGCGCCGCAGCGGGCAGCTCGGCGCCGACGACGTCGCGACGATCATCTACACGTCGGGCACGACGGGCCGCCCGAAGGGGGTCGTGCTCACGCACGGCAACTTCGTGGCGCTCACGCTCAACGGCACTCTGGGACTCGGGGAGGTCTGCGCGCAGCCGGACTCACGCACCCTGCTGTTCATGCCGCTGGCCCACGTCTTCGCACGGTACATCGAGGTGCTGTGCATCCCGTCCGGTGCCGTGCTGGGCCACACCCCCGATACGCGCAACCTGCTCGCCGACCTCGAGACGTTCAAGCCGACGTTCATCCTCGCCGTGCCCCGGGTCTTCGAGAAGGTCTACAACTCGGCGGAGCAGAAGGCCGGCGCGGGCGCGACGCTGCGGATCTTCCGGTGGTCGGCCAAGGTTGCGATCATCTACTCGCGCGCGCTCGAGACGGCCAGCGGTCCCGGGGTGGTCCTCAAGGCCCAGCACGTCGTTGCCGACGCGCTCGTGCACCGCAAGCTGCGCGCTGCGCTCGGCGGGAAGGCCAAGTTCGCCATCTCGGGCGGCGCCCCCCTGGGCGAGCGGCTCGGCCACTTCTACCGCGGCATCGGCCTGCAGGTCCTCGAGGGCTACGGGCTGACGGAGTCGACCTCAGCGACCGCGGTGAACCGGCCCCGGTCCGTCAAGATCGGCACGGTCGGCCCGCCGTTCCCCGGCACGTCCATGCGCATCGAGGACGACGGCGAGATCTCGATCGCGGGACCGCACGTGTTCCGCGGGTACCACAACAACCCGGAGGCGACGGCCGAGTCGCTCGTCGACGGCTGGTTCCACACCGGTGACCTCGGAACGTTCGACGACGACGGCAACCTCCGCATCACCGGCCGGCTCAAGGAGATCATCGTGACCGCGGGCGGCAAGAACGTCGCGCCCGCGGTCCTCGAGGACCGGCTCAGGGGCCACCCGATCGTGAGCCAGGTCGTCGTCGGCGGCGACGCGCGTCCCTTCATCGGCGCCCTCGTCACCCTCGATGCCGAGCTGCTGCCGGGCTGGCTGTCGGCGCACGGCCTGTCCCCGATGGAGCCAGCTGCCGCCGCCACGAACCCCGTGGTGCTCGCCGCGCTCGACCGAGCTGTGACCCGCGCCAACGAGGCGGTCTCGCGTGCGGAATCCATCCGCAAGATCCACGTCCTGCGGACCGACTTCAGCGAGGCGAACGGCTACCTCACGCCGTCGCTCAAGGTGAAGCGCGCGCGGGTGCTCAAGGACTTCGCGGCCCAGATCGACGCGCTCTATGTCGATACTCGCGAGAGCGCCTGACGCCCACGGGCAAGGAATCGAGCGCGCCACCGGGGTCCGGGGCAGCCCGCTCGGTTCAACGGCTCAGACGCCGTTGCGCAGCCGGGTCCTGTCGCCTGACTGGCTGAGCACCGACTCCCGCGGTGTGGAGCCGTCGTTCCACCGCAACAGCGCGCCGACTCCGTCGACGAGGTCGACGGCACCGTCCTCGGCGAACGTCAGCCCCGCGTCCTGGCCGAGCGCGGCCCGCACGAGCGCGATGTCGGCGGGCAACGTTCGCGCACCCGACTCGACGCCCATGGCCTCGAGATCAGCCCGCGTCAGGGCGACCTGGAGGGGCTCAGGCCCGACCCAGAGCTCACGCTCGCCCATCGGGGACGACGCGCCAGCGACGGACTCCTCCAGGACCAGCTCGCGCACCTGGCCTCTTTGCAGCACCTCGACGACGTCGCCGAGCTCGGTCACGGCGGACCCGCCGCGTCCCTGCTGGGTCCGGAACAGACCGAGGACGAGCTCGCGTCGCCGCTTCCGGTGGTCGACCAGCGCCTTCGTGACCCGCGCAGCAAACACATCCTGCTTGATGCCTTCGGCGCGTGAGCCGCCTGGGACCTCGACGAGCATCTCCCGGACGCGCTGACCGACCGCGTCGCGAACGAGCGCGACCGCCCGCACGTCGCCCGTCAGCAGGACGAGCTCTGGGTGGCGCCGTTCGACGACGCGGTCGAGCTCCGCCGCGACGACCTGCGCGTTGCGTTCCCAGGAGTCCTCGGCGCGCGTCGCGAGTCGCCGCTGCGAGGTGCCGCCGTCATGGGTCTTGTGCAGCACGTCGTGCCCGCCCTCGATCGACGCCATCGGCGGACCGACGAGACCGGATCCCTCCGACCAGGTCAGGTCGGCGCCGAGGCGGTCGACCTCGACGAGCAGGTACCGGGTCGACTCGTCGGCGGCGCGCGCGGCCGGCAGCAGCGCCGGGGCGGGCCCACAGATGGCGAGCGCCTGCGCGGGCGGCTCGGCGAGCACCCGATCGACCCGGACGCCCTCCGCATCGGCGATCAGGACCCGCCCGTGCGATCCCGCGACGCGGGCGGGGCGTGCCACTCGGTCGCCGATCTCATCCAGGACGGCAGCTGGGGAACCCTGGTGCTCGAGCTCGCGGCGCACCGCCTTCCAGCGGTCCGCGGCCTCGGACGAGCCGGCCGCCTCCGCGGGGGTGGCGTCGAGATAGATGGTCGTGAAGGGGGCAGGTCGGCCGAGCAAGGGCTTGAGCCAGTTCAGATCCATGGGCAACGTCTCCGGAGTCGATCTCCAACCCGGCCGTGCCCACTGCGGCACTCCACTCCGGGTGCTGACCCCACCTACCCTCCGCCAGGTGAGCGTCCGGCGCCACCCCGTGTGCGATCCCTCGTCCGTCAGGCGCCCGGGACCGCCGGGCCGTTCGCGAGGGCCTCGTGGTGACGGATGACCTCTTCGACGATGAAGGCCAGGAACTTCTCGGCGAACACGGGGTCGAGGTCCGCCTCATGGGCGAGCTGACGCAGCCGCGCGACCTGCTGAGCCTCTCGCCCCAGGTCCGATGCCGGCAGCCCACGTGCGGCTTTGAGCACGCCGACCTGCTGCGTGGCCTTGAACCGCTCCGCGAGCAGGTACACGAGCGCTGCATCGACGTTGTCGATGCTTCCCCGCAGCCGCACCAGCTCGGCGGGCAGAGGCTCCTGCGCGCCGGCGCCGTCCGGAACCGCGGTCACGCGCTCTTCTCGCGCTCGGTCCGCTTGGGTGCCTTGACCTCTCGCGGGACGAGGGTGGGGTTCACGTTCTCGAGCACGACGCCGCGGTTGATGACGACCCGGCCGACGTCGTCCCGGCTCGGGATCTCGAACATGACCTGTTGGAGGACCTCTTCCATGATCGCCCGCAGACCACGTGCCCCGGTGCCGCGCAGGAGCGCCTGATCGGCGATCGCGGCGATCGCGTCCTCGGTGAACTCCAGCTCGACGCCGTCGATCTGGAACATGCGCTGGTACTGCTTGACGAGCGCGTTGCGCGGTTCGGTGAGGATGCGGACGAGGGAGTCGCGGTCGAGGGGCGAGACGGTCGTGATGACCGGGACACGCCCGATGAACTCGGGGATCAGACCGAACTTGAGCAGGTCCTCAGGCATGACCTCGCCGAACACGTCGACGTCGTCGACCGAGTGCAGCGAGGCTCCGAACCCGATCCCGCGGCGACCGGCCCGCGACGTGATGATCTCGTCGAGGCCCGCGAACGCACCAGCGACGATGAACAGCACGTTCGTCGTGTCGATCTGGATGAACTCCTGGTGCGGGTGCTTGCGGCCGCCCTGCGGCGGGACCGAGGCGGTCGTGCCTTCGAGGATCTTCAGCAGGGCCTGCTGCACGCCCTCGCCCGAGACGTCGCGCGTGATCGACGGGTTCTCGCTCTTGCGGGCGATCTTGTCGACCTCGTCGATGTAGATGATGCCCGTCTCGGCCTTCTTGACGTCGTAGTCAGCGGCCTGGATGAGCTTGAGGAGGATGTTCTCGACGTCCTCCCCGACGTAGCCGGCCTCCGTGAGCGCCGTGGCGTCGGCGATCGCGAACGGCACGTTGAGCATCTTGGCGAGGGTCTGGGCGAGGTACGTCTTGCCGCAGCCCGTCGGGCCGATCAGCAAGATGTTCGACTTCGCGATCTCGATCGGGTCGTCGCCGCCGATGCCGCTGCCCGACCGGCCGAGCTCACCGGCCTGGATCCGCTTGTAATGGTTGTACACCGCGACCGCGAGGGTCCGTTTGGCCGGTTCCTGGCCGATGATGTACTGCTCGAGGAACGCGAAGATCTCTTTGGGCTTCGGCAGGTCGACCATGGCGGTCTCGGTCGACTCGGCGAGCTCTTCCTCGATGATCTCGTTGCACAGGTCGATGCATTCGTCGCAGATGTAGACCCCTGGCCCCGCGATGAGCTTCTTGACCTGCTTCTGGGACTTCCCGCAGAACGAGCACTTGAGGAGATCGGCACCGTCCCCGATGCGAGCCACGTGCGTCCCCTTCCTTCGTGTCGCTCTCCGTCCGGCTGGGCGGCGCGTCGTCCTGCTCTGACGGGGCGCGGCCTCACCGGTCACCCCCGTGCTCCCCCCATTGCACACCACCCGCGCCGACATGTCAGCCTGCGGGCCTTGGGAGACCGGCGTGTCCCTGCCGGGCCCACGTGACGGGCCCGGCAGGTCGAGGGTCAGACAGGCTGGATGACGACCGGGACGACACCCTTGCGCGACGCGAGAACCTGGTCGACAAGGCCGTACTCGAGCGCTTCGGCCGCTGTCAGGATCTTGTCGCGCTCGATGTCGACGCGCACCTGGTCGACCGTGCGGCCCGAGTGCTTCGCCAGGGTCTCCTCAAGCCACTCGCGCATGCGGATGAGCTCGTTGGCCTGGATCTCGATGTCGGAGGCCTGCGCGTAGCCGCCGCCCTCCATCGCGGGCTGGTGGATCAGGATGCGGGCGTTCGGCAGCGCGAGGCGCTTGCCGGGGCTGCCCGCACCCAGCAGCACCGCCGCGGCCGAGGCCGCCTGGCCGAGGCACACCGTCTGGATCTGCGGCTTGATGTACTGCATGGTGTCGTAGATCGCCGTCATGGCGGTGAACGAGCCACCCGGGGAGTTGATGTACAGGATGATGTCGCGGTCCGGATCCGTGCTCTCGAGCACGAGAAGCTGGGCCATGACGTCATCCGCTGACGCGTCGTCGACCTGGACACCGAGGAAGATGATGCGGTCCTCGAACAGCT
>JABBOW010000047.1 GCA_012927595.1 Cellulomonas sp.
AGGACGCGGACACCATCCTCGCCAAGGCCACCCGACCCAAGCCCGCGAACACACAAGACGCGCCAGTTACACGCCACTAGTAGGCGACAGCGAGCCACAGCGGTAGGTCGGGCAAGCCTTCGACGGCCGAGTCGGGCGCGACAAGTTCGCCCCGGCGCAGGATGAACCCGACCTGCGGTCCGTTGCCATGGGTCACAACGACGGTCCAGCCGTCGGCGACCAGGTCGGCGAATTGGGCCGACCGCTTGAGCCTCGATCCACCGGTGAAGGTTACGTTCTGAGCGGGTCGTGACGCGCGAATGTCTTTCTTACCTGGGACGATGGGACTTATCAAGGGTTCCAACACACCAAGCAGAAGGAAATCCGGTAGATGGTGCGACACGAAGTCGCTTGTGTTGAGTGGGCGCGTTGATTGCAGGTCGGTTGCGAGCATCGTCATCACCAAGGAGGCCTACGGCCACCGCGTCGAGGGCGAGAAGCGCAATGCGGCCGAGGCGATGTCGGCAATGCTGCCGCCGCCAACCACTGCCGGATAAACTGCCTGGGTCGAGCCGGCAACGAGCAGGTTCAGACCGACCCGCACGGCCGCATCCGTGAGCAGTCACGACGATGCCGCAGAGTTCATGTATCAACCCCCGGCGCGGCTCGCTCTGAAACCGGCCCTTCGTCGTCACCGCCGACCGCCCTCGATGTGAATGCGCTAAGCCCAGCCCGCTGGCGAAAGCCGTTCTACGGGACGCGGTAGCCGGCCGCGCGGAACAGCTCGTACCACTCGGCGCGGGTGAGTGGGATGTCCGATCCTCTTGCGGCACTCGCGACCCGCTCCGGGGTGGTGGTGCCGAGTACGACCTGCATCTGCGCGGGATGACGGGTGATCCACGCGGTTGCGATGGCGATCGGCGCCACGTCGTAGTGCGCTGCGAGCCGGTCGATCGCAGCGTTGAGGTCCGCATACTCGGGAGCGCCGAGAAACACACCAGTGAAGAAACCTGCCTGGAAGGGCGACCATGCCTGCACGGTGATGTGGTTGAGGCGGCAGTAGTCGAGGACGCCGCCACCGTCCAGAGTCACGGACTGGTCCAGACCGTGCATGTTCGCTGCGACCCCCTGGGCGACGATCGGTGCATGGGTGATCGAGAGCTGGAGCTGGTTGGCGACGAGCGGCTGGCGCACCGCGGCCTTGAGCAGGTCGATCTGGCGCGGGGTGTGGTTGGACACCCCGAACGCGCGGACCTTGCCGGCAGCCTCGAGCTCATCGAACGCTCGGGCGACCTCGTCCGGCTCAACGAGGGCATCGGGCCGGTGCAGCAGCAGGATGTCGATGTAGTCGGTCTGCAGCGCGCGCAGCGACCCCTCGACGCTCGAGACGATGTGCTCGTACGAGAAGTCGAAGTACGGACCCTCCCGGACGATGCCCGCCTTGGTCTGAATCGTGATGTCGGCCCGCTCCGCGGGTGACAGACGCAGCGCGTTCGCGAAGCGCTCCTCGCACTCGTGCATCCGCGTGCCGTAGACGTCGGCATGGTCGAAGAAGTTGATGCCGGCGTCACGTGCCGTCGACACGAGCGAGCGGATCTCGTCGTCGCTCTTGTCGACGATCCGCATCAGGCCGAGGACGACGTTGGGGGCGGTCAGGCCCGCAGGTCCGACAGGGACGGCCTTCATAGTGGTGTCCATTCCTTCTGAGAGCTGAGGAGGAGGGTGTTGCGGCTCAGGTGTCGTTCGACCTTAGAGCGAGGTAGCCGTCGCAGCGGTCGAGCTCAAGGGCCTGCACCCGGTCGAGGATAGTCTCGGGCCGGAAAGCGTCGGGGTCGGGACGACGACAGGGCGTCAGGGGGTGGTCCCCGTTGAGCGCGACTTGCAGCAGGCTCGCGCCGAGGCCGTGCTGCGCGTTCGTGCGATCTGTGGACTCTCCACGAGCTCGGACACCTCCTCGCAGGTGATGATCCGCCGCCGTGGCAGCACGCAACCAGCTCAAGCACCGAGCATCGTGGTGTTGCCGCCGTGTCGCCAATACGCCCCCTGCCCGCAAGGCCCTGAACTGGACTTTCGTAGTGGCGCAGCGTCCAGGCCCGAGTGGTTGCCGTGGCGTATCGCCTCCCCTCCGGCGTGCATCCGATCGCTGAGCGTGGCCCTGCACTCCGCCGGCTCCACCGGGCGGTTGCCGTTCGGTAGGGGACGGTGCTCCGCACCAAGGTCCAAGACCCACGCGTGAAGGTGCCCAGTGGCCCCGCCTGCGCTCCGGGCTGTTGCTCCGCTATCGGATGGACGCCTCAGTCCATGCCCGGCCCGCACGAGCCGGTCGGCGCGGTGGCGTTCGTCGGTCCCGAGCGGGTCGGCGGTGCGGTGCGTGCTCGGCGCTGGCGCGCCGTGCGCGCGCCCCGCTTCCGCCGTCCCCGCACCGAGGCACGTCCGGCGCGCACCGGCTGCCGGGTGTCCTCGAAGCCTCTCGAGTTACGTTGCTATATCAAGTCAAGAGCGCGGCTGCGCCGCGCCCTCGCGGTGGGCCCAGTCGTCGGACACAGCCCACCACGAAGGGTCGAGGCGCTACGTTCACTGAGTGACCAAATGGGACCTGACTCCTGGCGAAGCTTTGGACCAACTCCGGCAATGGCAAACTACGACGACCGTAATGCAGTGGCGAATTATGGATCCTGCGGCTGGCGCTCATACGCGACAAGGCGATATGTTCCTCTTCGCTATGGCTGCGCGACAGGCACTGCGTTTCGCCAGACTGGTTTGGGAAGTTGCGCCGCCAGAGCTACATTCTGACGTACAGCGCGCGATCAACGAGTTCGACCAGACGGCTCCCGACATCAAGGGCATCCGAGACGTGCTCGACCACCTGGACGAGTACCTCAGAGGTGTCGGCCGTGACTACCCAGCCGGTCCGCCCCGCTCTCACGACAATGAATTCATCCGAATTCTAAGGCCCTCGTTCATGTGGACCGAGCCAACTGACGCCACCTGCCGCTTAGTTATCGTGCCTGCCCCGGGTCACCGTCTTGTCTTGGACGTGACCCGCGATGCTGCAGCCGTACGCCAGCTCGGCGACGCTATCGGAGTTGCCTTGAATATGTAGGCGCCGACGCATGGACGTCGGCGGGTTGGGTTCACGTGAGCCACATCCAGGTGTGCCGGCAACCTGTGCGCTTGAGCACCCTGGTCACGGCCCCGAGCCAAGTGGGTGCATTGGCGACTTGTCGGGTTGTCGAGGCGGGTCGGGCCCGTCGGCGCAGTGACGCCGCCCCCTCTTGCGCTGCCGTGTCGGTAGGACGGCGCCGTCGGAGGCGTCGTGCGCCATCCCAGACAGGAGCCCGCTGCCACGGCGTCCCCGGCGCTGCGGCCCAAGCCAAGACAGCTCAGTCCGGCGCCGCCCCGTGCTTTGGCTCCCACTTTGGCTCGCAGCCACCCTCAGGAGCCGTATCGACGCCACAGGACGAAGGCCCCCTCCCCGCGTTGTCGCAGATGAGAGGGCCTTTCGGTGCGGAGCCGCCTAACAGAATCGAACTGTTGACCTTCTCATTACGAGTGAGACGCTCTACCGACTGAGCTAAGGCGGCCGGTGCGGCCGGGAGACGATGCCCCCGGTGGACCGCCGCCTACTGTAACGGGCGGAGCGCCGGGTTCCAAAGCGGGTGACGCCCGGTCAGCAGCGCGTTCCGTCCGCGGGGACCGTGCCGTCCAGGAGGTACGCGTCGACCGCGCCGTTGAGGCACGCGTTCGCGACACCGTAAGCCGTGTGACCCTCACCCTTGTAGGTCAGCAGGACGCCCGACGAGAGCAGCTTCGACAGCGACTGCGCCCAGGCGTAGGGCGTCGCGGGGTCGTTGGTCGTGCCGACGACGAGGATCGGTGCTGCGCCCTTCGCGGCGTACGAGTCGAGGGGGCCGACCTTGGGCACCGGCCACTTCGCGCAGATGACCGCGCCGTACGCGAAGTAGTACCCGACGGTGGGCGCGGCGGCCTGGATCGCGGCAGCCGACGCTGCCATGTCGGACGGGTCCGCCGAGGGCTGGTCGTCGAGGCACCCGATGGCCCAGAACGCCTCGGTCGAGTTGTTCGCGTACGTGCCGTCGGGCGAGCGCTCGTAGTAGCTGTCGGCGAGGCTCAGCAGGCCCGAGCCGTCGTCGGACTGCAGCGCCTTGGTCAGGGCGGCTGTGAGGTAGGACCAGCTGCTGCTCGAGTACAGCGGCAGGGCGATCCCGGTGAACGCGAGGCTGCCCGTCAGGCGCCGCCCGGCCTGGTTCGTCGCCAGAGGCTTCGCGCGGGCGCGGTCGAGCAGGTTCTTGATCTGCGCCAGGCCCTCATCGACCGAGCCGGTCAGCGGGCAGCCCTTGCCCGCCTGGCAGTCAGTGACGTAGGCGCGCAGAGCCGACTCGAAGCCCTTGGCCTGACCGACCGCCGTCTGGTCGTACGTCAGCGTCGGGTCGAGCGCGCCGTCGAGCACGAGGCGCCCGACCCGCTCGGGGAACAGCGCCGCGTACGTCGCGCCGAGCTGCGTGCCGTAGGAGTAGCCGAGGTAGGTGAGCTTCTCGTCGCCGAGCGCGGCCCGCAGCACGTCCATGTCCTTGGCGGCGCTCACCGTGTCGACGTGACCGAGCAGGTCGCCGGTCTTGGCGAGGCAGGCCGCACCGAACGCGGCGTACGTCTGCTCGACGGCGTCGATGCCCGCGGGCGTCGTGTAGTCGGGGTCGGCCGAGACGATCGAGTCGAGCGCCTTGCCGTCGGTGCACGTCACGCGCGCGGACCGGGACACCCCGCGCGGATCGAAGCCCACGACGTCGTACTTCGCCAGGACGTCCTTGCTGATCCGCTCAAGGGCGACCGACTTGAGCGCGTCGACCCCCGAGGCACCCGGGCCACCGGGGTTGATGAGAAGGGAGCCGACGGCCGTGCCACCCGTCGCCCGCTGGCGCTCGAGCGCGAGCTGGATCACGGCCCCGTCCGGCGCGGACCAGTCGACCGGGACGGTGGCCTTTGCGCACTCGAACTTGTCGCACGTCGTCCAGTCAAGCTGCTGGCCGTAGAACCGTTCGAGCCCGGCGGGCGCCGCGTTCGTGCCGGACGACGACGCGGTCGTGCCCGTCGGAACTGCGGACTGGTGCTTGGCGGTCGAGCAGCCCGCGACGACGAGGGCGACGACGACCACGAGGCTCGCGGCGCGGAGCAGGCCACCGGGGCGGCCGGGGCGCGCGGCGCACGAAGCATCGACGGCGCGGGAGGAGGCAGAAGCAGGCAGGGCGAACGGCACGCGCCCAGGGTAGAGGGGTTCGCTGTGCCGGGTCGCGGCATTCCACGATTCCCGCGGCCGCGGCGTCCCGTCAGCCCTGCGGCCGAAGTGCGATCGTCATGGCCTCGACGGCCAGCAACGGCGCGACGTTCCCGGCGATCCGGGTCCGCGCCTCACCGATCGCGTCCATGCGACGCACCGTCTGCTCCGGCGTGCTCGATGCCGCGAGGGCCCGCACCGACTCCTCGTGCTCGACGTTCACGAGCTCGACGCCCGCACCGAGCTGGACGACGAGCACGTCGCGGTACAGCGAGAGCAGGTCGAGCATCGCGCGGTCGAGAACGTCGCGCTGAGCGCGGGTCGCCCGCCGCTTCTGATCCCCCTCGAGGTCGCGGACCTGCGCGCGCAGCGCGGGCGGGATCGTCGCGGCCCCCTCGGCGCCCATCGAGCGCAGCAGCTCCGAGCGCTCCTCGGCGTCGCGCTGCTCGGTCGCGGCCTTCGCGTCGGCCTGCGCGGTCGCGACCAGGTCACCGGCCGCGAGGACCGCGTCGCCAACCCCGCGCACGCGCAGAGGGATCGACAGCACCGTCGCGCGTCG
>JABBOW010000120.1 GCA_012927595.1 Cellulomonas sp.
CGACACGCCGTCGTTCACCCGGTCCTCGCTCACCGCATTGGGTGTTCACCTCCGCGTTGCCCTAGCCTGGGGCGACACCTTCCCCCTCCACCGGAGCCCCCTGTGCGCCTGCGCCTGACGCCGCGTGACAACACCTTCTTCGATCTCTTCGCCGCTTCCGCGCAGCACCTGGTGACAGGGGCAAACCTCCTCAGCGAGATGCTCGGCGCCGACCGCGCCGGCCGCAAGGAGATCAACAAGCGCATCGGCGAGGCCGAGCATCGCGCCGACGAGGCCACGCACTCGATCATGCGGCGCCTCAACCAGACGTTCATCACCCCGTTCGACCGCGACGACATCTACATGCTCGCCTCGAGCCTCGACGACTGCATGGACTTCATGGAGGAGGCGTCGGACCTCATCGTGCTCTACAAGCTCGAGGTGCTCCCGGCGCGCGTCGCCGACCAGGTCCAGGTGCTCCAGCGGGCCGCCGAGCTCACCGCCGAGGCGATGCCGCGGCTGCGCTCGATGTCCGACCTCGCCGAGTACTGGGTCGAGATCAACCGCCTCGAGAACCAGGCCGACAAGGCCCACCGCAAGCTGCTCGCGCAGCTGTTCGACGAGATCTCCGACCCGATCCTCCTCATGAAGCTCAAGGAAGTCGTCGAGAAGCTCGAGGACGCTGCGGACGCCTTCGAGAAGGTGGCCAACACGGTCGAGACCATCGCGCTCAAGGAGTCCTGAGCCCCGGTGGAGATCGCGCTCGTCATCGTCGTGGTGGTCGTCGCTCTGAGCTTCGACTACACGAACGGATTCCACGACGCAGCGAACGCCATCGCGACGTCGGTGTCCACGCGGGCCCTGACACCCCGCGCCGCGCTGATCATGGCTGCCGTGTTCAACCTCCTCGGGTCGCTGCTCGGCACGGGCGTCGCGCACACGATCGGCTCGGGCATCATCGACATCGGCCCCGCGGCCGGGGTCCACGGTCTCGTGATCGTCCTGTCGGGCCTGATCGGCGCGATCGCGTGGAACTTGATCACGTGGTGGCTCGGCCTGCCGTCGTCGTCGACCCACGCTCTGATCGGTGGCCTCACCGGCGCGGGACTCGCATCGGCGACGACGGTGCACTGGGCCGTCATCCTCGACAAGGTCGTCCTGCCGATGGTGATCTCGCCGCTGGTGGGCTTCGCGCTCGCGTACCTCGTGATGGTGGGCGTGCTGTGGATCGTCCGGAACATGGCTCCGACGAAGACCCAGCGACGGTTCCGGATCGCGCAGACCGCGTCGGCCGCGGCGATGGCACTCGGGCACGGCCTGCAGGACGCACAGAAGACGATGGGCGTCATCGTGCTCGCGCTGGTCGCGGGCGGCCTCCACACCGGCACGGACATCCCGTTGTGGGTCAAGCTGTGCGCGGCGTCGGCGATCTCGCTGGGGACGTACTCGGGCGGCTGGCGCATCATGCGCACGCTCGGGCGCAAGATCATCGAGCTCGACCCGGCGCGCGGCTTCGTCGCCGAGACCGCTGCGGCCACGGTCCTGTACACGACCGCGTTCGTCTTCCAGGCGCCCATCTCGACGACCCATACGATCACGTCAGCGATCATGGGTGTCGGTGCCACGAAGCGGCTGTCCGCGGTCCGCTGGGGCGTGGCCCGGAACATCGGCATCGCCTGGATCCTGACGATCCCCATGGCGGCTCTGGTTGCCGCCGCCGTCTACACCGTGATCAGGCTCGTCGGACTCATCTGAGGCCCGGTGCGTGCCGTCAGGCGATCGGCGGACGGTGCGTCTCGGTGGCCACGACCCGTGGCCCCTTCTCGCTGTGCGCGACGTGCGCCACGAGCACCGCACCCGGCCTGAGATACGGGTCTTTCGACGGCAGCGTCACCTCGGCTGCGCGCACGGCATGGGCGACAAGGACCTTGAGCACGGTCGGCAGGACAGGTCGGTGCGTGCACACGATGACATCGCGGCCGGAGCGGAGCAGCCCGTCGACCTCGGCCTCGACCCGGTGGGGTGAGCTGTCGTGCTCAGCCTCGGTGAGGTGGACCGAGTCGCGCGGCACGATCGAGCACGCCTCGGCGTACGGCTCGATGGTCGTCCGGCACCGCGCCCAGTGGCTCGTCACGATGTCGGTGACGCCGAAGGCGGACAGCACGGGGACAAGGGCCGCGGACTGCTGGACGCCCACGGGCGTGAGCGGGCGGTCGAGCTCGGTGCCTGGCCAGGTCGAGCGGCGGCGCGCCTTGCCGTGGCGCGCGATCACGACGGCACGCGTCGCGAGACGGCCCTTCGCGTGGGTCTCGACGAGCGCGTTCAGCGGCTCGCAGTCGAGCACGTTGGTGAGCTTCTTCGCCGCGGCGGCGACGTCGAGCCACCGGGTCCGGTCGATCTCCTCGGTCGGGGCGCGCGGCGTCGGTGGGCGGGCGATCAGCGCTGCCGCGTCGCGTCGGCCCGCGATCTGCGCGGCCCAGTACGTGACGTGCTTGGTTCGCCCGTCGAGGAGGGGGTACTCGAGCGACGGCAGCGGGATCCCGAGGATGACGTCGTAGCCCGTCTCCTCCGAGACCTCGCGGACCGCGGCGCCCGGCAGCGACTCGCCTGGCTCGAGCTTGCCCTTGGGCCAGGACCAGTCGTTGTAGCGCGGGCGGTGCACGAGCACGACCTGGAGCCGGCCCTGGCGCAGTCGCCACACGACCGCGCCGGCCGCCTCGACGACAGGTGACACAGCGTGCTTCACCGGGCTGCGCCGAACCGTCGGCGCTGTCGGGCGACCAGCTCTGTCTGCAAGTTGCGGAGCGGGCCGTCTGGTCCGAGGTGGTGACGGACCCACGTGCCGTCGGGCTCAAGGTGCCACGACGCGGTCCGGTCGTCCGCCGACTCGGTGAGCAGGTCGACGAGCTCGGTGATCTCGTCGGGGTCGGCGATCCGCACGAGCGCCTCGACCCGCCGGTCCAGGTTGCGGTGCATCAGGTCGGCCGAGCCGATGAACACCTCAGGTCCGTCCGCGGCCCGGGCCGGGACGCGGCCGCTCATGCTCAGCACGCCGTCGGACGCGGCGAACGCGAAGATGCGGGAGTGCTCGAGGAACCGGCCGAGGATCGAGTGCACACGGACGGTCTCGCTCAGCCCCGGCACGCCCGGCCGCAGCGCGCAGATGCCGCGCACGACGAGGTCGATCGGGACACCGGCCTGCGAGGCGCGGTACAGCGCGTCGATCGTTTCCTCGTCGACCATCGAGTTGACCTTGATCTTGATCCACGCGGGTCGGCCGTCCCGGGCGGCGACGGCCTCCCGGTCGATGCGCTCGACGAGACCTGACCGCACCGAGCGCGGCGCGACGAGCAGGCGGTGGAACCGCGACTTGGGCGCGTAGCCCGACAGCTGGTTGAACAGGCGCGTGAGGTCCTGGCCGACGTCGGGGTCGGACGTGAGCAGGCCCAGGTCGGTGTACATGCGTGCGGTCTTCGGGTTGTAGTTGCCCGTGCCGACGTGGCAGTAGCGGCGCAGCCCGTCCGACTCCTGGCGCACGACGAGGCTGAGCTTGCAGTGCGTCTTGAGCCCGACGATGCCGTACACGACGTGGACGCCCGCCTGCTCGAGCTTGCGTGCCCACGAGATGTTCGCCTCCTCGTCGAACCGCGCCTTGATCTCGACGAGCGCGAGGACCTGCTTGCCGGCCTCGGCGGCGTCGATGAGCGAGTCGACGATGGGGGAGTCGCCCGACGTCCGGTACAGCGTCTGCTTGATGGCGAGGACCGCCGGGTCGGCGGCGGCCTGCTGCAGGAACGTCTGGACCGACGTCGAGAACGAGTCGTACGGGTGGTGCAGCAGCACGTCGTGCGCGCGGATCGCCGCGAAGATGTCAGTCGGGGTCGCCGACTCGACCTCGGCGAGGAGCCGGTGCGTGGACGGCACGAACTTGGGGAAGTGCAGGTCAGGGCGCTCGATGTCGGCGATGAGGTTGAGGCCCGTGTGGTCGAGGGGCGCGGGCATGTCGTAGACCTCGGCCGGGACGACCCCGAGCTCGCGCGTGAGCAGCTCGCGGATGCGCGGGCTCGTGCCCTCGGCGAGCTCGAGCCGGACGGGCGGCCCGAACCGGCGGCGCAGCAGCTCCTTCTCCATCGCCTGCAGGAGGTTCTCGGCGTCGTCCTCCTCGACCTCGACGTCTTCGTTGCGGGTCACCCGGAACGTGTGCTGCTCGAGCACCTCCATGCCGGGGAACAGGTGGTCGAGGTGCTGGGAGATGACGTCCTCGAGCGGCACGAACGACGTGGGGCCCAGCTTGCCGCCGGTCGTCTTGGCGGTCGGCGCGCTCGGGCGGCCCTTCGCGTCGACCGCGATGTAGCGCGGGAGCAGCGGCGGGACCTTGACGCGAGCGAAGTGCTCCTTGCCGGTCGCGGGGTTGACGAGCATGACGGCCAGGTTGAGCGAGAGTCCGGAGATGTAGGGGAACGGGTGCGCGGGGTCGACGGCGAGCGGCGTCAGCACAGGGAAGATCTGGCGGCGGAAGTACTTGTGCAGGCGCTCCTGCTCGGCCTCCTGCAGCTCGTCCCAGCGCACGAGCGTGATGCCCTCGGTGGCGATCGCGGGCTGGACCTGCTCGGCGAACACGCGCGAGTGGCGGGCCGTCAGCTCGTGGGTGCGAGCGCTGATCTCGTCGAGGACCTGACGCGGGCTCAGACCCGACGCTGCGGTCACGGCGATCCCGGTCGCGATCCGCCGCTTGAGCCCGGCGACCCGGACCATGAAGAACTCGTCGAGGTTCGAGGCGAAGATCGCGAGGAAGCGGACCCGTTCGAGCAGCGGCTGGTCAGGGTCCTCCGCGAGCTCGAGTACGCGCTGGTTGAACGCGAGCCAGCTGATCTCCCGGTCCAAGAAGCGGTCGTCGGGCAGCGCCACGCGCTCCGTGCGCTCGTACGGGGCCTGCGTCAGGGGTGCGTCGTCGGATGCGATGTGCTCGGCGATGTGCGCGGCCAGCTGGGGTGCGAGCAGGCGGCTGCCTCGAAGGCGCTCGACGACCCCCTCGGTGGCCTGACCATTGACCGCACCGGCCACCTCGTCGGCGACCGGCGCGACGACGAGGTCGGCCCCACCCGCCGCACGCGGGGCGCGCGGTCGCGTCGATCGGGGCGCGCGCGGCGCCCGCACTCGGGTGGGTCGGGGGGGTGTGGCGTCCGTCATCGGCCTATCGTTCCACTCGACGGTGAGCTCGCGGTGCTGGACAGCGGCTCAGATCCCGACCCGAACATCACATCGACAGCGCTGCGAGTGAAGCCTGCGCGCGCGTAGGTGCGCACGGCGGGGGAGTTGTCGGCCTCGGTGTAGAGGATCGCGGTCCGCAGGCCGGAGTCGGTCAGGTGGTCGAGGGCGAGCGCGGTCAGCGCGGTGCCCAGTCCGAGGCCCTGGGCGTCGGGGTCGACCCCGACGACGTAGAGCTCGCCGACGGCCTGCTTCGCGCCGTCGGACGCGTGCACCTTGGTCCACACGGCGGCGAGCAGCCGGCCGTCGCGCTCGGCGAGGAGCAGGCCCGCGGGGTCGAACCAGGACTCGTGCTCGCGGGCGTCGAGGTCGGCGCGCGTCATGCGGCCCTGTTCGGGGTGGTGGGCGAACGCCCGCGCATTGAGCCGTAGCCATGGCTCCTCGTCGCGGGCCGGCACGAAGGCGCGCACCTGGACGCCCGCAGGGAGCGCGGGGGGGGGGGGCGCGCCCGCGCCGCCCGGGCGGGCCCGGCCCCGGCGGCGGTGCCCAGCTCGTCGCCGAGCGGCGCACCGGCCCGGCCCCCGCCAAAACGGCGAGCCCGGCGACCGGGCGTCGGCTCGGGGTC
>JABBOW010000076.1 GCA_012927595.1 Cellulomonas sp.
GGGCACCGTGGGGAGAGCTGCCTCTGGCGTTGCCGACGGCGCGGAACCCGTGCGCTGAGCGTGCGCCACGGCCGACGCGGCGGGCGCCCCTGCTGGCCGGATCGACATACCGACCCGAGCAGCAGGTCGGCGACGGTGCCGCCAGATGCGCATGAGCTGTCGCAATGTCCCTTTCGCACGCGGGTTCGACCACCCGCGTGCGGCGCTCCCGGGCTACTCGGCCTCGGCCAGCAGCCCCTGGATCCGGGTCACGCCCTCGACGAGGTCGTCGTCGCCGAGCGCGTAGGACAGGCGCAGGAACCCGCTGGGACCGAAGGCCTCGCCGGGCACGACGGCGACCTCGACCTGCGCGAGGATCAGTGTCGCCAGCTCGGCCGACGTCGTCGGGGTCACGCCTCGGATCGTGCGACCGAGGACACCGTGGACCGACGGGTAGGCGTAGAACGCGCCGCGCGGGACGGGGATCCGGACACCGTGGATCTGGCCGAGCATCGCGACCATCGTCCGGCGGCGACGGTCGAATGCCGTCCGCATCGTCTCGACCGCTGACAGGTCGCCGCTCACCGCGGCGATGGCGGCACGCTGCGAGACGTTCGCGACGTTGGACGTCAGGTGGGACTGGAGGTTCGTCGCGGCCTTGATGACGTCCACCGGCCCGATCATCCAGCCGACGCGCCAGCCCGTCATCGCATACGTCTTGGCGACGCCGTTGAGCACGATCGTCGTGTCGGCCAGCTCCGGGACCGCGCGCACGATCGGGGTGAACACCGCGTCGTCATACGTGAGGTGCTCGTAGATCTCGTCGGTGAGGACCCAGATGCCGTGCTCGTGCGCCCACCGGCCGATGGCTGCGGTCTGCTCGGGCGAGTACACCGCGCCCGTCGGGTTCGACGGCGAGCAGAACAGGAGCGCCTTCGTACGCTCGGTCCGGGCCGCCTCGAGCTGCTCGACCGTCACGAGATAGCCCTGGTCGTCGCCCGCGAACACCTCGACCGGCACGCCGCCCGCCAGCCGGATGGCCTCCGGGTACGTCGTCCAGTAGGGCGCGGGCAGCAGCACCTCGTCGCCCGGGTCGACGACGGTGGCGAACGCCTGGTACACCGCCTGCTTGCCGCCGTTCGTGACGAGCACCTGGCCGGGGCTGACCTCGTAGCCCGAGTCGCGCAGGGTCTTGGCGGCGATCGCCTCGCGGAGCGCGGGCAGGCCGGCGGCCGGCGTGTAGCGGTGGTTCGCGGGGTCCTTCGCGGCAGCGACGGCGGCCTCGACGATGTAGTCGGGCGTCGGGAAGTCGGGCTCGCCGGCGCCGAAGCCGATGACCGGACGGCCAGCGGCCTTGAGCGCCTTGGCCTTTGCGTCGACGGCAAGAGTTGCCGACTCGGCGATGGCCGCGATGCGGGTCGAGATGCGGGGCTTGGTGGTGGAGGCAGGCTGCGCAGGCGTGTTCTGGCTCACTGGGACATCTTGGCAGACCTACGATGCGCGGCGCCGACCGCGACCACCCTTCGGTGCTGCGTCGACCGGCCTGCGTCGACCGGCCGACGATCGACCGGCCGCAGTCGGGCGGGTTCGACCGTGGGCCACCTCTCGCGTAGAGTGAATCCCTGGCGGTTGACGTCCGCCATGATGAGTCATGCCCGCGCATCGGTAGGACCGGGATTTCCGGAGCCCGCCGATCTCCGGGGAGCGCCTGTCGTGGTGGTGGAGGCTGTTGAAGGGCAGTGGCGCAATTGGTAGCGCACCGGTCTCCAAAACCGGCGGTTGCGAGTTCGAGTCTCGCCTGCCCTGCGCTTGCACATCACGGTCCGACGACCATCCGCGTCGGATGCGTGCGAACCTCCGGCAGTCCTGCCGGGTGGGCGCACGGCACACGACGAGACGTAGGGGACAGCTGTGAGCGAGACCGCACCAGCAGCAGCGTCCGACGCCGAGGGCTCCGCCCAGCGCGTCGAGCGTCCCAAGCCCGCGCGCCGCGGGTCCGAGCGCGCGGGGCTCTTCGCGCGGATCGTCCTGTTCGTCCGGCAGGTGATCGCCGAGCTGAAGAAGGTCGTGCGTCCGACCCGCTCGGAGCTCATCACCTACACCGGCGTCGTCCTGGTCTTCGTCGCGATCGTCATGGCATTCGTGACTGTCGTCGACTTCGGCATCGGAAAGCTGACATTCATGATCTTCAGCCGCTGATCCCCAGCACCATCGGTCGGTCGGGAAGCCGGCCGCCCCCCGCAGCACAGTCGTCTGAAGAAAGCAGGTTCGCAGTGTCGTATGAGTCGCAGGAGCCCGAGCAGGGCGCTGCCGAGACGGAGCTCGAGGACGCCCTGGCGTCGGCCCGGGCGGTCGAGGTGGCCGCCCCAGGTTCTTCCGACGCCGACGCCGACGGCCCCCAGGCCGTGGTCGAGGACGAGGCTGCAGTCGAGGAGCCCGCCGAGCCGACCGAGGAGTCGGCTGAGCCCGGCGAGGACGAGCCCGACGTCGATGAGGACCCGGTCGCGGCGTTCAAGGCTCAGCTGCGTTCGCAGCCCGGGGACTGGTTCGTCATCCACTCCTATGCGGGCTACGAGAACCGCGTGAAGGCGAACCTGGAGAACCGCACCCAGAGCCTGAACATGGAGGACTACATCCACCAGGTGGAGGTCCCCATGGAGGAGGTCACGGAGATCAAGAACGCGCAGCGCAAGATCGTGCGCCGCGTCCGGATCCCCGGTTACGTCCTTGTGCGCATGGACCTCACTGACGAGTCGTGGGGCGCCGTGCGCCACACGCCGGGCGTCACCGGCTTCGTGGGCCACACCCACCAGCCCGTGCCGCTCACGCTCGACGAGGTCTTCTCGATGCTCGCCCCGTCGCTCGAGCCCAAGACGGCTCAAGCGGCCCGTGCGAACGCGGAGATCAAGGTTGACTTCACGATCGGCGAGTCGGTGACCGTCACTGACGGACCCTTCGACACGCTGCCCGCGACGATCTCCGAGATCAACCCTGAGAACCAGAAGCTCAAGGTGCTCGTCTCGATCTTCGGCCGGGAGACCCCGGTCGAGCTGTCGTTCAGCCAGGTCGCCAAGATCTGACGGACGACCAGGACCACCGATGGCGTCGTGCGGCGTCGTCGGCCGCAAGTCACACCGAAGTTCACGAATAAGGACCCGACATGCCTCCCAAGAAGAAGGTCACCGGCCTGATCAAGCTCCAGATCAAGGCTGGGCTTGCCACGCCGGCGCCGCCGATCGGACCCGCTCTGGGTCAGCACGGCGTCAACATCATGGAGTTCTGCAAGGCGTACAACGCGGCCACCGAGGCCCAGCGTGGCGACGTGATCCCCGTGGAGATCACGGTCTACGACGACCGCTCCTTCACGTTCGTCACGAAGACCCCGCCGGCAGCGGAGCTCATCAAGAAGGCCGCCGGCGTCGCCAAGGGCTCACCGACGCCGCACACCGTCAAGGTGGCGAACCTGACGGCTGCCCAGGTGCGTGAGATCGCGACGACCAAGCTCGTCGACCTCAACGCCAACGACCTCGCCGCCGCCGAGAAGATCATCGCCGGCACCGCGCGCTCCATGGGCATCACGACCGAGTCCTGACCGACCTGGCCAGACCGCAGCACCTCGCACCACCAGCAGCACCCGAGAAGTTCAGTGGCAGGGCCCTGTGCGGCCCGCTGACCACGACTGCCGACCAAGGAGAATCCAGCAGATGACGAAGCACAGCAAGGCGTACCGCGCCGCAGCCGAGAAGATCGAGGCCGGCCGGCTGTATGCGCCGCTCGAGGCCGTCCGCCTCGCGCAGGCCACGTCGACCACCACGTACGACGGGACTGTCGAGGTCGCCCTCTGCCTCGGCGTCGACCCCCGCAAGTCGGACCAGATCGTCCGCGGCACAGTGAACCTGCCCCACGGCACCGGCAAGACCGCTCGGGTCCTGGTCTTCGCGACGGGTGAGCGTGCCGAGCAGGCGCGCGCTGCCGGCGCCGACATCGTCGGTGGCGACGAGCTCATCGAGAGGGTCGCCGCGGGATTCACGGACTTCGACTCCGCGGTCGCGACACCCGACCTCATGGGCAAGGTAGGTCGCCTGGGCAAGGTTCTGGGTCCGCGCGGACTCATGCCGAACCCGAAGACGGGCACCGTGACGCTCGACGTGGCGAAGGCCGTGACGGACATCAAGGGCGGGAAGATCGAGTTCCGCGTCGACAAGCACGCCAACCTGCACTTCATCATCGGCAAGGTCTCCTTCAGCGACATCCAGCTGACGGAGAACTACGCCGCCGCGCTCGACGAGGTGCTGCGCGCCAAGCCGGCGTCCTCGAAGGGCCGCTTCATCACGAAGGCCACGTTCTCCACGACGAACGGTCCCGGGATCCTCGTCGACCAGAGCAAGGTCAAGGACCTCACGTCCGAGGACGACGCCGCCTGACGTCCCCCGCGCGTACGAAGGCCCGGTCCGCACGTCGGACCGGGCTTTCTCGCGTGCGGGCACGCGTCGCCGTGATCTGTCCGCCTGGTCCCGCCCTGCTGATCGGGCGAGTGCACGGCGAGATCAGGGGAGGCGGGTAGCGCCGGTGAGGAGGTCGAGCGGACGCGCCCACAGAGCGGCCAGCCATTCGTGGTCCTCGAGACTCGCCGACGCGCCCTCCGCGGTCAGGGCGGCGCTCCACTCGACCGCAGTGGCGATCGTGCGCGCGACCGCTAGTGCCCGGGTGGGCTCCGCCTCCCCGCCGAACGCTCGGTAGGCAGCGAGGAAGTCGGCGACCGGGTCCATCTGCCAGTCGGGGTCGAGCGCCGGGCCGAGCACGACGGCGATCCAGTCCAGTGCCGAGGCGATGTCCCACCGGGCATCGCCGCGGCCGGTGGCCGCCACAGGACGCAGCTGCGCCGGTGCGAGATGGCGGCGCGCGCTCCGCGTGATGACGACGTCGTCGCCCGCCGCGCCATGGACGTGCTGCGTCGCGGACCAGCCGGCACGAGCCTCGCTGACCGCTCGCCGCGTGGACGGGTGCGCACGGACGGCCCAGGCGCGACCCGCAACAGCGGGCAGCTCGGTCACCCACGCCGGCACGGGGTCCTCGCGGAGCACCCACGGCAGGGGCACAGGACGCGTGCCGGCGTCTACCACGCGCCGGTGGACGCCGACGAGTGCCGAGGCCCAGGCGTCCAGCAGGTCCGCGAGCTCGACCCTGAGCGGCGGAACCGGACCCTGGTCGGTCAACGCGTCGAGAAGGTCGTCGAGCTCGGCGGCGAGCGCGCGCCCGACGTCCGCTGACGTCGGTACGGCGGCGGGGTGGCCGACAGCGGTGCAGGCGGGCCCAATCCCGGGGAGCATCGGACCGATCTTCCGCCGCGGCTTGCCGCGTGCGCCCCCCGCAGGACGCAGCGCGACGACCCGATCGGGTCCGGCTCCCTCGCGCTCACCGTCACCCAGAGTCACCGACATGAGGCTCAGGACCTCGCTGACCCGCGGCCCAGCGCGGTGACGTAGCCCGCCCAGAACGCTCGCCCCAGCTGGGCGCGCATGACCGCCCCGTCGTTGTTCGTCCCACCGTTCGGCGCAGCGAGCCGCTCGGTGAACGGTTCGGTGAACGGTTCGGTGAACGGTTCAGTGAAGGGGTCGGCGAGGTACGCCTCAGTGAAAGGCTCTGTGAAGGGTTCGGTGAAGGGCTCTGTGAACGGTTGCGCCGACGCACCGCCCGCCGTCCCGCGGGTCGTCGAGCTTCGCGCTGGTCCGGCCCAGCCCGAGACTCGCGGGTCGGACCGGGTCACCCACCGGCCCGATCCACAGGTCGCTGCCCAGGCG
>JABBOW010000053.1 GCA_012927595.1 Cellulomonas sp.
GCGGTCGATGGGGGTGCGGCAAAGCTCGGACTCGTCGTGGGGGTGCACGCCGCGACCCTCGGTGGCACCGGTCACCGGTGCACCGGTGACCGGTGCGCGTGCGCGGCCGCGGTCGCCCGGTGTGGGGCTGGGGGTGGGTCAGCTCGACGCGGCGGAGGCGGAGCTCGGGGAGCTGGTCGAGGAGCTGGACGGCGCGCTGGCCGCAGCCTTCGCCGGGGTGGCCGCCGTCGGTGCAGATGCGGAGTCGCCCGACGACGCGCCGGGCGTCGAGGTCGAGGACGAGGACCCCGCCGACACGGTCGACTTCGACTTCGAGCGCGAGTCGTTGCGGTAGAACCCCGAGCCCTTGAACACGACGCCGACGGGCGAGAACACCTTGCGCAGCAGCCCGTCGCACACCGGGCAGACCGTCAGCGAGGAGTCGGTGAACGACTGCTGGATGTCGAAGCTGTGGCCGCAGACGGTACAGGTGTAGGCATAGATGGGCACTGAGGTCTCCCGTGACGTCGAGCGGAGCAACGCTGCCGGGTCCCTTGGCAGGGGCCGTGCTAGCACTCTCCAGGTCCGAGTGCCAATCTTACTCGCGTGCGCAAGCGGGGTGGTCTGCGCACGTTCGGGCTACCCTCCCAACGTGCCTCGTCGTCGTGCTGTCCGTCTGTCGGTCGTGGTTGTCGCCGCGCTGCTCGTGGTCGTCCTCGTGGCCGCCACGGTGCTGACCTTCGTCGTGATCCGCCGGCCGCTGCCGCAGTTCGCGGGATCGGTCGAGCTGCCGGGTCTCGGCGCCGAGGTGAGCGTCACGCGGGATGCCCTTGGCGTCGCGCACATCACGGCCGACAGCCCAGGGGACCTGTTCCGGGCGCAGGGCTACGTGCACGCGCAGGACCGGTTCTTCGAGATGGACTATCGCCGCCACGTCACCGCGGGCCGGCTGTCCGAGCTCGTCGGTGAGAACGCGGACGCGCTGAAGGCCGACAGGGTGATCCGCACGCTCGGGTGGCGGCGGGTGGCCGAGCAGGAGCTGCCGCTGCTGGCGCCTGCCACGCGCGACGCCTTGCAGGCCTACGCGGACGGCGTGAACGCCTACCTGGCTCAGCGGGACCCGTCGTCGCTCGCCGTCGAGTACACGATCCTCGGTCTGCAGGTGGACGTCGCGCAGCCCGAGGCATGGAGCCCTGTCGACTCGCTCGCGTGGCTCAAGGCCATGGCCTGGGACCTGCGCGGCAACTACGACGACGAGCTCGCGCGCGGTCTGACGTACGCCGCAGTGCGTGACGTCCAGCGTGTCGACGAGCTGTTCCCGCCCTACCCGCAAGACCTGCACAGCCCCATCCTCGACGCCGCGAGCGTGCAGAAGCCCGTCGCGACCACCACGTCGTCCGTCCTCGACCTGACCGACGCGGGCGTGCAGCAGGCGCTGACGGCGGTCGATGCGGCCCTCGCGGCCGTCCCGCACCTGCTCGGCTCGGGTGAGGGCATCGGCTCAAACTCGTGGGTGGTCAGCGGCAAGTACACGGCGTCCGGCAAGCCGCTCCTCGCCAACGACCCGCACCTGTCGATCTCGGCGCCCGGCATCTGGTCGCAGGTCGCTCTGAGCTGCCGCGAGCTCACCGCCGCCTGCCCCTACGACGTCGCGGGCTTCTCGTTCGCCGGACTTCCCGGGGTGATCATCGGGCACAACGCCCAGCTCGCGTGGGGCCTGACGAACCTCGGCGCGGACGTGACGGACTTCGTGCTCGAGAAGGTCGTCGACGGGTCGTCGCTGCGTGACGACAAGCTGGTGCCCCTGACGACGCGGACCGAGAAGATCAAGGTCAACGGCGCGGCCGACGTGGAGCTGACCGTGCGTTCGACGAGCCACGGCCCGCTGGTCTCCGACGTCCTCGGTGTCGGGGACGCCGGTGCGGTCCCCATGCCCGACGGGTCGCCCGCAGGGCGCTACGAGGTCGCGCTCGAGTGGACCGCACTCACCCCGGGGCGCACCGCCGACGCGATCCTCGCCCTGGATGTCGCCGCGACCCCCGCCGACGTCGCGCGGAGCGCCGCCCTGTTCGACGTGCCGTCGCAGAACATCGTGTACGCCACGACCGAGGGTCACATCGGCTACCAGGCACCGGGTCGGATCCCGGTGCGGGCGGACATCGCGGGGGCGCCACTGCCGTCGGACGGCTCGTGGCCCAGGCCGGGCTGGGACAGCGCCTACGACTGGAAGGGCTACGTCGATGCGGCTGCGATGCCCGCAGTCGAGGACCCGCCGGCTGGGTTCATCGTTGCGGCGAACCAGGCAGTGACCCCGGCCGGCGTCGGCCCTTTCCTGACCTCCGACTGGGACTACGGCTACCGCTCTCAGCGCATCCGTGACCTGCTCACCCGGGACATCTCGGCAGGCACCCCCCTGGACGTCGCGAGTGCCGGCACGCTCCAGATGGACGACCACAACCCGTTCGCGGATGTGCTGGTGCCCGCGCTGCTCAGCGTCAACATCGACGACTCGTTCGGCGCCGCCCGTCAGCAGCTTCTGCGCCCCGGGGACCGCCGCTCGGGTCCGGACTCGGCCGCGGCGGCGTACTTCGCCGCGGTCTGGAAGACCCTTCTGCGGCTGACGTTCTGGGATGAGCTGCCCGTCGGCTACAGGCCCGACGGCGGTGACCGATGGCTCGAGGTCGTCCGGACCCTGCTCGCCCAGCCCGACTCACCGTGGTGGGACGACCGCTCCACCGTGGGTGTCGTCGAGGGACGCGACGACATCCTCACGCGCGCGCTCGTCTCGGCGCGGCGCGAGCTCACCGCGAAACTCGGCAAGAATGCGAACGAGTGGCGTTGGGGCGTGCTGCACACCGCTGCGCCCCAGCACCCGGTCCTCGGAGGTCCCTCGCTCCCGGCCCTCGTCCGGCGCCTGGTCAACCCGAGCCCGCTCGGCGTCGCGGGCGGCTCGGCTCTCGTCGACGCGACGAGCTGGGACGCGTCAGCGGGCTCGTTCACGGTGACGAGCGCGCCGTCGATGCGCATGGTCGTCGATCTCGGCAACCTCGACGCCTCGACCTGGGTCAGCCTCACCGGGACGTCGGGACATCCGGCGAGCGTCCACTACACCGACCAGTTCGACGCTTGGGCGAACGGGCGCACCTTCTCCTGGCCGTTCACGCCGGCCGCGGTCGAGACCGACGTCAGGGACAGGCTGATGCTCAGGCCGTCTTCGGGCGGATGACCAGCTCGTGCCACTCCTGCGGCGTCGCGACGGCGTCGACGAGGTGGTCGTGCGGCTCGCGCGGCAGCGGGCGGACCTCGGCGTCGTACAGCTCCTCGGGGTACACGACCCCGATCACGCGCACCCCGGGCGGCAGGTACTCGAGCGCGCGGTCGTACCAGCCGCCACCCTGTCCGAGCCGGGTCCCTCGAGTGTCGATCGCGAGAGCAGGAGCGATCACGACGTCCGCCTGCGCGAGCGCCTCCGGCCCGAGCGTCGGCGAGCCGGGCTCGGGCGGACGACCGGGCGCACGCTGGAGCAGGTCGTCCGCGCCCGCGTACTCGGCCCAGTCGCGCTGGAGTCCGGCGCCGAGCACGGGCAGCAGCACGCGGACCCCGCGCGCTGCCAGCCTGTCGAGGAGCCAGCTCATGTCCGGCTCCCCCGGACGCGACGCATAGAGCGAGATGCAGCGCGCCTTCGCCACCTCGGGAATCGTCTCGATGACGTCGGCGAGGGCCTGCCCGGCCTCGGCGCGTCGACGCGGTGAGCGCAGTGCACGGGCCTCGCGGATGTCGGTGCGCAGCAGCTCCTTGAAATCCTCGATCTCCGATTCGTCGGTGACGTGCCGGTACGGCTGGGCATCAGAGCGCATGACCACCAGTCTCTCAAACCCCTGACGAGCTGCAAGCCAGCACCCCGCGGACCGGAGCCGGGGCAGAATGCGGGCATGAGATCCGTGCAGGACCACCTGGCGGGCGTGCTCGCCGCAGTAGGCCCCGTCCCTCCACTCGATGTCGTGCTCGCCGACGCCGTCGGCTGCATCCTCGCGGTCGACGTGACGGTCGAGTCCGACGTGCCTTCGCTGCCGGTGGCCGCACGGGACGGCTACGCCGTGGCGGCCCATGAGACGGCGGACGCGGGGTTCGCGGGCGGACGGTCGCTGCCGGTGGCCCACGACGTGCTCGCGGGTGCCGTCGCCCCGCTGCGGCTGGCACCGGGGCAGGCCGTGCGCATCGCCTCGGGCGCGCCGATGCCGCTGGGTGGCGATGCCGTCGTCCCCCTCGAAGAGACGGACCGCGGCTCGGTGCGGGTCTCGCTGCAACGGCCGGCCGTGCCCGGTCAGCACGTGCGCGCGACGGGATCCGATGCGCGGGCGGGCGAGGTCGTGCTCGAGGCGGGTACCCGCCTCGGCGCCCGGCAGCTCGCGCTCGCGGCGACTCTCGGTCGCGGGCGGCTGCGCGTCTTCCCCAAGGCGCGGGTCGTCATCGTGTCGATCGGCGACGAGCTCGTCGAACCAGGCTCGCCCCGGCGCGACGGCGGCGTGTACGAGGCGGACGGCCACGCGCTCGAGACCGCCGTCCGGGACGCGGGGGCAGCGGCGGTCCGTGTCGGCATCGTGTCCGACGATCGCGCGATCCTGCGGGAGGCTCTCGAGGACCAGCTCGTGCGAGCCGACCTCGTGCTGACGACCGGCGGCCTGAGCGAGCTGGCGCGGGACACCATCAAGGACGTGCTCGCACCGCTGGGAACCGTCCGGTTCGACCATGTCGCGATGTCGCCCGGTCACAGGCAGGGCTTCGGGACGATCGGTGGCGGGTTGCGGGACGGCGCGGTGCCGATCTTCGCGCTGCAGGGCCACCCGGTCGCGGCTCAGGTGTCGTTCGAGGTCTTCGTCCGCCCCGCGCTGCGCGCCATGGCCGGCCACACGGACCTGTTCCGCCCGTCCGTGACAGCGGACGCGACCGTCGGCTGGTCGTCGCCGCCGGGCCTGCGCCAGTTCGTGCCGGCGCTCGTCGTCGGTTCACCGTCCGACGGGTACCAGGTGACGCCGGTCGGGGACCCAGGCGTGCTGTCGGTGACGGCGCTGTCGCGCGCCAACGCGCTCGCGGTCGTCGGGGAGCAGGACGTGATGGTCCACCCCGGCCAGCGCGTGCACTGCCTCGTGCTGGAGGGCTGATGGCAGTCGGGTGGCCGGTGGCTCTGACTGCGGGCGACGTGCGCCTGCGCCCGTTGCGACGATCGGACCAGCGCACGTGGATGGCGCTGCGTGCGCAGAACTCCGCATGGCTCGCACCCTGGGATGCGACCTCCCCGGTGCCGGTGCGCGGCCCGCGCCCGTCGTTCGGCGAGTTCGTGCGGTCGCTGAGCTCCCAGGCACGATCGGGCGGTTCGCTGCCGTTCGCGGTCGACTACGAGGGACTGCTCGTCGGCCAGCTGACCGTCACGGGCATCATGCACGGGTCGTTGCGGTCGGGCTCGCTGGGCTACTGGGTGTCCCAGCACGTCGCGGGCCGCGGCATCATCCCGACCGCTGTGGCGCTCGCTACGGACCACTGCTTCGAGGTGCTCGGGCTGCACCGGGTCGAGGTCAACATCCGTCCCGAGAACGCGCCGTCGCTGCGGGTCGTGGCGAAGCTCGGTTTCCGCGACGAGGGCCTGCGGGAGCGGTACCTGCACATCGGCGACGAGTGGTGCGACCACCGGTCGTTCGCCCTCACGACCGAGGACGTGCCCGGCGGCCTCCTCAACCGTTGGCGCGGGCGCGCGTCCGCGACGTAGATCTGGT
>JABBOW010000056.1 GCA_012927595.1 Cellulomonas sp.
CGGAACTGGTGCTGGCGGAGGCACGTCGCCGGCCCGCGATCGAGCGTCCGTCGGTGCCTCACGTCGTGCCCCGGCGATGCGAAGCGGCTGAGCGCCGGTCGGCGGGTCCCCAGATGCCCCACGTCCACGGCGGCGGTTGGCCGCGCCATAGGCCGTCTCCGCTTCACGCAGCTGGCGGCGCGTGAGCACAACCGTCTGGGTCGCGTCGACCGAGACCGCGCTCGTTCCGGCGCCAGATCCTGCGACGGTCACCGCGGGCACGACGCCGGTGAGGACAGGGTGCCACTCGGGTTCAGTCAAACCGCGCCGGGCACGGAGCCACAGGCGCGCACCCAGACCCAATCCGGTGAGAAGAAGGAGTGCGCCGCCGACGACACCGGGCCACAACCAGGGCGTCGTGACAGTGCGCGGCCACGCGAGCTCGATGACGGGCGACGGCTCGCCGAGGCTGGCGACGAGCAGACTCCACCGGCCCGGCTGAGCATCCCAGGTGAGTGTTGCCGTGCCGTTGCCGGTCGCCTGCAGCACCCAGAGGTCGGAGCCCGACGGGTCGGCGACCGCTGCCGTGGCACCGCTGGCGCTCTCACCGGTCGCGGAGGCGGAGGGTTTGCTCGCCGCAGGTTCGCTCGCCGCTGGCGTTGGCGCGGCTGGCGCGGGCGCGACTGATTCCACGGCCGCCGACGCGGCGGGCGTGGGGGCCTGCTTGGCCACCGGTTCGGTCCGCAGAGCGTGCCAGCCTGCCAGCCCCGTGACCTCAGCATGGGCTTCCGTGCCTACCCACCCGGCGACGTCGGTGTCACGACCGACGGCGATCACCACGGGAGTGTCGTTCGCCGCGTGCACCGTGACTGTGACCGGATTGCCGGCGAGCTCGAGGACACCGGGGTCAGCGACCACCAGGTGCGCGTGCGGTGAGGCCGTCGCGACCAGGATGTCCTCACCCCGCCACACGGTCGACGAGGCGACCCCGAGGCCGATGGCCAGGAGGCCGAGCACGCCGAGCACGGCGGCGATGAGTCGTTGGAGCACGCGGGATCCTCTCGAACGTGACAGTCCAGGATAGGCAGGTGCCCGCGGCCAGGCGGCACGAGTGCCGGCACGGCTGCTCGGGATGGACCCGTACCGGCCACGCACCAGGACCGTTACCCTGGCACCAGACTTGTCGCCGACCGATTCGGCGCCCGCGCGCTCTCAGGAGGTTCTTCCATGCCAGAGGACCGTTCGCCCTTCCCAGTGGTCAACTTCCGCGGTTACGACCGGGACGCGGTCGACGGTCGCCTCTCCGCGCTGGAGCAGGCACTGGCTGACGCCCGTGCCCAGGTCGAGTCGCTCGACAGCCGCGCGATGCAGGTCTCGGGCGAGCTCTCCGAGGCGCACCGCCAGCTCCGTGAGGCCGAGCGCCCCACGTACTCGGGCCTCGGCTCTCGGATCGAGCAGCTGCTGCGGTCGGCGGAGGAGCAGTCGTCCGACGTCGTCCAGCAGGCGAATGCTCAGGCGTCCGACTCCTTGGCGCGGGCCAAGCTCGCGTCGGGTCAACTGCGGGCCCGCGCCGAGAACGAGGTCGCGGAGCTGCTGGCCACGGCACGCCGTGAGGCCGAGGAGCTCCGGAGCACGTCGACGACAGAAGCCGACAGCACGCTTGCCGCTGCGCAGCGTCGCGCCGAAGAGCTCGTCGGGTCCGCGGAACGCGAGGCCGCGCGGATCCAGAGCGCCATCACGACCGAGGAGAGCGAGCGCCGCAGCTCCCTCGAGCGCGAGCTCGGCACCCTGCGGGCGACGGTCGAGCGTGAGGCGACCGAGCTGAGGATCTCGACCGAGCGGGCCGCGAGCGAGCTGCGCGGGACGACCGAGACCGAGACGAGCGCCCAGCGCGAGGAGGCCGAGCGCTATGCGCAGGACCTCCGGCAGGGCGCGGACGCCGACACCACGGCGCTGCGCCAGCGGGTCGAGGCCGAGCTGGCCGCCGCACGCGGCGACGCCGAAAGGTTCGCAGCGATGCAGCGTTCGGTCGCCGCGACCGAGGTCGCGGAGGCCCGGCAGGCGCTTGCCGCCGAGCTCACGTCCCAGCGCACGGCCGCCCAGGAGTTCGCCGACAACGTCAGGACTCGGGCCGAGCGGGAGGCGGCGGCGCTGCAGCAGCGGGTCGCGGCCGAGGTCACGGCGCTGCGTGCCGAGGCCGAGCAGTACTCCGGGTTCGTCCGCGCGAGTGCCGAGCGCGAGACGGGCGAGATGCGTGCTGCGACGGCTGACGAGATCGCGGCGCTACGGACTGAGACCGAGCAGACGGTGGCCGAGCTCCGGCTCGAGGCAGAGACCTACGCCGCCGAGCTGAAGGCACACGCCGAACGCGAGACGACCGAGCTGCGCGAGCGCGCGGCGCACGAGACCGGCCACCAGCGTGATGCAGCTGTCCGGGTGACGACGGAGCTGCGCGACACGACCCAGCGCGAGACCACGGAGCTGACCGAGCAGACGCAACGTGAGGTCGCCGAGCTCCGCGAGAGCACTCGCGTGGACGTCGAGCGACTCGTCACCGAGGCTCAGCGGACAGCAGCGGAGCTGACCGCCACGGCCAAGGCGAAAGCCGACGCGCTGGTGCGGCAGACCGAGCAGACGCTCGCCGACGCCGAGCTCGGCATCGCGGCGCGTCACGAAGAGGCAGAGCGGTCGGATGCCGATCGGCACGCGACGGCTCGGGCCGAGACCGAACGGCTCGTCCGCGACGCCGAGGCCCACGCGACGGAGGCCGAGCAGCGGGTGGCCAAGGCCCTCGAACAGGCCGAGAAGGTGCGGATCGACGCCGAGACGCACGCGAAGGAGCTGCTCTCCAACGCGCGGCGCAACGCCGACCGCGTCGTCGCTGAGGCGCGCGAGCACGCCGAGAACTCCCTGTCGGAGGCGATGACTGAGTCGGAGCGCGAGCGCACGAGCGCGCAGCGGCAGGTCGAGGACCTCAACCGCCAGCGCGAGTCCATCACGTCCTACCTCGACGAGCTGCGCAACCTGCTGGGCAACGACCCGATGCCGAGCAAGCAGACGCTCGAACGCGCGCAGAAGGCAGAGGCGCAGTTCGCCGAGAAGCAGACCGGCGCGCAGCCCGTCGTGCCCGCCCGCCCCACTGCCGGCGGGACCGTCGGCACCGCGGAACGGACGCCGAACGGCCAGCCTGCCTCGCGACCAGCTGCCCGCCCGGCAGGAAGAGGCCGGCCGGCTCCCGTCTCGGCGGCGCGGGTCAGCGTTGACGCGCCGGCCGATGCCTCGCCCCGCCAGGAGTCGACCGGGCGCAAGGACGCCGACGTATCCGGGCCCGGTGGAGACGAGCACCCGGCGACCGGCGCCGAAGACAGCGCGCCCGACGCTATGCCGCAGGGCGACGCTATGCCGCAGGGCGACGATGCACCGGTCCCTGGTCGCTGACAGCGCGGGAACCGCGACTCTCAGGTCGTGCATGTGACCGCCTCCGGCGACAGCACCACCTGGCGCGAGCAGCGCCGCGCGGCGAGCGCCGTGCACGCCGACGCTCTCGAGCGTCGCCGGGCGGCCGAGGTCGCGCGGGCACGCGCACTCATCGCCGACTTCCTGGTCGACGTCGGAGCACGGCAGGTGGCACCCGTCCCGCTGCACGCACGCAGCTACGACGGCCGTCATCGCTACCGGACCCCACTGCTCGGGTGGTACCTCCGACGCGACAAGAACGTCGCAATCGGGACCGACGGCAACTACTACGTCCTCGGTGTCCCCGCGAGCCTGCGAGCCCAGCTGCGCGGGACGTCGGTCGTACCACGCGATCCCCCGCTCGTGGTCGGGGCCGGGGGCAAGGACGGCGAGTCGCTCGACCTCAAGGATGCGCTCGCCCGGGTGCTCAACCCCTAGGCAGAGCTCCCAGGCCGACAGGCAGCGCACGACGCAGGCCGGGTGGCGCGAGGCATGCAGGACCGGCAGGGTTTCAGCCGCGGACGCGGCGGCCGTCGATGTCCGCCCGAGCCGCAAGCTCGCCGATCGCTTCCGCTACGGCAGCCGGGTCCTCGATCGCGGTCAGGTGACCGGCATGTGGGACGACGACGAGATGCGGTGCTGCAAGAGCCTCCACCATGTGCTCAGCCGCGGCAACCGGCGCCGCGACATCCTCGTCGCCCACCAGGACGAGTGCGGGCCCCATAAACCGCCGCAGCACCGCAGTGCGATCGGGGCGAGCGGCCATCGCACGCTGCGACAACGCGACACCGGCCGCCGTCTGCTGCGCGATCAGGGCACCGACCCGGTCAGCGAGCTCGGGGCGCAGAGCCCGGCTCGTCTCGCCGAGCAGCGCCGTCGCCATCGGGCGCACAGCGTCCACTGTCCCCGACGACTCGAGCTCGGCCGCGACCCGCAGCCTGTTCTCGCGCGCTGCTTCATCGTCCGCGGTCGATCGCGTGTCGAGCAGGCCGAGACCCGCGACGCGATCCGGGTGACGATCGAGCAGCGCCAGCGCCACGTACCCACCCATCGACAGCCCTACGACGACCGCGCGTTCCACGCCGACCGCCGTCAGGGTCTGCGCGACCGCGTCGGCCGCGTCGTCCAGCGAGGGGGCCGTCGTCCCTGGTCCTGGTGAGCCGCCGAGACCGGGGAGGTCGACGGCAAGGACCGCGCGGGGACCTGGCACCAGCAGTGCCACGTCGTCCCACATCCGTGCGTCGAGCGGGAACGCATGCAGCAGGACCACCGGGAGCAGGTCGGCAGGACCCGTGCGGTACGTCAGGACGTTCAGCGGAGTTGTCGTTGTCATGCGGACTCCTGAGCGGGGGTGGTCGCTGTTCCCGACCAGTAGGTGGGCAGCGGCAGCGGGTGACCGGGCAAGACGTGGCCCACGACCTCGTCGAGCACGCGTCGCACGGCGGGCTCCCCGACCCAGAGGTGCTTCGCCCCGTCGACCCCGATGACCTCCGCATGACGGACCCGCGCGAACCGGGCACGCGCCTGCGCCGGTCGCAGGTAGTCGTCGAGCTCGGGGACGAGGACGACCAGCGGCTTGCCGAACGCGTCCCACGCGTCCAGGTCGGTGTCCGTCGCGCGGTTCAGCGGCGGCGACAGCAAGATCGCCCCCTCGATGCCCGGGTCGCGGCCGTGCATGAGGGCGAGCTCGGTCCCGAAAGACCAGCCGACGAGCCAGCGACGCGGGAGGTCGTGGAACTCGGCGAACTCGATCGCGGCGTGCACGTCGAACCGCTCGGCGTCACCGGCGTCGAACGCACCCTCGCTCGTCCCCCGTGGGCTCGACGTCCCGCGGGTGTTGAAACGCAGCACGGCCAGGTCCGCCAGCGCAGGCAGGCGCCACGAAGCCTTGCGCAGCACGTGGGAGTCCATGAAGCCACCGTGCGTGGGCAGCGGGTGGAGGGTCACGAGCGTCGCGGACGGCCGTGCGGGTCCGCCGTCGGCGCCGAGCGGACGAGCAAGCTCACCGACCAGCGTCAGGCCATCGGCGGTGTGCAGCTCGATGTCCTCGCGACAGGCAGGCAGCACAGTCAGCGACCTGATCTCGGCGCCGCCGGTTGGCCGTGCGTTGGAGTGCGTCCGTGGCGTGCTCATCGGCATCGAGCCTACCGAGCGGGCCGGCGGCGGTCGCGGGCGGCCCAGCACGGAACGTGCCAGTGGCGCCGGTCGGCGAGCGATGCCTCGGGGCCGAACAGCCCGTCGGCCGCCCAGGCGACGACGTGCGGCGTGCGGGGTGGGATCCACGG
>JABBOW010000129.1 GCA_012927595.1 Cellulomonas sp.
ACCCCCCCCCGACCATGGGTTCGGTGGTGTCCGCGGGCGTCCGTGGCCCCGACCTCTCCGACCTCGGCGCCACCCCCGGCGCGCGCGGCGGACGCCCGACCGGCGTCCCCGCGCTGCCTCCCGGCGAGGTCGACCTGTCGGGTCCGGCGGCGGGTCCCGTCACGCGCCCGTCGATCTGGCCGCACGTCGAGGAGCGTGTCGTCGACCTCGTCGCAGGCCACCGCACGACGCTCGTCTTCACGAACTCCCGCCGCGGCGCCGAACGTCTGACCGCACGGATGAACGAGGTGTGGGCCGAGCGCAACGGGGCGTTCGTCCCGGACCCCGGCACGTTGCGTCCCGCGCAGTCCCCCGGCGAGTCCGGCACAGCCGTGGGCGTAGACACGCGCGATGCGTCGACGATCCTCGCGCGCGCCCACCACGGGTCGATGAGCCGAGCCGAACGCACCCGCACCGAGACCGAGCTCAAGGCAGGGCGGCTCCCGGCAGTCGTCGCGACCAGCTCGCTCGAGCTCGGCATCGACATGGGTGCGATCGACCTCGTCGTCCAGGTCGGCACGCCGCCGTCGGTCGCAAGCGGGCTGCAGCGCGTCGGCCGCGCGGGGCACCAGGTCGGCGCCGTCTCGCGGGGAGTCGTCTTCCCGACCTTCCGCGGCGAGCTCGTTCCCGCAGCGGTCACGGCGTCCCGCATGCGGCGGGGTGAGCTCGAGGCGCTGGTCGTGCTGTCGAACCCGCTCGACGTCCTCGCGCAGCAGGTCGTCGCGATGGTCGCCGTCGAGGACTGGTCGGTCGCCGAGCTCGCTGCGCTGGTGCGCCGGTCGGCGCCGTTCGTGAACGTCGGCGACGCGACCCTCCACGCCGTCCTGGACATGCTCGCTGGTCGCTACCCGAGCGAGGAGTTCGCCGAGCTCCGGCCGCGCATCGTCTGGGACCGCACGCTCGACGTGCTCTCGGCCCGGCCGGGGGCTCTGCGGCTCGCGGTCACGAGCGGCGGGACGATCCCCGACCGTGGCCTGTACGGCGTGTTCCTCGCGGGCCCGTCAGCCTCGAGCGACGTGCTCGCGGACGACGAGCGCACCGCGGGACGTCCGCGCGGCGGCAAGCGCGTGGGTGAGCTCGACGAGGAGATGGTCTACGAGTCGCGCGTCGGTGACACGTTCACCCTCGGGTCAAGCACGTGGCGCATCGAGGAGATCACCCCCGACCGCGTGGTCGTCTCCCCTGCGCCGGGCGTCCCGGGCCGGCTGCCGTTCTGGAAAGGCGACTCGCCCGGACGCCCGGCCGAGCTGGGCCGGGCGATGGGTGCCTGGGTCCGTGAGCTCCTGACGCTGCCCGAGGTCGAGGCCCGCGCGTCCGTCGAGCGCGCCGGCCTCGACGCGTGGGCAGCCGACAACCTGCTGGCGTACGTCCATGAGCAGCGGGCTGCGACCGGCGAGGTGCCGACCGACGACACGCTCGTCGTGGAGCGTTTCCGAGACGAGATCGGCGACTGGCGCATCGTCGTCCACTCGCCGTACGGCGCACGCGTGCACGGTCCGTGGGCGCTGGTCATCGCGGCCCGCCTGCGCGAACGTTTCGGGGTCGACGTCGCAGCGATGCACGCGGACGACGGCATCGTGCTGCGCCTCCCCGACCTGATGGCCACGGACGACCCGCCGGGCGGTGACGCAGGGGCCCGATGGTCCGACGACGGGCCGGCCATCGAAGCCGCCGACTTGCTCATCGACGCGGACGACGTGGCCGACGCCGTGCGCGCCGAGCTCGGCAGCTCGGCGATGTTCGGGGCCCGCTTCCGGGAGGCGGCATCCCGCGCGCTGCTGCTGCCGCGCCGCCGCCCGGACAAGCGTCAGCCGCTGTGGCAGCAGCGGCAGCGTTCGGCCCAGCTCCTGAGCGTCGCCGCGAAGTACCCCGATTTCCCGATCCTGCTCGAGGCCGTGCGCGAGTGCCTCCAGGACGACTTCGACATCGCCGCGCTGACCACCTTGATGCACGACGTCGCCGCGCGCCGGGTCCGGGTCGTCGAGGTCACGACGCCCACGCCCTCGCCGTACGCGCAGTCGCTCCTGTTCGGCTACACCGCCCAGTTCCTGTACGACGGCGACGCACCGCTAGCCGAGCGGCGAGCCGCCGCGCTGACGCTCGACCCGACGCTCCTGGCCGAGCTGCTCGGGAGCGGGCAGTCCCAGCTCGCCGACCTGCTGGACCCAGCCGCTGTCGTGCGGACAGAGGCGGAGATCGGCGGGTTCGCCCCGGACCGGCAGGCGCGCTCGCTCGCGCAGGTCGCGGACGTCGTGCGCCGTCATGGTCCCCTGCCGGTCGCCGAGGTCGAGCGCCGGACCCGCGAGGACGTACGCCCGCAGGTGGCCCGCTGGCTCGCCGAGCTCGAGTCCGCTCGACGACTCATCAACGTCCGCCTCGCCGGGGTGCAGGCGGGGTCGACCGAGCAGTGGGCGGCTGTGGAGGACGCCGGACGTCTCCGGGACGCCCTCGGAGTCGCACTCCCTGTGGGTGTCCCAGAGGCGTTCACCGAGGTGCTCTCCGATCCGCTCGGGGACCTCGTGCGCCGACACGCCCGCACGCGCGGACCGTTCCCGGCAGCGGAAGTCGCCGTGCGCTTCGGTCTCGGTGTCGCGGTCGTGACCGACGTGCTACGCCGGCTCGAGCAGTCGGGCGCACTCGTGCAGGGCCGGCTGCGGCCAGACCTGCTGGGCGGGGTTGGCGACGAGTTCTGCGACACCGAAGTCCTGCGGACGCTGCGGCGACGCTCGCTCGCCGCGCTCCGATCCGAGGTCGAGCCGGTCGATCCTCGGGTGCTCGGGGTCTTCCTGCCGCGCTGGCAGGGCATCGACCCCGCTCCGGTCACGGCAGGGACGTCCCGCCGGTCCGGCACGCTGCGAGGTCTGGACGGCCTCGCTCGCGCGATCGAGCAGCTCGCAGGTGCCGTCGTGCCGGCCTCCGCGCTCGAGACGCTCGTGCTGCCGGCGCGCGTCGCCGACTATTCCGCCGCGCTGCTCGACGAGCTCACCGCGGCGGGCGAGGTGCTGTGGGCGGGTCACGGCGCTCTCGCGGGCAACGATGGGCTCGTGAGCCTCCATCCGGCCGCGGTCGCCGACCTGACCCTCCCGCCGGTCGGCCCGATCGAGCCCGGGAGCCTCGCAGACACACCCGTGCACCGTGCGGTGCTCCACGCGCTCGACGGTGGCGGCGCCTACTTCCTCGGGGGTCTTGTGGGACGCGTCGGGCAGCTCCTGACCGGATCCTCTGACGACCCAGCCGGTCTGCAGCGGACCACGACGCAGGCTGAGGTCACGGCGGCGCTGTGGGACCTGGTGTGGGCCGGTCTCGTGACCAACGACGGGCTCGCGCCGCTGCGTGCCCGACTCGGCACCGGACGGACGGCGCACAGGACGCCGCCGACACCCGGGCGCAGCCGCACGCTCGCTCGCGGCTCCCGGCTCGCTCTTCGCGGCGGCCCTGCGCGCCCGGACCGCCTGATGTCCACCGTCGTCGGCCAGGAGTCGGGCGGGCGATGGTCGCTGCTCCCGGCACGCGAGCCAGACCCGACGCTGCGCGCGCACGCCCTGGCGGCTCAGCTGCTCGACCGCCATGGTGTGCTCACGCGTGCCGTGGCGCCATCTGAGGGCATCGCCGGCCAGTTCGGACCGGTCTACCGGGTCCTGGCGGTCCTCGAGCAGGCGGGGCAGGTTCGCCGCGGCTACTTCGTCGAGCATCTCGGCGGTTCACAGTTCGCCCTGCCAGGAGCCGTCGACCGCCTTCGCGACGACGCCCGCTCCGTCGAACGCGCCCTCGCGCGGTCCGCCGAACGCGGGGATGACGGCTCGGCAGACGGGTCGGCCGAGCCGCCCTTCGTCATCGCTCTGGCCGCGACGGACCCCGCCAACCCGTACGGCGCCGCGCTCGCGTGGCCCGCGCCGAGCAGTACGCCTGCCACGAAGGCATCAGCAGGTCACCACCGACCAGGTCGCAAGGCGGGGGCTGTCGTCGTGCTCGTGGATGGCGCCCTCGTCCTGTACCTCGAGCGAGGCGGCCGCACGGTGCTGACCTTCACGGCCGACGACGCGCTCCTTGTCCCGGCTGCCTCACGGCTCGCTGAGATGATCCGGGCGGGCCGGCTCGGACGGATGACGTTGGCCCGAGCCGACGGTGCCGAGCTGCTCGCGGGTGACGCGCTGCGGGGACCCCTCGGACGCGCTCTCGCCGGCGCTGGCTTTGCCCCGACTCCTCGCGGCCTGCGTCTGCGTGGTCAGCAGTGAGGCTGACGGCGGCGGTGGCGCCCGATGCCCGAGGGTGACGTGCTGCGGCGCACGGCGGCCCGCCTCGACGAGGCGTTGGCGGGGCGCGCGCTGACCCGGTCCGAGCTTCGGTGGCCGACGGTTGCCGCGGTCGACCTCGTCGGGAGGACGGTCCTGCGCACCGCGGCGTACGGCAAGCACCTGCTGACCCGGTTCGACGACGGACGCACGCTGCACACGCACCTGCGGATGGAGGGCTCGTGGCGCATCGAGCGGACCGGAACACCGGCTGCGCGCGCCGGCGGACAGTTCGTCAGGGCAGTCCTCGGGTCCGACACGTGGACCGCGATCGGTGACCGGCTCGGCATGGTCGACGTCGTCGAGACGCGCGACGAGCACACGCTGGTCGGGCACCTGGGGCCCGACCTCCTGGCTGCGGACTTCCCTGGACCAGGGCTGACCGAGGCGCTTCGACGGTGGGACCTGCGCGGCGCAGACCCGGTGTGCGACGTCCTGCTCGATCAAGGGGTCGTTGCGGGGATCGGCACGATCTGGATGGCGGAGTCGCTGTTCGCGCGGCGCATCTGGCCGTGGGACCCTGCCGACGGCGTCGACACGGCGGCAGTGCTCATGACGGCACGGACCCTCATGGGGCGCTCGGCTGCGGCGCTCACTACCTCAGGCTCGAGCCGCCGTGCGGCGGAACTCAGCCGTCAGGTGCACGGCCGGCTGCGCCAACCATGCCGCCGCTGCGGCACGCCCGTGACAGTCGGGAGGGCGCGCAAGCCGCCGTACGAGCGTCCCGTATTCTACTGCCCCACCTGCCAGCGAGCGTGAAGAAGTCCATCCGTCCGGGCCGAGACTCGCAGACCGACGTGGGCAGACCGACCTGAAGCGATCAGCCGATGGTGGCGAGCTCTGCCCGGGCGCGCGCCCAGCCAGCATCGACGCTGCCGTCGAGAGACTCAGTAAGCTCGAACGGGATCGTGTCCGGGATCACTAGACGCTCGGCGATGGCGATCCTGTCGCTGACCTCGCGGAGCACGAGCGACATCGGGACGTCGAGCGCGTCGCAGATGCTTCCCAGCAGCTCGGACGACGCCTCCTTCTGACCGCGTTCGACCTCGCTCAGGTACCCGAGGGACACCCGAGCAGCGGACGACACCTCGCGCAGGGTGCGACGCTGGCGCTGGCGAGCATCCCGCAGCACATCACCGATCTGGCGGCGAAGTACAACCATCTGGCGTCCCCCTCTCGCGTCTCGTTCGACCTCGTGCCCGATTCCGGTACGCGTCCCGATCGGCCCGGCGTGAACCGCGACCGATACGTCCGTTCGTGCCTTCACGGGAACAGGCCCACCGTACCGTGCACCGCTGACCCTGGCG
>JABBOW010000026.1 GCA_012927595.1 Cellulomonas sp.
CCAACGTCGGTGCCGGCATCACGATCGCCGTGATCGTCGCCCTCGCCATCGCCGGCGGGATCTACGCCTCGGCGCACGGCTCGGCGACCGCGTGGACGATGAGCAGCGTCATCCCGACCCGCGCCCTGCCCGCCTTCATCGCCGCGCTGCCGATCGTCATCTACAACTTCCTCGGGTTCGAGCTCATGTCCTCGGCGTCGACGCAGATGGAGAACCCCAAGCGTGACGTCCCCCGGACGATCGCCATCGCCGGCGCGCTCATCGGCGGTTTCTACCTCGTCGCCACGATCGGCATGCAGCTCATCTTCCCGGCCGGCGAGATCTCCCAGACGACCGGCCTCGTCGACGCGCTACGCCGCGGGTTCGGCGACTCGGGTGTCGCCAGCGTCGTGGTCTCGATCCTCGGCATCGGCGCCCTCTTCTGCTTCTTCGCGAGCCTCGTGCCCTGGACCATCGGGGCCAACCTCGCCGCCGCCGAAGCCGCTGCGCAGGGTGACCTCCCCCCGATCTTCGCCACGACGCACGCGACGCGCGGCACCCCGGTCGGGGCGGCAATGCTCTGCTCGATCGTCGGAACAGTCTTCACGCTCGGGTACGCCGGCCTGTTCTCGCTGACCGGCGGGGCGATCGACGACGTCTTCTGGAACTTGTTCGCGTTCTCCTCGGTCATCTTCCTGCTGCCGTACATCGTGATGATGTTGGCGTTCGGCAAGCTCCGTCGGCTCGACCCGGACCGTCCTCGGCCGTACCGCGTCCCGGGTGGCGCCGTCGTCACCTGGCTCGTGACCTGGATCCCTGCGGTCCTCCTGGCCGCGGCCGCAGTGTTCTTCGTATGGAACCCGTACGACTTCTCGTTCGCGGTGACCGGCTCGATCCTCATCGGCCTCGCCGTGACCGTCGGTGTCCAGGAGTACTTCTGCTTCAAGTCCCCCGAGTGGACCCGCCTGCGCGCTCTCGAGCGCGGCGACGACCCCGACACGGCACGCCAGTTCACTGACTCCGCCCCGCTGGCTCTGGAAGAAGGCGCACCATGACGCACACCCTCGCCTCGACCCCCGCAGCAGACGGCTACCGGATGCCCGCGGAGTGGGCGCACCACACGGGCTGCTGGCTCATCTGGCCCGAGCGCCCCGACAACTGGCGCCTCGGCGGCAAGCCCGCACAGGCCGCCTTCACCGCCGTCGCGACAGCGATCGCCGCCACCGAGGACGTCACCGTCGCCGTGTCCGCCCGGCAGTACGACAACGCTCGCAGCGAGCTCCCGGACACCGTCCGGGTCGTCGAGATGTCCAACGACGACTCGTGGATCCGGGACTGCGGACCGACCTTCGTCGTGAACGACGACGGCGACGTGCGTGGTGTCGACTGGGACTTCAACGCCTGGGGCGGCCTTGTCGACGGGCTCTACTTCCCGTGGGCTGCCGACGACGCCGTCGCCCGCAAGGTCCTCGAGATCGAGGGCATCGACCGCTACAAGGCGCACTTCGTGCTGGAGGGCGGGTCGATCGACGTCGACGGCGAAGGAACCCTCCTCGTCACCGCGGAATGCCTCCTGTCGCCCGGGCGCAACCCCGGCCTGACGCAGCCGGAGATCGAAGCCTTGCTCCGCGACCACCTGGGCGTCGACGTCGTCGTCTGGCTGCCGTCCGGCGTGTACCTCGACGAGACGAACGGCCACGTCGACAACTTCTGCCGGTTCGTCGAGCCCGGCAAAGTCATGCTGACGTGGACCGACGACCCGACCGACCCGCAGTACGAGCGGTCAGCAGCCGCCCTGAAGGTCCTCGAGTCGACCGTCGACGCACGCGGGCGCAGCATCGAGGTCGTCAAGATCCACCAGCCGGGTCCGATCTTCATCACTGCCGAGGAGGCCAGCGGCGTCGACTCGATCGAGGGCACCCTGCCGCGGGAGACCGGCGACCGGCTGGCCGGCTCGTACGTCAACTCCTACATCGGCAACGACGTCGTCGTGCTCCCCGTCTTCGACGACCCGCACGACGCCGCGGCAGTCGCCGCGTACACCGAGCTGTTCGCCCCGCGCCGGGTCGTCACCGTCCCGGGCCGGGAGATCCTCCTCGGCGGCGGCAACGTGCACTGCATCACCCAGCAGCAGCCCTCGGGTCGCTGACGCAGGTGCGGGTCGGGGCGCCACTCGGCGCTCCGACCGTCCCCGTACCACGCCCCTCCCCGGCAGCTCCGCGGTCCACGTCCCGATCCTCGGCGACTCCCGGCCGTGCTCTGCCCTGCCCTCACACAGACGCTGCAAAGGACACGACCATGACCGCACGCGACTTCATCGACACGCAGGACCTCACGAAGGACGAGATCCTCGACATCGTCCACCTCGGGCTCAGCCTCAAGAAGTGCGTCCAGGTCGGCTACTTCCCGCCGCTGCTGCACGGCCGGACGCTCGGGATGATCTTCGAGCAGTCCTCGACGCGGACGCGGGTGTCCTTCGAGACCGCGATGTCCCAGCTCGGGGGGCACGCGCAGTACCTCGCCCCCGGCCAGATCCAGCTCGGCGGGCACGAGTCGATCGAGGACACCGCACGGGTGCTGTCCCGGCTGGTCGACGTCGTCATGGCCCGCGTCGCCCGGCACAAGACCGTCGTCGACCTCGCCAGGTACGCCACGATCCCCGTCCTCAACGGGATGTCGGACTACAACCACCCGACCCAGGAGATCGGCGACCTGATCACGATGGTCGAGCACCTGCCCCGCGGCAAGCGTCTCGAGGACTGCAAGGTGGTCTTCGTCGGTGACGCCACCCAGGTGTGCGCCTCGCTCATGATGATCACGACGAAGATGGGCATGCAGTTCGTCCAGCTCGGCCCCGAGGGGTTCCAGCTCCGTGCGGAGCTGCAACAGATCGGACAGCGGAACTGCGTCGTCTCGGGAGGCAGCGTGTTCGTGACCGACGACCCCCACAAGGCCCTCGAGGGTGCCGACTTCGTCTACACCGACGTCTGGTACGGCGACTACGAGGCCGAGCTCGGCGAGGCGGAGCGACTGGCCGCCTTCATGCCGAAGTACCAGGTGAACGCCGAGCTCATGGCGATCGCGAGCCCGGGGGCGAAGTTCATGCACTGCCTGCCGGCGACCCGCGGCGAGGAGGTCACCGACGACGTCCTCGACGGAGAGCACTCGATCGCCTTCGACGAGGCCGGCAACCGCCTCACCGCTCAGCGCGCGCTGCTCGTGTACTTCCTGCGCCCCGAGCCCTCGAACCCGATCAAGGTCGACGCGGCCAAGGCCGAGCTCGAGAAGCTCCTCGCCGGGATCCTCTGAGGCGCGGGGATGTCACGCATCGTCATCGCCCTGGGCGGCAACGCGCTGGGCAGCACCGCCGAGGAGCAGCGGACCCGTATCGACGCGGCGACCCCGTCCCTCGTCGGCCTGATCGCCCAGGGGCACGAGATCATCGTCTCCCACGGCAACGGGCCGCAGGTCGGCGCCATCAGCCTCGCCTTCGAGATCGCGTCGCAGCACACGGACCGGGTCCCGCCCATGGCGCTGCCCGAGTGCACGGCGATGAGCCAGGGCTACATCGGTTACCACCTGCAGCAGGGGATCGCGAAGGAGCTGCGGCGGGTCGGCATGCCCTGGCACGTCGCCTCTGTCGTCACCCAGGTCGAGGTCGCTGCCGACGATCCCGCCTTCACCGACCCGACCAAGCCCATCGGCGCGTTCTACGGCGAGCTGGAGGCGCAGGCCATGATGGCCGCGCGGCCCGGACTGGTCATGGTCGAGGACTCCGGGCGGGGGTGGCGGACCGTCGTCGCGTCACCGCGCCCGGTGGACATCGTCGAGCGGGACTCGATCCTCAACCTGCTCGACCACGAGTTCATCGTGGTCGCGTGCGGCGGGGGTGGGATCCCCGTTGTCAAGGACGCGGCGGGCGACTACCACGGCGTGCCGGCCGTGATCGACAAGGACTTCGCATCCTCCAAGCTCGCCGAGGTGGTCGGGGCCGACGTCCTGTTCATCCTGACGGCGGTCGACCGCGTCGCGATCGACTTCGGCACCCCCGACCAGCGTGACCTCGAGGACCTCGACCTCGTCACGGCACAGCGCTACGTGGACGACGGGTGCTTCAGCGCGGGGTCCATGCTGCCCAAGGTCCAGGCCGCGATGGAGTTCGCGGCGAGCGGCCCTGGCCGCACGGCCGTGATCTGCTCCCTCGAGAAGGCACCGCTCGCCATGCGCGGCGAGAGCGGGACCGTGATCCACGGTGAGCTCTGATGTGACCGAGAAGTGCGCCATCGTCTCGCTAGAGTGACCGGCGGGAGCGGACGACGCTGCCGGACACGGCATCCGGTGCGCCGAGCGACCCCGTCCGACCTCCGCCTCCCCGAGGCAGCCCTGCACGTTCCGAACTGACGACGGCATCAGCCGCCGGTCGCAGGAGGCGCCGCATGTCGGTTCACGCTTCGCCCCTCGGGGTGCGGCCCGTGGGACGGGCACGCGTCGGCATCCGCCGGGTCTCGGGCACGGACGTGGCCGGTGCCGCCGGGGTGTCGCAGAAGACCGTCTCGCGGGTCGTGAACAACGATCCGCAGGTCAGCCCCGACGTCCGGCAGCGCGTCCAAGAGGCCATCCGGTCCCTGGGCTATCGCCCCAACACGGCGGCCCGGTCGTTGCTGCTGGGCCGTAGCCGGACGGTCGGACTGCTGACCCTCGGCAGCGCGGCCTACGGTCCGGCGTCGCTCGCCATCGCTACGGGCCGGGCGGTGAGCGCAGCTGGCTACGGGTTACGGGTCGTCAACACGTTCGACCTCGATGAGCAGACCATGGAGAACGGCCTCGTGTCGCTGCTCGACCAGGGGGTCGACGCGATCGTGGTCAACGAACCGACGTCGATGTTCCAGCCGCGGCGCCACGGCCTTGCCGTCCCCGTGCTCAGCCTGTCCGGACCGCTCAACCTGTCCGCGACCGAGCTCGTCGTCGAGACGGACGAGACCAGCGGCGTCACGGAGGCGGTCAACCACCTGCTGGAGCTCGGGCACGTCACCGTCCACCACATCGGGGGTCCCAAGGACTGGCCGTCCGCCGTGCGACGGACGGAGGCGTGGCGAGCAGCCCTCGAGGCCGCAGGGCGTGACACGCCGGACGTGCTCGAAGGTGACTGGTCGTTGGCATCCGGCTACGAGGCCGGCCGCGCGCTCGCTCAGCGTCCCGGTGTGACGGCGGTCTTCGCTGCGAACGACCACATGGCCATCGGGCTCGCTCGCGCGCTCCAGGACGCCGGTCGACGGGTGCCCGACGACGTCAGCATCGTCGGCTACGACGACGTGCCCGAGGCCACCTTCCTGTCGCGCGCGCTGACGACGGTTCGCCAGGACCTCACCGTCGCCGCGGCTCGCGGCGTCGAGCTCCTCGTGCAGGTCCTCGAAGGCCGCCGCGACCAGGGCCTGCTCGAGACGATCCCGACGCATCTGGTCATCCGTGAGACCACGGGTCCGGCACCCACGTCGTAACAGGCACCCCGCCCGGCCGCGATGTCAGACACCCTCCCGCAGGACGACAACGCCGCGGGCCGGCACGAGGTCCCCGCGGCGGTGCGTGCCGCCGGCGACGAGGTCGAGACCGACCGCCTGCA
>JABBOW010000108.1 GCA_012927595.1 Cellulomonas sp.
CATCGCCCTGGACGGTGACTCCTACCGCACCCGCGCACACCGCAAGACCAAGTAGTCAAGACCACCAGGGGGGTCAAGATTCAAACAGCACCAGGGGGTCAATATTCGCCCGGCGTTGACACACCGGCCGATCGCCTGCGCCAGGACGAGGCCCGGGGCAACCGCATCGGCGAAATCGACCAGACGGATGCCCCGACGGCGGCACCCGATCAGCGCCCCGACGGCACCGACCGTGACCGCGCCCCAGATGCCCAGGCCTCCGTCCCAGATGTACAGGGCTCGGATGGGTTGCTTCCCGGCGGCGAAGTAGAGCTCGGGGTCGGTTACCACGTGGTAGAGGCGGCCTCCCACGATGCCGAACGGCACCGCCCACATCACGACGTCAATCACATCGTCGGCGTCCCCGCCGCGGGCAACCCAGCGCCGCTGCGTCCACCACGTGGCGACGACGATCCCGGCAAGAATGCACAGCGCGTACGCCCGGATGGGGACCGGCCCCAGGTTCCAGACTCCCTGGGACGGGCTGGGCAGGTACGTGTGGATCATCGTCCCTCGTTGATTCGGTCGTCGGCGTGGCGATCTTGTCTATATCTGGCACCGACATGGTCGCACACCGACGGTATGGGCGGTAAGGTCGGCCCATGGAAGCAGGCGGGCCAGATCCGGCGACGGCACCCGAGGACCTGTCGGAGGCACGTGTCCTCACCGAGGTCGTCACCCGACTGCGTCGCGCGCTACGGGCCAGCATCCGCACCGACTACCCCTGGGAGGCCCTCCCGATGGCGCGGGTCGAGGTGCTGCTGGCCGTGCACGAGCATCAGCCCGTCCGGGTCGGTGAGCTCGCGAGCTCGCTCCGACTCGCACCCAACACGATCAGCGGACTGGTCCAGGCTCTCGTCGAGACCGGACTCGTGACACGGGCGCCTGACCCCTCCGATCGGCGGGTCGCGGTCGTCGAGCTCACCGGCGCCGGCCGTACCCAGCTCACCGACTGGGAGCGAGCCCATCAGCAGCGCATCGGTGACGCCCTCGGACAGCTCCCACCGACCGACCAGGCGAGAATCCGGGCAGCCTTGCCCGCACTCGGCCGTCTCGTCGACCGCCTGGCGACCCCGGCTCCCGACGTGGGCACGTCGCCCCCGGCCCAAGCTCCGGGCACGACGCGAGTCCGACTCGACCGATCCGAGAGCAGCCATCTCGGGCCTGTGCGAGCGATGACCTGAGCGCCTCGTGCGACGAACCGGTTTCGGCACTGCGGTCGAGTCGTTCAGAGCGTCCCGGTCAGACGCTGGAGCCCGAGGCTGGTGAGGGAGACGACCACCCAGAGCGACGCACCGAGGACCAGTGGGCGGTGCCCGGCCCGGCGCAGCCCGGCAAGGTCGGTCGAGAGCCCGATGGCTGACAACGCCACCGTGATGAGGAAGACGGACACCTGACTCAGGGCAGGGTGCAGGTGGCTCGGGATCAGGCCGACCGTGTTCGCGGCGGCGACACCAAGGAACCCGATCAGGAACCGGGGTACGAGCTTTGCGACCCGGACCCGCGGACGGCTGACAGCGTCAGCCCGTACGACCTCGATACCGCTGCCGTCATTCGGGCCGGGGCGACCGGCCGAAGCGCCGCGGCGCTCGCGTCGGGCTGTGACTGCGGCCAGCCCGAGGCTGATCGGGATGATCAGCAAGGTTCGCGTGAGCTTCACGACGATCGCGTAGGTGGTGGCCTCGTGACCGTACGTGGTCGCGGTGGCGACGACGGATGACATGTCGTTGACCGCCGTTCCCGCGAACAGTCCGAAGGAGTGCTGACTCATCCCGAGAACATGACCGATGATCGGGAACGCCAGCACGGCCGACACGTTGAACAGGAACACTGTCGAGATCGCATAGGCGACGTCGACCCCGACGGCCCCGATAACTGGCGTGACGGCGGCGATCGCCGACGCTCCGCAGATTCCGGTCCCGACCCCGATGAGGGTGCGGAGGTTGCCGGTGACGCCGAGCCACCGCCCGATCCAGTACGCGGCGACCAGGGCGGCGGTCAGCGTGCCGAGCATCACGGGCAGCGACCCGAGACCGACGTGCACGATCTGCATCAGGGACAGCTGCGACCCGAGCACGACGACCGAGGCCTGAAGAACTGTGCGGCTGGCGACGGCGATCCCCGGGCGTAGCCGGACGCCGGGTCTGATCAACGTGGTGAGCGCGACCCCGATGACGATCCCGGTCACCGGTCCGCCGACGATCGGGAAGGTCCGGCCGACCACTGTCGCCACCACAGCGACCGCCACGGCGAGCGCCAGCCCGGGCAGCGTCCGCGCCCATCGGCCGTCGGGAGAGGGGTGCCGGCCGGGCCTGACCTCGGGCCCCTCGACGGACGGGATGTCCTCGACATCTGGGCTGCTGCTCACTGAGTCGACTCTGCTCCTCGCGGGCCCGCACCGGTAGCCACCACATGCGGTTAGGGCCATAGCGATCGGCTATACCAGGGCAGCGGCGTCAGCTGCCATGGATCAGCGAAGGCCAGCGCTATCACAGCGGCCGTCCTCGATGCCCAGTGCGGACCGGCGCTCCACAAGCGACCGACTTGTCGTCGATGTGTTACCGATATATCGTTATTACATCGACGCGATCGACGCGTCCCACAGATGGAGTCATCATGCACACCCACGACACTCACCCTGGCCGGTTCACCGGCCGCCAGATGCCGCACGACCCGCGCGCCGGGTGGCAGCTGGCCGGCGATGGTCCCCGCGATCACAGCGGCAGGCACGACGGACCGGGCTCTTCCCCTGCCGACAGCGACGGCGACGGCCGCGGACCCAGGCGGCACGGCCACGGAGAACGGCTCGGCGGCTTCGGGCCGATGGGGTTCGGACCGACCGGCTTCGGGCCCGGCGCGTTCGGCCCAGGTGGCCCGCGCCGTCGGGGTCGCCGGCCTGGCCGCGGCGGGCGCGGCGACGTCCGCGCGGCGATCCTGCTGCTGCTGGTCGAGGGGCCGATGCACGGCTACCAGCTGATCCAGCAGATCTCCGAACGCAGCGGCGGGGCCTGGACGCCGAGCCCCGGCTCGGTCTACCCCGCGCTGTCCCAGCTCGAGGACGAGGGCCTGGTGCACCTCGAGCGCGTCGAGGGTCGCAACACTGCGAGCCTCACTGACGTCGGCACCACCTACGTCCAGGAGCACCAGAGCGACCTCGGCACCCCCTGGGACGACGCGAACGACTCAGTCAGCTCCGAGGTGCGCGACCTGCGCGACGAGGTCGGCGCCCTCATGACAGCGGCCCAGCAAGTCAGCCACGTCGGCGCAGCCGCGCAGGTCGCCGAGGCCTCACGACTGCTCATCCAGGTCCGCAAGGCCCTCTATCGCATCCTGGCGGACGACGAGTCCCAGCCCTGACGCACGAGCCCACAGCGAATGCGTCCAGGACGGCTCGACGATCACGGCATGGACGCCCCGACGTCATCGCCAGCACAGGCCGACCTCAGCCGGGCCGGGCCGGCGTCGCTGCTAGGTTCTGCGCCGTGCGCATCGACTCCCTGGGTTTTCGGACCGATCTCATGCTGCTGTCCCTGCATGGGAGCGAGGTCGAGGATCGGGGCGACCATCTGGTCGTACGGAGCCCGAGCAACCCGGGGTTCTGGTGGGGGAACTTCCTGCTTCTTCGTGAACCACCAGCCCCTGGCGCCTGCGGACGCTGGGAGCGGGCGTTCGCGAGCGAGTTTCCTGCGGCGGGCTACAGCGCGTTCGGTGTCGACGGCACCTGCGGCAACGTGGCCGGCTACCAGGAGTTCACCGCAGCCGGGTACGAGGTCGAGGCCAGCGCGGTGATGACCGCCACCGCCGTCCACGAACCGGCCCACCCCAACCGCGAGGCCACCTATCGAGCGCTCGACCTCACCGATGCCGGTGACAGGGAGTCTGCGATCGCTCTCCGGCTGGCCAACTCCCCGCACCGGGAGCCCACGGGCCACCGTCAGTTCCTCGGCCGCTCGATGGACTCGATGGCCGCACTGCAGGAGGCGGGCACGGGCGCGTGGTTCGGTGCGTTCCTGGCCGAACGGATGGTGTCCGGGATGGGTCTGTTCTCCGATGGCTCCGGACTCGCCCGATTCCAGAGCGTCGACACCCATCCCGATTTTCGCGGTCGCGGCTTGGCGGAGACACTCGTCCACCATGTCAGCACCTACGGCTTCACGACGCTCGCCGCGACGACGCTCGTGATGGTCGCCGACCCCGACTACCACGCGATCAGGATCTATCGCTCGCTCGGCTTCGTGAGCACCGAGCTGCAGGTCCAGCTTGAACGGGAGCCGTTGGCTGGCGCCCCGGCCTCGATCCGGTGAAGGTCGATTCACGACCCGCTCGGCCGGAACGGCTCACCACCTACGCCGAGTCCGGTGGGCGAGTCCTCCGGTTGTCATCCCGCATCACGAAGGAATGAATCCGGATGACTGACAACGCCGCCAGCAACACCGCCGCCGAGCGGTAGCTCCGTGACCCCCGCTGAACTCGCAGGGCAGCGCAGCTGTCGCCGAGCACCTGCGTGAGTGGTTCGACGGATACGACGGCGACATCGGCTATGACGTCCACCGGTTGCACGTCACTGCCGAGAACGACCTGGGATCCTGATCAGTCCTCTACAACGTCGGCGGCACCCTCAAGACCCGAGACGTCATCGACATGTGGGTTCGCGCCACCCTGTGCTGCCGCCGTATCGACGGGACGTGGCGCATCGTCCACGCGGCGAGGTCAGCCTGCGGCCTTGTCAGTCCTACGCGCTGGCGCTCTCCCGTACGGGCTGAGATGGTGACCTGATGCCGAGGGCTGCGTCTCACCATCCGCGTCGGGCGCGCTTGTGGGGCGCTGGGTACTTCCGTCGACTCGGCCCGGGACTGGTGACCGGTGCGGCTGACGATGACCCGTCGGGGATCGGCACGTACTCGCAGGTCGGTGCGTCCCAGGGCTACCGGATGTTGTGGACTGCGCCGGTCCTGCTCCCGTTCGCGTTCGCCGTGCAGGAAGCGTGCGCTCGCCTGGCCCTCGCGACGGGGTCCGGACTTGCTGCGTTGATCCGACAGCGCCTTCCTCGGCCCGTGCTGTATGTCGCGGTGGCGGCCGTCGGGGTGGCGAACTCGTTTAACATCGCCGCCGACCTCGCATCGATGGCCGCCGCACTCCGGCTGTTGGTACCCCTGCCACAAGTGGTCGGCCTGATCGCGTTCGCAGTGGGCATCACCGTCGTGGAAGTCGTGGTTCCCTACCATCGCTATGCCCGGGTCCTGCGCTGGTTGTGCTTGTCTCTGCTGGCCTACGTCGGCGTCCTCGCGGTCGCTCACGTGTCCTGGGCCGAGGTGGCCCGATCCACGTTCATCCCGTCCAACAGTCTCGGGAAGGCCGGGTTCGCTGCCCTCATTGCGCTGGCTGGGACGACGATCTCGCCTTACCTCTTCTTCTGGCAGGCAGCCGAAGAGACCGAGGACGAGGCCGGGCACGCACCCGACGTCTCGCCGGACCACGTCCGAGCGATGCGCGGTGACGTGGCCGCGGGGATGGCCTCGGCCGTGTTCATCATGTTTGCCATCATGGCCACCTCCGCCGCGACACTGCACGCGCACGGGATCACCGATGTCGCCACGGCGGAGCAGGCGGCGTCCGCGTTGGAACCGCTCGCGGGGCGGTTCGCCGGGCTGCTGTTCCTGCTCGGCATCGTGGGAACCGGCCTGCTCGCGGTGCCGGTGCTGGCTGGCTCGACCGCGTACGCGGTCAGCGATGCACTCCAGTGGGACGAGAGCCTCGAACGCCGCCCCGGCCAGGCCCGCGCCTTCTACGCCGTCATCGTCGGGTCGATGGTCATTGCGCTGGTCATCGACGGGATCGGGATCAACCCGATGTCGTTCCTCTTCCTGGCCGCCGTCCTCAACGGACTGATCGCACCCGTCCTCATCGTCATCGTGTGGTGGCTAGCCCGCGACAAGTCACTCATGGGCGACCTGTCCAGTCGTCGATGGTCTCAGGGCATCCTGCTAGCAACCGCCGCCGCAATGACTGCCCTGCCAGTGCTATGGCTGGTCAGCCGGAGCTGACCTGCTGGGGCCGGCAGGGACGCGTCAGCTGCTGCTCAACCTGCGTCTCGCGACCGGAACTCGCTCGGGCTCATCGCGTGGATCCGTCTGAACTGGCGGGAGAAGTACAAGGGATCTGGATAGCCGACCTGCAGGGCGATGGAGGAGATCGTCCGGTGGGTCGTGTCGAGCAGCTCGCGCGCGAGACCCATCCGCTGCCGGGTCTGGTACTCGAGGACGCCGTACCCGGTCGCCTGGCGGAACAGTGCTGCGTAGTGGGACTCGCTCAGTCCGGCCATGCCCGCGAGCTCACTGACGGAGACGCGAGTCGAGGTCGCAGCACGCAGATGCTCGATCGTCGCTTCGATCGGGTCGGCGGCGTCGCGGCCCACAGCACGTCGATCGGCCGCAAGGAGGGCGAGAGCATGCCACGCCGCGCCCGACGCCGCGAGGAGGGTCGACATCGTCTCGTCGCGTTCCATCCGGCGGATGATCGTGTCGATCAAGGCGATGATGCGGGGTGGGTCGCCGAGCCCGATGACTGGCTGGTCCGCGGTCGTGCCGACCGTCGCGAAGAGCTCGGCGACCCCTGCCCCAGCGACATGCATCCACCAGATCGTCCATGGCTCGTCTGCATCGGCCTCGTACCGGTGAGCGACGCCGGCCGGGATGACGAGTGCCTGACCAGCGGCGATCCGGTGCGAGCCGGACGGCAGATGACAGACGCCACGACCGGCGGCGCACACGATCACGATGTTCTGCCGGGCCCCGTGCGGGCGCACCCGGCCGTGCGAGGAGGCGCGCGGGAAGAACCCGACGTCCGTCACGAGGATCTGTGACGTCGTGGGGGCCCGCAGAGCAAGCGCGATGACGGGGCGGGGCAGCACGCGCATCCGTTGACCAGGGAATCCGTCGGGCAGCCAGGCCAGGGTGGGAGGGTCTGTCGTCATCGAATCGTCCATGTGTCTCGGGGAAATGGACATTCTCCACCCCCGGTCCCGCACCTTAGCGTCACTCACATGCTCAACGAAGAGTCCCGACTGGAGCTGCCGAGGGTGCCCGTCGCCCAGGCAGCCGAACGTGTCGCCGTCTGGCGCGAGCCCGTGACGATAGACACGTACCTGCCGGAGGCGCCGGACGCATACCCGGCGTTCCTCGAGAAGCGCGTCTACCAGGGATCGTCGGGCCGGGTCTACCCGCTGCCGTTCGTGGAGCGCATCAGCCAAGTCAAGCGGCCGAGGCGGTGGGAAGCGATCCACCTCGAGAACGACTGGGTACGGCTCGTCATCCTGCCCGAGCTCGGAGGGCGCATCCACGTCGGCGTGGACAAGACGAACGGCTACGACTTCTTCTACCGGAACAACGTCATCAAGCCGGCGCTCGTCGGTCTGGCTGGCCCGTGGATCTCCGGTGGCGTGGAGTTCAACTGGCCGCAGCACCATCGGCCGGCCACCTTCCTGGCCACCGACTCGTTCATCGAGCACGAGAGCGACGGCTCCGTCACGGTCTGGTGCTCGGACCATGATCCGTTCGCGCGGATGAAGGGGATGCACGGCATCCGGATGCGTCCGGACACCTCGGTGATCGAGCTGAGGGTTCGCCTGTTCAACCGGACCGACGACGTGCAGACGTTCCTGTGGTGGGCGAACGTGGCTGCCCGTGCCGGTGACGACTATCAGTCGTTCTTCCCGACGGACGTTCGGGTCGTCGCCGACCATGCCAGGCGCGCCGTGACGACGTTCCCGCAGGCGGACCGCCCGTACTACGGCGTCGACTACCCCGCGCGCGTTGACGCCGAGCACCCCGACGCGGACAGGCTGGACTGGTACCGCAACATCGTCGTCCCGACGTCGTACATGTGCCTCGGCTCGCAGGACGACTTCTTTGGCGGGTACGACCACGCGGAGCGGGCCGGCTTCGTCCACTGGGCGGACCACCGGGTCGCTCCGGGCAAGAAGCAGTGGACGTGGGGAAACTCGCCGTTCGGCTGGGCCTGGGACTCCAACCTCACGGACGGCGACGGCCCGTATGTCGAGCTGATGGCCGGAGCCTTCACCGACAACCAGCCCGACTTCTCGTTCCTCGCGCCGGGTGAGACCAAGACCTTCAGCCAGTTCTGGTACCCGATCCAGGAGATCGGTCCCGCGCACCAGGCGACCCTGACCGCCGCGGTGCGCCTGGACGTCGTCCCAGGCGACGGCACGACGGCCGTGCGTCTCGCGGTCGGTGTCACGAGCATCCGTCGAGGACTTGATCTTCGACTGGTCGATCAGACGGGCACGGAGGTGTGGAACTGCACTGTCGACGCGGGCCCGGCGGCTCCGGTTGTCGAGGATATCCGGCTCGACCGTCGGTACGCACCCGTCGACCTGACGCTCGTCGTCCGGCACGGGGCCCGCGAGCTGGTGCGCTGGCGCCACCGTCCGGCACCCGAGCGCCTCGAGATCCCTGAGCCCGCCTCCGAGCCGCTCGCCCCGGACGACATCTCCACCGTCGAGGAGCTGTATCTCACCGGGCTGCACCTTGAGCAGTACCGCCACGCAACGCGTTCCCCCGAGCCGTACTGGCTTGAGGCGCTGGCTCGCGACCCGGAGGATGTCCGCACGAACCTCGCCCTGGGAGCAGCACGCTTCCGCAGCGGACGGTACGGCGAGGCGGAGGCTCATCTGAGGCTCGCGATCGACCGCGAGACCCGCAGGAACCCCAACCCGTACGACGGTGAGGCGAGCTACCGGCTCGGCCAGGTCCTGTCGAGGACAGGGCGCGAGGCAGAGGCCTACGACGCCTTCGGCAAAGCGGCCTGGAACTACGCCTGGCGGGTCCCGGCGCACCTGGCGATGGCGCGCCTGGATGCAGCGGCGCGCCGCGATGCGGTCTCGCTCGAGCATGTGCACGCCGTGCTCGCACTCGACTCCGAGCAGCTCCAGGCGAGAGACCTCGCCGTCGTGCTGCTGCGCCGTCTCAACCGTCGGGCCGAGGCGGAGGCACTGCTTGCCGAGACCCTCGCACTCGACCCGCTCGACCGGTGGGCGATGGACCTTGCCGGGGATCGCGTCGTGGCCGACCCACCGACCGGCATCGATGTCGCCCTCGAGTTCGTCAGCGTGGGGGAGACCGAGACGGCGCTGCGGATCTTTGGTGAGGTGGCCGGGATGGCGACACCGGCCGGCCAGGTGGTTGTCGGGCCGCTCGCCCACTACTACCGTGCGGACCTCCTGCGGCGGTCGGGCGACCTCGAGTCCGCCGACCGATCGGCGAGGCTCGCGCGGGCTGCGGACGCCACCAACTGCTTGGCCTCGCGGCTCGACGACTTCGACATGCTGGCGCGTAGCTGCGCCGCGGAGCCGGGAGACGCCCGCGCGTGGGGGCTGATGGGCCACTGGCTGTACTTCCAGCGAAGGTACGCCGATGCGGTCACAGCGTGGCGCACCTCGGTCGGCATCGACGACTCGGACCCGGTGGTCTGGCGGAACCTCGCCGTGGCGGCGTTCAATGTCGCCGGAGACGCGAACCAGGCCCATGAGAACTACGCCCGCGCCCTTGCGGCGTCCGGGCCCGACGCCCGTCTGGTCTACGAGTCCGACCAGCTCGGCAAGCGCACCGGTGTCGCCTCGGCCTTGCGGCTGGATCGGCTGCTCGCCGTGCCCGACATCGTCTCCCGGCGGGACGACCTGACGATCGAGCTCGTCGAGCTGCTCACGTCCGCGGGTGAGGCGCGCCGTGCGCTGGCGATCCTCCAGAACCGCCAGTTCCAGCCGTGGGAGGGCGGTGAGGGTCAGGTCCTCGCTGCGTGGGACGAGGCCCACCTTGCGCTCGCGACTTTCTCCCTGACGGCGGGGCGGCCAGACGACGCCGTCGACGTGCTGCTCTCGGCGATGAGCCCACCCCAGACTCTGGGTGAGGGACGCCATCCGCTGGCCAACAGCTCACGCCTGCTGCTGGCGCTCGGAGACGCCTACGCCGCCGCCGGGGACGACGTCGAAGCGCAGCAGGCATGGGGCACGGCCGCGACGTTCGCCGGTGACTTCCAGTCGATGGCGACGCTGCCGTACTCCGACATGACGTACTTCTCGGTGCTCGCCTGTCGACGGCTCGGGGACGAGGGCGCCGCGCAGGGTCTGGTCGACGGTCTCGCCGAGTTCGCAGACTCGCTCCGCCGGACTCCCGCGACGGTGGACTACTTCGCGACGTCCCTTCCCACGATGTTGCTGTTCAACGAGGACATCGAGGCGGCCAAGGACACGACCGTGATGATTCTCGATGCTCAGCTGGCAATCCTTCTCGGAGAGCGAGCCCGGGCTGACGAGCTGATCGAGGGTGCGCTGCGACGCGAGCCCTCCAGGTCGATCGTTCTGGCGCTGCAACGTGAGCTGTCCGCCGATCGCGATCTGCGGGGGGCTGCCTCGTGAGCCATGCAGGTAGGGGGCGCCCGCCTCCCGACATCTAGCCGACGTTCGGCGCACAGCACTCCCGTTTCGACGTCCGACCAGCACGACCGCGTGTGCCCGACGGGTCCGCGCGAGACCGAACGGCAAAATTCTGCGAGAGAATGGCGATGACGATGAAGACATGGTCATGGAACAACAAGCACCTCACGGGTGCGGCCGGCCTCGCCGTGCTCGCGCTCGTGCTGACGGCCTGCAGCTCGGGCCAGGCCACCCCGGCACCGGTCGCGAGCGGCGCGGCGATGAAGTCCGGCCCGATCGAGATCGTCTACCTGCAGAAGCAGGGCGACCAGCAGTACTTCGTCGACCAGGCCAACGGTGCCAAGGCACTGGCGAAGTCGCTCGGTGACGTCACGGTGACCGAGGTGAACCTCGGCACCGACGCGAACAAGGCGATCAGCGAGCTCGACGCCGCGATCGCCCGAGGTGTCGCGGGCATCGTGATGGTCGCGCCCGACCAGGCCATCGGCCCGCAGGTCATCGACAAGGCCAAGGCAGCGGGGATCCCGCTACTGGCCTCCGACGACGGCCTCAAGGCTGCGGACGGCGCTGCGGCGCCGTTCGTCGGGTTCAACGGCACCTCGATGGGCAGCTCGATCGGGGACAAGGCAGCGGACCTGTACACCGCGGCCGGCTGGAAGGCGTCCGACACCCGGATCATCGCAGTCGGCAAGGCTGACCTGTCCGTCTGCGTGCAGCGCCTCGACGGGGCGGCGAGCTCCTTCGGGAAGAAGGTGACCGGCGCACCCGCGAGCATCCCCGTCGGTACGGACAACTCCGTGACCGACGCGCTCAACAAGGCCGGGGGCGTCATCACCGCGAACCAGGGCGTCAAGCACTGGGTCGTGTGGGGCTGCAACGACGAGTCGGAGACGGGTGTGGTGACGGCGCTGCAGAACGCGGGCGTGGCGCCGGCGGACATCCTCGGGGTCGGCCTGGGCGCCTACCTCACGTGCAAGGACTGGGCGGCGGGGCAGGACACCGGCAACAAGGCCTCGCTCTACATCTCCGGCAACGACGTCGGCAGCGCCGCCATCAAGGTCATGGTCGACAAGATCCGCAACGGCGTCGCCCTGCCGGCGGAGACCATCGCCGCCACCCACATGGTCGATGCGACCAACTGGAAGGCCGAGGGCGTCGTCTGCACCTGACGCCTGGTTCGCCGGTGGCGTGCGTCCAGCGCGCGCCACCGGCACCTGGTTCCCTTCCCTAGCGCAGCACCGGAGAGACGCATGACCGAGCCAGATGAAGTCCCCCGGGTCTCCTTACAGGCCCGCGGCATCGCGAAGAGCTTCGCCGGTGTGCGAGCGCTCGCCGGGGTCGACCTCGACCTGCCCGCCGGGAAGGTCACCGCGCTCATGGGCGAGAACGGTGCGGGCAAGTCGACGTTGCTGAAGATCCTCACGGGTGACTACCAGCCCGACGCGGGCACCATCGAGATCGGCGGCCGTGTCGTCTCCTTCGCGGAGCCCTCGGACTCCAGGGCCGCGGGCGTGCGGGTCATCGCCCAGGAACCCGAGATCGTGCCGTTCGTGTCCGTCGCGGAGAACATCTATCTCGGTGCTCTGCCAGGTGCCGGGGGAGCCGTGTCACAGCGTCGGCTCCAGGATCAGGCTCGCATCGATCTCGCGCGATTCGGGTTCGACGGCCTGCTCGACCCCCGGGCCCGGGGCATCGACCTGTCGCCTGCGCAACGCCAGATGGTTGAGATCGTGCGCGCGTTGATCGACGAGCCTCGCGTCATCTGCTTCGACGAGCCGACCTCGTCGCTGTCCGACACCGAGACGACTGTTCTCTTCCGCCTGATCGCACGGCTGCGCGACGACGGTTGCGCGATCGGCTATGTCTCGCACCGGTTGAGGGAGATCTTCGAGGTCGCCGATCAGGTCACGGTGCTCCGCGACGGTCAGCTCATCGGGACAAGGACGATCAGCGACACCTCGGAGTCCGAGGTCGTGCGGATGATGGTCGGTCGCGACCTGTCCGCGATGTTCGAGCGGACCTCGCACGAGGTCGGGGAGGTCGCCCTTGAGCTGGCGGGCGTGTGCACAGACGATGTCACCGACATCTCGATGTCGGTGCGTCGAGGTGAGATCGTCGCCCTCGCGGGTCTGGTCGGCGCTGGTCGCACCGAGCTCGCACTGGCGATCTCCGGTGACCGCCCGATCACGTCGGGCACGATCAAGGTCGGTGGAGTGGCCCAGAAGTTCCGAAGCCCCGCGGACGCGATCGCCGCCGGCATCGGCTTGGCTCCTGAGGAGCGCAAGGCCGATGCGCTGGTCATGGTTCGGAGCGTGCGGGACAACATCGCGCTGGCCGTCCTCGGCCGGCTCAGCCGGTTCGGCTTCGTCAACCGCCGGGCTGAACGCGAGCTTGCCGCCACCTACATCAGCCAGCTCCGCATCCGCACGCCGTCGATGTCCCAGCTGGTCCAGAACCTCTCGGGAGGCAACCAGCAGAAGGTCGTGCTCGCCAGGTGGCTAGCGAAGCAGACAGACATCCTCGTGCTGGACGAGCCCACGCGCGGTGTCGACGTCGGGGCCAAGGCCGAGATCTACGCCATCATCGACGAGCTCGCGGGCAAGGGCGTCGCCGTCCTCGTGATCTCGTCCGAGCTGCCCGAGGTGCTCGGTCTCGCGGACCGCATCGTCGTCATGCAGGACGGCCGAGTCACCGGCGAGCTCACCCGCGCCGAAGCCACCGAAGAGCGCATCCTCACCCTCGCGATCGCCGACCACCTCTCCTCCGAAGGAGTCCTCCCGTGAGCACCACCACGGTCACACCGACCTCGACCACACCTGACGTGGTTCAGGAGAACCCCGTGAGCCACGCCGTGCGGGCCGTCGGGGTGCAGAACCTCAGCCTCATCCTCGCCATCGCGGCGCTCGTCCTGGTCATCGGGTCGAGGAACTCGTCGTTCTACCTCGCGTCCAACCTCAAGACCATCGGCATGGCCGTCACCATCTCCGGTCTGCTCGCCGTGGTCCAGACGGTCGTCATCATCATGGGCGGGATCGACCTCACGGTTGGGTCGGTCGCCGGCCTCGCGTCCGTCAGCTCGGCGATGCTCTTCACTCATGCTGGCAGCACCGTGAGCTTCGTCGGTGCGCTGGCGATCGGCGCGGTGTGCGGGCTGATCAGCGGCTGCATCGTGGTCTTCGGCCGGGTGACCCCGATGATCGCCACCCTGGCTGGACTGATCGCCTTCAAGGGCGTCGCGCAGCTCGTCTCAGACGGACGGGCACAGGGGTACACCGGCGCCGACCCGTTCTACATCTTCCTGGCCCGCGGATCGGTCCTGGGGATCCCGACACTGATCTGGGTGCTGGCCCTCGTCGCCGCCCTCGTCCACGTCATGCTCCGGTACACGCGCATCGGCCGGAACATCTATGCGGTGGGCGGCAACGACACCGCCGCCCGGCTCTCGGGCATCAAGATCAACCGGTACATCCTCGGGGTCTTCATCCTGGCCGGGGTGGTTGCGGCGCTCGCCGGGATCCTGATCACGGCGCGCACGGGATCCGGTCAGCCGGTCTCGGGCTCGGAGGGTCTGGAGTTCCAGTCCATCACGGCGGCGGCTCTCGGCGGGGTCGCCCTGCGCGGCGGCAAGGGATCGATGAGCGGCACGATCTTGGCCGTCATCCTCCTCGGCATCCTGCTCAACGGGATGTCGCTGCTGGGCGTCAACCCGTTCTGGCAGAACGTCGCGCAGGGCTCGCTGCTCGTCGCGGCTGTCGTCATCCAGCAGCTGCGCAACGGCGAACGGCGGGTCGGCCTACCGAAGTGACGACGGATCGCCAACGGACGCGCGCAAGCTGGCGCCGGTGTCCGGCGTGACAACTGAGCCCGGCCGATCTACATGACGAGGTTGTCGATCGCCTCGGAAGACAGGAAGTGCTCGGCGGCCATAGCGGCCGCCCCCAGGACGCCGGCACGGCCCTTGGTCTGGCTCGCCATGATCCGAAGGTGTTGCGTCGCCAGTGGCAGCGACCGGCGGTAGACGACCTCGCGAATGCCCGCGAGGAGGTGCTCTCCCGCCTCGGCGAGCACCCCGCCGATGACGATCATCGACGGATTGAGCATGCTGACGCACGCTGCGAGGACTCCACCGATCTCGCGTCCCGCTTCTCGGACAGCCTGGCTGGCCACGAGGTTCCCGCCGCGGACGAGAGCGACGACGTCGACGCTGGTGGCGACCTCGAAGCCCTGCGCTCGCAGGCTCATGGCAACGGCCTGTCCGCTCGCCACAGCCTCGAGGCAGCCGGTGTTTCCACATCGGCAGGGCACATCCGATCCGCCGGGAACAACGATGTGTCCGAGATCCCCGGCCGCGCCCTGGGCGCCGCGCAGGATCTGGCCGTCGCTGATGATCCCCGCACCGATCCCGGTGGCAACCTTGACGAAGAGGAGGTGCTCGACCAGCGGGTACTCGGTGGCGTGCTCGCCGAGCGCCATGATGTTGACGTCGTTGTCGACGAGCACGGGGGCCCCAAGCAGCTGACCCAGGTGACCGGGGACGTCAGCGTCGTCCCAGCCGGGCATGATCGGCGGGTTGATGGGGCGCCCGCTGGAGTGCTCGACGGGGCCAGGGAGCCCGACTCCGACGCCGGCAAGATCAGCCAGGCGCCGCCCCGCTTCGCTGATCAGGGTCAGGGCGATCGTCGCGACGCGGTCAAGCACGACGTCCGGCCCGTCCGCGATCGCCAGGGTCTCGTGGTGCTCTGACAGGACGGTGCCGGCCAGGTCAGTGACCGCGATCCTGACGTGCGTCGCACCCAGGTCGACGGCGAGGACGACGCGCGCGCCCGGATTGAACGCAAAGGTCGCGGGCGGGCGACCGCCGGTCGAGACGGCCTCGCCCGTCGGGGTGACGAGGCCCGCGGCGAGGAGGACATCGACCCGTGCAGCGATGGTCGAGCGAGCTTGTCCCGTCGTGGCGGCGAGGTCGGCGCGCGTCCGTGGCTGTCCGTCGCGCAGCAGCTGGAACATCTCGCCCACGCCCGTCGGGCGGGTCGCGAACTTCACGTTCTCCTCGGCCATAGGGGTCAGTGAACCACGCCAGGCTTCTGGTGGTCACGATTACGTAACCGTGGGTACGAACGCGCAACTTCTGTTTGACATGCAACAGAAGTATGCGTACGTTGCCACGCATGGTCATCGCAGACCCTGCCCGTCCCTTTCTGCAGATGCGCGGCATCGTCAAGCTGTTCCCCGGCGCGCGCGCTCTCGACGGCGTCGATCTGGACATCCGGCCCGGCGAGGTGCACTGCCTCCTCGGTCAGAACGGTGCAGGGAAGTCGACTCTCATCAAGGTGCTCTCCGGTGCGCACCAGCCCGACGCGGGCGAGATCCTCATCGATGGTGAACGCGTGACGCTGTCCCACCCTGTCGCCGCGCTGCGACACGGCGTAGCCACGATGTACCAAGAGCTTGACGTGGTTGACGGCCTGACCGTGGCCGAGAACATCTACCTGGGCCACGAGCTCGCCACGGCGGGCTTCTCCCAGCGTCGCATCTCACGCCAGCACACCCACAAGCTGCTGAGCCGGCTCGGGCACGGCGACATCTCGCCCCACCAGGAGGTGGGGCGTCTGTCCGCCGCGGGCAAGCAGGTGGTGAGCATGGCACGGGCGCTGTCTCACGACGCTCGGGTCATCGTCATGGACGAGCCGTCCGCGGTCCTGGACTCCGAGGAGGTTGCCAACCTGTTCCGAGTCGTGCGCGAGCTCGCGGCCGCAGGCGTGGCGGTGGTGTACATCTCGCACCGGCTCGAGGAGATCCGTCAGATCGGTGACCGGATCACCGTGCTGAAGGACGGGCGCACCGTCGCGAGCGGGCTCTCGGTCGCCGACACGTCGACGTCGGAGCTGATCAGGCTCATGACCGGGCGCACTGTTGAGCACGTGTTCCCGGCGCGCCCGGCGATCCCTGCGGATCGTCGCCCCCTGCTCCGCGTGGAGGGGCTGGCGTTGCGTGGAGTCTTCTCGGACGTGTCCTTCGAGGTGCGACCCGGTGAGGTCGTGGGACTGGCCGGACTGGTGGGTTCCGGGCGCTCCGAGATCCTCGAGACGATCTTCGGTGCCCGCCGCGCCACGGCCGGTCGCGTCGAGGTCGACGAGGTCCAGCTGCGCTCGGGCTCGGTCCCCACGGCGGTCCGCGCCGGCATCGGGCTGTGCCCCGAAGAACGCAAGAGTCAGGGACTGCTGCTCGACGAGCCGATCTATCGGAACATCACGCTGTCCACCTTTTCCAGGTTCGCGCACGCCGCGCTGCTCGACGAGAGAACTGAACGGGCGGCAGCGAGCACCCAGATTACGGCGCTCGACCTGCGACCGGCGGATCCGGACCGTCCCGCACGGACGCTCTCGGGCGGCAACCAGCAGAAGGTCCTGCTCGCGCGCTGGCTCGTGCACGGGTGCCGTGTCCTCCTCCTCGACGAGCCAACACGCGGGGTCGACGTCGGCGCGCGCTCCGAGATCTACGCGCTGATCCGTGAGCTGTCCGCCGCGGGTGCGGCAGTCGTCGTGGTGTCGAGCGAGATCGACGAGGTGCTCGGACTGTCCGACCGGGTGCTCGTCGTCTCGGAGGGCCGGATCGTGCACTCCGGGCCTGCGGCAGAGATCGACGAGCACCGAGTGCTCGACCTCGTGATGGAAGGAAGTGCCGCGTGAGCGAGCAGAGCGTCGCCCAGGGGATCGCGCCCGGGCAGTCCACCCAGCAGCCAGCGGCCACGACGGCGAGCCGGTTCCACCGGGTCTTCGGCGGATCCGTGGGCCGCAACCTCGGCCTGGTGATTGCCTTCATCGCTCTGTGCGTCGTCGGTTTCGTCACCGCAGGCGACCGGTTCGCGAGCGTCGACAACGTGATGACGATCCTGCGCCTGGCCGCCGTCATCGGGGTGCTCAGCGTCGGGATGACCTTCGTCATCACGGCAGGCGGCATCGACCTGTCGATCGGCGCGGTCGTGGGCCTCTCGTCCGTCTGGGCGACAACCCTCGCGACCCAGACGATGGCCCAGAACACGCACTGGATCGTCATGGTCGGTGTCGGCGTGGCGGTTGGGACCGCGTGCGGGCTGGTGAACGGGGTTCTCGTCGCATACGGCAAGGTGGTGGCCTTCATCGCCACGCTCGCGATGATGGCCGGCGCGCGCGGCCTCGCAGAGATGATCTCGAACCGCCAGACCCAGATCGTCAAGGTCCAGGGGTTCCTCGACTTCTTCCGCGCCGACCTGCTCGGTGTGCCCGTTCTCGTCTGGATGTTCTTGGTCGTCGCGGTCGCCGGCTGGGTGCTGCTCAACCGGACGACGTTCGGTCGGCGCACGGTCGCGGTGGGTGGCAACCCGGAGGCCGCACGCCTCGCGGGCATCAACGTGCGTCGCCATGTGATGTACCTCTACGGGCTCGCGGGCCTCACCGCGGGCATCGGCGGAGTCATGATGCTCGCCCGAACGACAGCGGGGACGTCCACCCACGGCCAGCTGTACGAGCTGGACGCGATCGCTGCGGTCGTCGTCGGCGGGACGTTGCTGGTCGGGGGTCGCGGAACGATCGTCGGCACCGTGTTCGGCGTCCTGATCTTCTCCACGCTGACCAACGTGTTTACGCAGAACAACCTGTCCACGTCGGCCCAGGCGGTCGCGAAGGGCGTGATCATCGTCGTCGCGGTGCTGCTCCAGCAGCAGTTCGCGTCCCGCAGCCGCGGCGCCCCGTGACCACCCGAACCTGCAGGCTGGTTCAGCCCGCGGTCACCACCGTCCGAACTGTTTCCCCTCGCACCACCCGATCAAGGAGGATCGTCATGTCCGCATCACCGACCCTGCGCCGGCGGCTTGCCCTCGTCGCCGGATCTGCAGCCGCTGTCGCGCTGCTCGTCGCCGGCTGCACGTCCAACACCCCGGCGAGCACCGCCACGAGCGCGGTTGCTGGTGGCGCGAACGTTGCCGGCGGCAACAACGACGTCGGCAAGAAGATCGTCATCGGCTTCTCGGGGCCGGCCGCTGACCACGGCTGGTTGAGCGCGATCAACAAGGGCGCGATCGCCGAGGCGGCCAAGTACCCCGACATCGAGCTCAAGGTCGCCGAGGGCACCAACGACGCCAACCTGCAGATCAGCCAGGTCGAGACCTTCATCAACGACAAGGTCGACGCGATCGTGCTGCTGCCAACTGATGGCGCTGCACTCACCGACGTGGCGATCAAGGCCATGAACGCAGGGATCCCGGTGATCAACGTGGACCGCGAGTTCTCCAGCACGTTCGCTGCCCGGACGACGGTGCTCGGCGACAACTTCGGCATGGGCGTCAGCGCCGGCACCTACATCTGCGACAAGCTCAAGGGCAAGAAGGACGCCATCGTCGCCGAGGTCGCCGGCATCGACTCCCTGCCGTTGACGCAGGCCCGCAGCAAGGGGTTCGCCCAGGCTCTCTCGACGTGCGGGCTGAAGGTGAACAACCGGGTGGCAGCCGACTTCACCGTCCAGGGCGGCGAGGCCGCCACGGCCAACCTGCTCCAGGCGGCCCCGAAGATCGACGCGATCTGGAACCACGACGACGACCAGGGCGTCGGGGTCCTCGCCGCGATCCAGGCAGCGAACCGGAGCGAGTTCTTCATGGTCGGTGGGGCCGGCTCGGCGAACGTGATGCGGGCCATCAAGGCCGACAACTCGGTCCTCAAGGCGACCGTCATCTACCCGTCCACCCAGGCCGCTGACGGCATCCGCTTGGCCCGGCTGCTCGCTCAGGGGAAGTCTCTGAGCGACCTCGTCGAGGCCCAGGTGCCGCGCGTGGTCCAGCTGTACGCGCCCGTGGTCACCAAGGCCAACGTCGACCAGTTCCTCGGGTCCGCATTCGAGTCCTGATCCCTCCGCGGTGCGGTGCCGGGGCCGTCCCAGCACCGCACCCCGGATCTCGGAACGCCGCCGCGGGTCCCGGTACAGACACGAAGGAAGCCTCTGATGGTTCACGATGCACTGCCCCGCCTCGGCGTCGGCATGATCGGCTACGCGTTCATGGGGAAGGCGCACTCGCAGGCGTGGCGGACCGCCCCGCGGTTCTTCGCGCTGCCGATGCGTCCCGAGATGACCGCGTTGGCCGGCCGTAACGAGTCTGCCGCCCGCGCGGCCGCGCAGACGCTGGGCTGGGAAGGAGTCGAGACCGATTGGCACCGCCTCATCGAACGCGAGGACGTCGACCTGGTCGACATCTGCTCGCCCGGCGACACGCATGCCGAGATGGCGATCACCGCGCTCGAGGCAGGCAAGCACGTGCTCTGCGAGAAGCCGCTGGCCAACTCTGTGGCAGAGGCGGAGTCGATGGCCGCAGCCGCCGCGCAGGCCGCGACCCGCGGCCAGGTTGCCATGGTGGGCTTCACCTACCGCCGGGTGCCCGCGATCCAGCTCGCGCGGCAGCTCGTGGCGGATGGTCGCATCGGCAGGGTGCACCACGTCCGGGCGCAGTACCTGCAGGACTGGCTGGCCGACCCTGCAGCCCCCCTGTCGTGGCGGCTCGACAAGCAGAAGGCGGGATCGGGCGCGCTCGGCGACATCGGCGCACACATCATCGACCTCGCGCAGTTCATCACCGGCGAGTCGGTCACCGGGGTCAGCGCGATCCTCGAGACGTTCGTGCACGAGCGGCCCGTTGCCGCCGAGTTCTCCGGTCTGCACGGCACGGCCGGGTCGGCGCGCGGACCGGTCACCGTGGACGACGCGGCGATCTTCGTCGGGCGCATGAGCGGCGGCGGACTGGCCTCCTTCGAGGCAACCCGGTTCGCCTGGGGACGGAAGAACGCGATCCGGATCGAGATCAACGGCTCGCGCGGGTCGGTGGCCTTCGACTTCGAGGACATGAACGTCCTGCACTTCTACGACGCCGCCGACCCGGCTGCCGAGGCCGGGTTCCGACGCATCGTCGTCACCGACCCCGCGCACGCCTACATCGCGTCGTGGTGGCCCGCCGGTCACGGTCTCGGCTACGAGCATGCATTCACCCATCAGGTCGTGGACCTCGTGCGCGGGATCGCAGCGCACGAGAACCCCTCGCCGACCTTTGCGGATGGCCTCCAGGTCCAGCGCGTGCTGGCCGCAGTCGAGGCAAGCAGTGCGGTCGACAGCGCCTGGACCGCCGTCGACCAGCGTCAACCCGTCACAACACGCTGAAGGAGCCATGACATGACACGACCTATCACCCTCTTCACCGGGCAGTGGGCAGACCTCCCCTTCGAGGAGGTTGCTCGTCTCGCATCGGGCTGGGGTTACGACGGGCTGGAGATCGCCTGCTGGGGCGATCACCTCGACCCGTGGCGAGGTGCTGATGACGATGCCTACATCCGGGGCAAGCTCGACATCCTGGAGAAGTACAACCTGAAGGTCTACGCGATCTCGAACCACCTCAAGGGCCAAGCGGTGTGCGACGACCCGATCGACCAGCGGCACCGTGACATGCTGCCCGACATCGTGTGGGGCGACGGCGACCCCGAAGGAGTGCGCCGGCGCGCCGCCGAGGAGATGAAGCTCACTGCGCGGACTGCCGCCCGGCTCGGCGTCAAGACAGTGATCGGCTTCACGGGCTCGTCGATCTGGAAGTACATCGCGATGTTCCCGCCAGTGTCGCAAGAGCTCGTGGACGCCGGATACCAGGATTTCGCCGACCGGTGGAACCCCATCCTTGACGTGTTCGACGAGGTCGGCGTGAGGTTCGCTCACGAGGTTCACCCGAGCGAGATCGCCTACGACTACTGGACCACCGTGCGTGCGCTCGAGGCGATCGGGCACCGCGAGGCATTCGGGCTCAACTGGGATCCGAGCCATTTCGTGTGGCAGGACCTCGACCCGGTCAGCTTCTTGTGGGACTTCCGGGACCGCATCTACCACGTCGACTGCAAGGACACGAAGAAGCGGATGACCAACGGTCGCAACGGCCGGCTCAGCTCCCACCTGCCGTGGGCCGACCCGCGTCGTGGCTGGGACTTCATCTCTACGGGTCATGGAGACGTCCCGTGGGAGGACGCGTTCCGCATGCTCACCACGATCGGCTACGACGGTCCGCTGTCGATCGAGTGGGAGGACGCCGGCATGGACCGGCTCATCGGTGCGCCCGAGGCGTTGAGCTTCGTCCGGAAACTTGCCTTCGACGCGCCGACCGCCGCCTTTGACGCCGCATTCAGCTCGCGCTGAGGGCCGGAGGTTCCCAAGCGGAACGTAGGGCACAGGAACATCAATGTTCGTGTGCCCTACGTGGTTTGCTCAAAGTGGCGGTGCGGCGGCGCTCGCTGCTCGACACGGTGGCCATGAGGACCCGGTCACGCAGCGGCTGCCGGACCTCGCCGACGAGCGCTTCGTGGACGTAGGGGCCGTCGGCCTCGGCAGTGTCGGTGCTGCACGTCACTGGTCACGCGTATAGCATTCTGGTCGTGGGTACAGCCGGTGTGCCGGACGAGCGCTCGGTCTCCGACCTGACCGCGCGCGCCCGGATCCGCGACGTCGCGATCGAGTGCTTCGCCGAGGCGGGCTTCGGTGCCTCGTTCCGGGCCATCGCGGCCCGCGCCGGCGTCTCACCTGGGCTGATCACGCACCACTTCGGCTCGAAGGCCATCCTGCGGGCCGAGTGCGACGCCGAGGTGCTGCGCAGCTATCAGGTGCTGAAGACGGAGGCCATCGCCGACCCGAGCGCATATCTCTTCGCGCGCCTGACAGGGCCGGGCGTCGCTAGCACAGTCGTCGTCTACATGCTTCGGGCGATCCACGCGGGCGGCGAGCCGGCACGTCAGTTCCTGGACAGCCTCGTCGACCAGGCCCGGGTCGTCATGGCCGAGAGCGTCGCGAGCGGGTTGGCGCGTCCTTCGCGCGACGAGGAGGCGCGGCTGCGCTACCTCACTCACCAGGCGATGGGTGCGATGCTCGTGCGGCTTGTGACGTCGCCCGGCCTCACGCCCGACGAGTTCGTCGCGTCCCTGCACGACGCCGAGGGGGAAGCCGTCCTGCCCATCCTCGAGCTGTACACCGAGGGCCTGCTGACCAGCCGGCAGATGCTCGACGACTACGTCGAGCATCTGTGGGAGCCGCCCGGACGGTTGCCCAAGGACGGTTCCCCGTCGCAGACCGCGTGATGGCGCCCGCCGTCCGCACCGATCAGCCGTAGACGAAGGAACGAGACGATGTCCGCACCGCAGATGGCCGTCGAGGTCGACGGCCTGACGAAGAACTTTGGTCGAGCCCATGCCCTGCGCGGTCTCGACCTGACAGTCCCGGTCGGCCAGGTCACCGGCTTCCTCGGCCCGAACGGATCGGGCAAGTCGACGACGATCCGCATCCTGCTCGGGCTGCTGCGCGCTGACGGCGGACGGGTCGACGTCCTGGGCGGTGACCCGTGGGCGGACGCGGTCCGCCTGCACCGGTCGATCGCGTACGTCCCCGGCGACGTGACGCTGTGGCCCAACCTCACCGGTGGCGAGGCGATCGACATCCTGTCGCGGCTGTCCGGCTCGCTCGACCCGAAGCGGAAGCGGGGGATGCTCGACCGGTTCGAGCTCGACCCGACGAAGAAGGCCCGGGCGTACTCCAAGGGCAACCGGCAGAAGGTCGCCCTCGTTGCTGCCCTCGCGTCGGACGCCGAGCTGCTGCTGCTGGACGAGCCGACATCGGGCCTCGACCCGCTCATGGAAGCGGCGTTCACCGAGTCGATCCGCGAGGTGAAGGCCGACGGCCGTTCGGTGCTGCTGTCCAGCCACATCTTTGCGGAGGTCGAGCGGCTCGCCGACCGCGTGACGATCATTCGCGACGGCGTCACGGTCGAGGCCGGCACCATCGCGGAGCTCCGTCACCTGACCCGCTCGCAGGTGACCGTCGTCCTCGACGGCGGCGCCGACGGTCTCGCCGCCCTGCCAGGGGTGCACGACCTGCGCCAGCTCGACGGCCACATCACCTTCGCGGTCGACGACGCGGAGCTGGCGACAGTCCTGGGCGCCGTCGCCCGGCTCCAGCCGCGCTCGATCGTCGCGAACCCGACGTCGCTCGAGGAGCTGTTCCTGCGCCACTACGGCGACGAGCTCGCCGCACTGAGCGGTGGGGACCGATGACTGCGGCGCTGCGGGCGACGCCCCCGGCGGTGCGGCAACCCGCAGTCGACACGCTCGCCGGGCTGGGCACGATGCTGCGGCTCGTCGTACGGCGCAACCGCGTCCGCCTCGCGGTGTGGTGGGTTGTGCTCGTCGGTCTGTTCGCGTACGTCGCGGCGTACTACGCGAGCGTGTTCACCACCCAGGCGGCGCTCGACGGCTTCGCTGCGCTGAGCGACACCCCGGCGATCAAGGCACTGACCGGCCTGGCTGCGGCGCCGGCCACACTGGGCGGAGCGGTCTGGACCAAGTTCTGGATGACGGGTGCCTTGTCGCTCGCGTTCGGCGTCGTCTTCCTTGTGACCCGGAACGGGCGCGCCGAGGAGGAGGTCGGCCGCACTGAGCTCCTCCGCTCGCGGATGCTCGGGCTGCACGCCTGCTCCGCGGCGTCGTGGCTGGTCAACGCCGCATTGTGCGTGGCGGTCGGCGCGGGCGTCTCCCTCGCCTCGGCGGCAGGCGGCCTTGACCCGGCGGGTGCGGGGATCACCGGCTCGCTCGTCGTCGGTGCATCTGTGGCCGGCGTCGGGATGGTGGCCCTGGGTGTCGGTGCCGTGGCCGGCCAGGTAGCGTCCACCTCGCGCGGCGCGAACGGGTTCGGCTCCGTCGTCCTCGGCGTGCTCTACGTCTTGCGGATGGTCGGTGACCTCGGCGACGGGCGGTTGACCTGGGTCTCGCCCGTCGGGTGGGGCCAGGAGATGGCGCCGTGGGGCGCGAACCGGTGGTGGCCGTTGGGGCTGCTCGTCCTGCTCGCCGGTGCGTTGCTCGCCTTGGCGGGCCGGTTGGAGGCACGACGCGACCTCGGTTCCGGGCTGATGCCCGAGCGCCCGGGCCCGGCCGGGGCTCCCGCACGGTACGCCAGGCCGCTCGGCCTGGCGCTGAGGCTGCAGCGGGGGCCGATCATCGGCTGGACCGTCACGATCGTCCTGTGCGCGTTGCTGTTCGGATCCGTCGTCCAGGCCATGACCGATCTGCTCAAGGACGCCGGGCCCACGGCCACCGCGATGCTCGGAGGCACGGGCGTCGACGCGTTGCTGTCCCTGCTGGTGGTGATGATCGCCATGATCACGGCGGTCTTCGCGCTGCAGTCTGCGGTGACGCTGCGGGCCGACGAGGCGAGCGGGATCGTCGAGCCGCAGCTTGCCGGTGCCGTGTCCCGGAGGCGGTGGGCGCTCGAGCGCCTGCTCATCCCTGCCCTCGGTGCGGCTGTCCTGCTGCTCATCGGTGGCGCAGGTATCGGAGCGGGCTACGGCTCGATCACCGGCGACCCGGGGCAGACGAGTCGGCTGGCGGGCGCAGCGCTGGCGTACTGGCCGGCTGTCATGGTTCTCGTCGGCGTCGCGGTGGCACTGTTCGGTTGGCTGCCGCGGCTGGCGATCCCGCTGACGTGGGGCGTGCTCGCCGCGATGTGGTTCATCGTCCTCATCGGTGACGCGCTGCACCTGCCCGGCTGGCTGCTCGACGCGCTGCCGTTCTCCGCGACGCCCACCCAGCCCCTCGAGCCCCTGAGCTGGACTCCGCTCCTCGTCCTGGCGCTCGTCGCTGCAGGGCTGACGTGGACCGGGATCGACCGCTTCGCACGGCGTGACGTGCTCACCGGGTGATTGTGGCGACATGGTGATCGTGGAGACACGGTGGCTGAGCCAGACGCCGGAGCGTGGCCAACAGCGTGGATGCGCTGGGCGGGCCCCTCATCGTCGGTCGTGAGGAAAACGTTATCGATAACGATTGACGACAGGGCCGCGGGGGTGCGAAAGTAGCGCCTGCGTCCCCCTGTCGCCGACGACCAGGAGTACTCGATGAAGAAGACCGCACCACTCACGACGGCGGGATCCGTCCCATGGGACGGGCGCAGCACCGGCGAGGACGCCGACCTGCGGCAGTGCCGGGTGGTGCGTCGGTAGCACCTGCGGTCCTCGGTTCGCTCCGCGAGGGGCCAACTTTCCACTCTGTGCAGCTCAACGAAGAGGACAGAAATCATGAACGGTAAGAAGATCCTGGTGGCTACGGCCGCCCTGACGATCGGCGCCCTGGCGCTGACTGCTTGCAGCGGCGGCAGCAGCAGCACCGGTGGTAGCACGACCGGCGCCGCCGGCGGCAACGTGTCGATGACCTTCTGGCACAACTCGACGACCGGGGACGGCAAGGCGTTCTGGGATTCGACCGTCGCCGACTTCGAGGCTGCGAACCCGGGGGTGAAGATCACGGTCCAGGCCATCCAGAACGAGGACATGGACGGAAAGCTCCAGACCGCCCTCAACTCGGGTGCCGCGCCCGACATCTTCATGGCACGCGGCGGCGGCAAGCTGGCGGACGTGGTCAAGGCCGGCCAGGCGCAAGAGGTCAAGGTCGACGACGCAACGAAGACGGCCGTCGGCGACGCGGCGTTCAGCGCCTTCACCGTGGACGGCAAGATCTACGGCATGCCGATGTCGATCCTCCCCGGCGGCATCTACTACAGCAAGGACCTGTTCAAGCAGGCAGGGATCTCCGGGACGCCCGCGACGATCGCTGACCTCGAGACCGACGTCCAGAAGCTCAAGGACGCCAAGATCGCCCCGATCGCCCTCGGTGGCAAGGACGCGTGGCCCGCTGCGCACTGGTACTACTTCTTCGCGCTGCGTGCCTGCTCGCAGGACACGCTGGACAAGGCGACCGCCAGCAAGAAGTTCGACGACCCGTGCTGGACCAAGGCGGGCGACGCGCTGGCTGCCTTCTCCAAGACGAACCCGTTCAACGACGGCTTCCTGACGACCTCCGCTCAGCAGGGTGCTGGCTCGTCGGCCGGTCTGCTGGCCAACCACCAGGCGGCCATGGAGCTCATGGGCGCGTGGGACCCGGGAGTCATCACGTCCCTCACGCCGGACCAGAAGCCGCTGGCCGACCTCGGCTGGTTCCCGTTCCCGGCAGTTGAGGGTGGACAGGGCAAGGCCGGCGCGATGATGGGTGGGCTCGACGGGTACGGCTGCTCGAAGGCCGCTCCTGCGGAGTGCTCGAAGTTCCTGAACTTCGCGATGCAGAAGAAGTACCAGGAGGGCTACGCCACTGCCTTCCACACGCTGCCCGCCAGCAAGGACGCGCAGAGCGTCGTCACCGAGGGTGCCCTGGTGGACGTCCTGGCGTCCTACAACAAGGCCCCGTACGTCTCGCTGTGGCTCGACACGCTGTACGGGCAGAACGTCGGGAACGCGCTGAACGCGGGCGTCGTCAACCTGCTCGCCGGTCAGGGTGACTCGGCCGCGATCGTGAAGTCCGTGGTTGACGCGGCGGCGAAGGAGTAGTCGGCACCGTGAGTGACTCCTTGGGCGAGGGCAAGCTCGCCGTGACGTCATCGCCCGAGGGTCCGTCGGCAGCCGGGGACGGTGCCCGTCAGGCATCATCCCCGGCTCGCCGGGTCGGCAGGTCAGGCTGGGGTCAGCGGCTGGAGATCGCTCTCCTGGCCGGTCCCGCCATCGTGATGTTCGTCACCTTCGTGATGCTTCCTGTCCTGCTGGCGGCGTACTACGGCTTCTTCAAGTGGAAGGGCTTCGGCCCGCCCACGAACTTCGTGGGGTTGCAGAACTACGTCACGATCTTCAAGGACAGCACGTTCCGCGACGCGCTCGCGCACAACGGGGTCATCGTGGTGCTGTCCCTGCTCCTGCAGGGACCCGCCGCCGTCCTGCTGGCCCTCCTGCTGAACCAGAAGATGCGCGGCCGGTCGGTCGTGCGCGTGCTCATCTTCGTGCCCTACGTGGTGTCCGAGGTGATCGTCGGCACCGGCTGGAGCCTCATGCTCCAGACCAACGGCGCGGTGAACGCCCTGCTCGTCAAGGCTGGGCTGCCGCACTGGACGGTCGACTGGTTGTCCGACCCCAAGGTCGCCATCTGGTCGTTGATGCTCATCATCACCTGGAAGTACATCGGCTTCGCCGTGATCCTCTTCCTGGCCGGCCTGCAGAGCATCCCCCAGGAGCTCTTCGAGGCGGCGGCCATCGACGGCGCCTCCTACTGGCAGACGCAGCGGCGCATCACCCTGCCGCTGCTGGGCCCGACGATCCGGATCTGGGCATTCCTGTCGATGATCGGCGCGCTCCAGCTGTTCGACCTCGTCTACATCATCTGGGGCCAGTACGTGGCCGCAACGGCAGGGACGTCGACGATGGCCACCTACATGGTGGTCAACGGCCGCAACGCCGCGAACTACGGCTTCGGCAACGCCGTCGCCGTGGTCCTGTTCGTCATCTCGCTCATCCTCGCCCTCACCTACCAGCGGTTCGTGCTCAACCGTGACACCGAGGGTGCCCTCACGGAAGGAAAGAAGTGATGGTGACGATCACTGCGCCTCCGCTGAGCCCGACGACGACCCGCAAGCGGCCGAGCCTCGGCCGGGCCAGCTGGGTCACCTACGTCGTCGCGTTCGCCCTGGTGGGCATCTGCATCGGACCGGTGCTCTACATCGTCATCGGCGGCTTCCGGACCAACTCGGAGATCACCCGAGACCCGTCGGGCTTCCCGTCGACGTGGCAGGTCGTCAACTACTCCGAGGTCCTCAAGAGCTCGATCTTCTGGCGTCAGGTCTCCAACTCGGTGATCTGCGGAGTCTTCACGACCCTGGGCGTCGTCGTCCTCGGCGTGGCCGCGAGCTTCGTGCTCGCCCGCTACAGCTTCTGGGGGCGCAACGCGATGTACGCGCTCTTCGCCGCAGGGCTGATGTTCCCGATGACGGTGGCGATCACCCCGCTGTACATCCTGATCCGGGGCCTGGGTCTGACCGACAACCTCGCGGGCATCATCCTGCCGCAGATCGCCTTCGCCCTGCCGACGACGATCATCATCCTGGTGCCGTTCCTGCGGGCGATCCCCAAGGAGCTCGAGGAGGCCGCGGCCATCGACGGCGCGAGTCGGCTCGGGTTCTTCGTCCGGATGGTGATCCCGCTCTCGATCCCGGGTGTGGTGACCGTTGGCATCCTGGCGTTCATCGCGAGCTGGAACAGCTACCTGCTGCCGCTGTTCATCCTCAACAACGAGGGGTCGTACACCCTGCCGCTCGGCGTGCAGGCGTTCGCCGCGCAGTACTCCGTGGACACCGCCCGGGTGCTCGCGTTCACGTCTCTGTCGATGATCCCGGCCCTGGTGTTCTTCTCGCTCTTCGAACGTCGGATCATCGGCGGCCTGAGCGGCGCCGTCAAGGGCTGAACCAGGTGCCCGACGGCGGCGGCGCGCACTGCCGTCGTCGGGCCCGGACCAGTGCTCCGGCCTCGACACCCCTGCGTCACGACCAAGGAGAATTGCCCGTGTTCGACCCCAGCCCCGCCCTGCCGCACGTCTCCGAGCGCGTGCGCGCCCTCCACGCGCAGATGACGCTCGAGGAGAAGCTGGCCCAGCTCGTGGGTTACTGGCTCGACCAGAACGGCACCGTCGCGCCGATGCAGTCCGAGATGGCCGCCGGCCAGCAGGACTCGGGCAAGCTCGGCGAGATCACCCGGCACGGGCTCGGTCACTACACGCGCGTCTACGGCACCCGTCCCGTGGAGCCGGCGGAGCGCGCCGCGTGGCTGTGGGCCGAGCAGCGCCGACTGAAGCGGGAGACGCGCCTCGGCATCCCCGCGCTCGTCCACGAGGAGTGCCTCACCGGCCTGGCCGCGTGGCAGGCCGCCACGTATCCGACCCCGCTGGCCTGGGGGGCGTCGTTCGACCCCGACCTGGTCCAGGAGGCTGCGCGCGCGATCGGCGACTCGATGCGGGTGCTGGGGATCCACCAGGGTCTGGCCCCCGTCCTCGACGTGATCCGGGACCCGCGCTGGGGCCGGGTCGATGAGTGCATCGGGGAGGACCCGTACCTGGTCGGCACCATCGGCACCGCCTACGTGCGCGGGCTGCAGCAGGCGGGCGTGCACGCCACGCTCAAGCACTTCGTCGGCTACTCGGGATCGCGGGCGGGCCGCAACCACGCGCCGGTCAGCGCGGGCCCGCGCGAGATCGCGGACATCTTCCTCCCGCCGTTCGAGATGGCGGTCCGCGACGGCGGGGCGCGTGCGGTGATGAACTCCTACAACGACATCGACGGGGTGCCGGTCGCGTCGAGCCCCGAGCTGCTCACGACCCTGCTGCGCGAGCAGTGGGGCTTCGACGGCGTCGTCGTCGCCGACTACTTCGCGATCGCGTTCCTCGAGGTCATGCACCAGGTCGCCGCCGACCGTGGCGAGGCCGCCGCGCTCGCGCTGACGGCTGGCGTCGACATCGAGCTGCCCACCGGCGACGCCTACCTGCAGCCGCTCGCCGAACGTGTGCGGGCGGGCGATCTCGACGAGGCGTTTGTCGACCGCGCCGTCCTGCGCGCGCTCGGCCAGAAGGAGGAGCTGGGTCTGCTCGACCCCGAGGCGTTCGAGGACGAGCCGCCGACCGACATCGATCTCGACTCCCCGCGGCAGCAAGAGCTGGCCCGTCGCCTCGCGGACGAGTCAGTCGTGATGCTGTCGAACGATGGTGTGCTGCCGCTGGTCCGGTCGGGCACGACGCCTGCCCGCATCGCCGTCGTCGGCCCCAACGCCCACCGCGCGGAGGCGCTCATGGGCTGCTACTCGTTCGCCAACCACGTGCTGGCCCACCACCCCGCGTTCCCGCTCGGCTTCGCGATCCCGACGGTCTTCGAGGCGCTGGTTGCGGTGTTCAGCGAGGCCGGGACGGCCCAGCCCGAGCTGACGTTCACCGAGGGCTGCGCTGTCGAGGGCGAGGACACGTCCGGGTTCGCCGACGCGGTTGCCGCCGCCCGGGAGGCCGACGTCGCGGTCGTCGTCGTGGGTGACCAGGCCGGCCTGTTCGGCCGCGGCACGGTGGGCGAGGGCAACGACGCGGACTCGCTCGAGCTGCCGGGGGTGCAGCGCCAGCTCGTCGAGGCGCTGCTCGCGACCGGCGCCCCGGTCGTCATGGTGCTCCTCACCGGCCGCCCGTACGCGATCGGATGGGCCCTCGACGGCGCCGGCGCCAAGCCGGGCGCCGTGCTGCAGGCGTTCTTCCCGGGCGAGGGTGGCGGGCTGGCGATCGCCGACGTCGTGACCGGGCGCGTCAACCCGTCGGGCCGGCTGCCCGTGTCGATGCCGCGCTCGGCCGGTGCGCAGCCGTACTCCTACCTGCACCCGGTCCTCGGCGGGCCGTCGGGCGTGACGTCGACCGACTCGACGCCGCTGCGCCCGTTCGGCTTCGGGCTGTCGTACACGACGTTCGCGTACTCAGACCTCGTCCTGGACGCGTCGGTCGAGTCCGGCGGCACGTTCGAGGCCACCGTGACCGTGACCAACACCGGCGGGGCCGTCGGCACGGACACGGTCCAGCTCTACGGGCACGACGTGCTGGGCACGGTTGCCCGGCCGATCGTGCAGCTGCTCGGCTACACGCGCGTCGAGCTCGCACCGGGAGAGGCTCTGCGCGTGGCGTTCTCGGTGCCGACTGCGCGGTTCGCGTTCTCCGACCGTCGGCTGGTCCGGATCGTCGAGCCCGGCGACGTCGAGGTGTGGGTCGGCTCGCACGCCGCCGCTTCCGGCGCCGTCGCGACCACCGCGGACTCAACCGGGGGCGCGATCTCCAACCCGAAGGCCGCCGGGGCGCGCGACCTCCCGGGGACGGTGACGGCCCGCGGCGTGGTCACGATCACGGGCGCGGTCCACGAGGTGACGGCCGACGACTCGCGCTGGGTGGAGGTCAAGGTCGTGCCCACGTGACGCTGGCGCGCAACCCCCTGCTCCCCGGGTGCTACCCCGACCCGACGATCTGCCGCGTCGGCGAGGACTTCTACCTCGCCTGCTCGACCTTCGAGTACTTCCCCGGGCTGCCGGTCTTCCACAGCCGCGACCTCGTGAGCTGGGAGCAGATCGGCCACGTGGTCGACCGGCCCGGCCAGCTCGACCTCGACGGCATCGCGTCGTCGGGCGGGCTCTACGCCCCCACGCTTCGGCACCACGACGGCGTCTTCTGGCTGGTCTGCACCCTCGTCGACCAGCAGGACGACGCGCGTGGCGGCAACTTTCTCATGACGGCGACCGACCCGGCCGGTCCGTGGTCCGACCCGGTCTGGCTTGACGCCGACGGCATCGACCCGTCGATCTTCATCGACGATGACGGTCGCGTCTGGGTGCACGGCACCCGGCGGGCCCGCGAGCCCGCGTGGCACGACCAGACCGAGGTGTGGGTGCGCGAGCTCGACCCGGCGGCCAAGGAGCTCGTCGGCCCGGAGCATGTCGTCTGGAACGGGGCGCTGCGGGACGCCGTCTGGGCGGAAGGGCCGCACCTGTACAAGGTCGACGGAACGTACTACCTCCTCGCCGCCGAGGGCGGTACCGAGTTTCACCACGCCGTCTCGGTCGCGCGGGCCGACCGGGTGACCGGACCATACGTCGGCAACAAGGGCAACCCGATCCTCACTCACCGCCACCTCGGCCACGGGGCTGATGTCGTCGGCGTGGGGCACGCCGACCTCGTGCAGGCTGCCGATGGCAGCTGGTGGGTCGTCCTGCTCGGCATGCGCCCGTACGGTGGCTACCACTACAACCTCGGACGCGAGACGTTCCTGGCGCCCGTCGTGTGGGAGGACGGGTGGCCCGTGATCGCTCCAGGCGTCGGCCGCGTGCCTGCGCAGGTCGACGTGCCGTTCGCAGGTCCGGTGCGACCCGGCGTCGCCCAGCGATGTGCATCCGGCGTCGTCCGGCCGGGCGACCTGCGCTGGACGTCACTACGCCGGTCGGCCGCGGAATTCGCCTCGGCGCGCGGCGACGGCTGGGACCTGACGATGCGGCCGACGACCTTGAGCGAACCAGGGACGCCGGCCTTCCTCGGGGTGCGTCAGCAGCACCAGGACGTCGACGTGCGCGCGACCGTTCGCACCGCCCCAGCAGCGGGTGACGACGTCGGTCTGACCGTGCGCCAGTCGGAAGCCGATCACGTGCGGCTCTTCGTCACTGGTGCTGACGGTGGGACCGGGCGCAGGGTCGTTGCCGTCCACCGCCGCGCCGGCGTCGAGACCGTGGTCGGCGAGCTGTCACTGCCGGGCGGCGCCCAGGAGCGCGTGACGCTGACCGTCTGCGCCCGGGGGCAGGACTACTCCCTGTTCGCCGGCGTCGCGGGCGACGATCCGTCGCCGGTGGCAGTCGTCGACGGCCGCACGCTCGACAGCGTCGCGACCGGAGGGTTCCTGGGGCTGTGGATCGGCGTGTACGCCACGAGCAACGGGCGCCCGACGACGACTGTCGCTCAGGTGGAGGTGTTCGAGTACGTGCCGGCCGAGAGCTGAGACTGAGCCTCCTCGGGTCTACCTCGAGCAGGCGCTTCGGTGGACGTTGGACATCCGGTCAGCGAAAAAGGCTCAGGTCGCGCCGGATCGTAACGATACGATTGGGGAGCATCGGACGGGCCCTGCCGGGCCCGGCGCCAGCCATCCGATCCACCCCTTCCTGAGGACCCGCCCCGCCATGCCCAAGGTTCTGACCGCCGGACGTCCGTGGCGCGTCATCCTCGCCTTCGCTGTTCCGCTCCTCGTGGGCAACATCGTCCAGCAGCTCTACCAGGTCGTGGACGCGATCGTCGTCGGGCGGGTGCTGGGTGTCAGCGCCCTCGCCGCCGTCGGTGCGACCGGCAGCCTGCTCTTCCTCCTCCTCGGCTTCGCGTGGGGCCTGACGTCCGGGTTCGCGATCCCGACGGCGCAGGCGTTCGGCGCAGGCGACGGCCCGGCGGTGCGTCGCTCGGTGGCGACCGGCGTGGCGCTCACCGCCGTGACGAGCGTGATCCTCACGGTGGGCGCACCGCTGCTTGCCGGGCCGGCCCTCCGGCTGATGCGGACCCCTGCCGAGCTCGTCCCGCAGGCGACGACGTTCGCCGTCGTCAGCTTCCTCGGCGCGAGCACGATGATGTTCTTCAACTACCTCTCGGCGATCCTGCGGGCCACCGGGGACTCCCGGACACCGCTCGTGTTCCTCGTCCTGAGCTGCGGTCTCAACATGGGGCTCGTCCTCGCCCTCGTCCCGGGTCTGGGGCTCGGCGTCGGCGGTGCGGCGCTCGCGACGGTGATCTCGCAGGCGGTCTCGGTCACGCTGTGCCTGACCTACGTCCGGCGCCGTGTCCCCGTGCTCCGGGTGCACCGTGGCGACTGGCGCGTCACCCGCGGCGACCTCGCCCGCCACCTGCGGCTCGGCCTCCCCATGGGGTTCCAGGCGTCCATCATCGCGATCGGGACGCTCGCTGTGCAGGTGCGGCTCAACAACCTCGGCTCCGACGCCGTCGCGGCATACACGACTGCGGCCCGCGTCGACGGGCTCGCCGTCGCGCTCCTCGCGTCCCTCGGCATCGCGGTGTCGACGTTCACCGCACAGAACTACGGCGCCAGGCGGCCCGACCGCATCCGGCTCGGCGTCGTCCAGAGCGTGTGGATGTCGGTCGTCGGCGCCGTGCTCCTCGGCGGCGTGCTCATCACGGCCGGGAGCGAGATCGTGAGGCTGTTCTTCGGGGTGGGGGAGGAGCAGGTCGTGACGATGGCGGCGCACCTGCTCCATGTCAACGGCGCCCTCTACGTCGCCCTTGGCGTCCTCTTCGTGCTCCGCGGTGCGCTGCAAGGGCTCGGGCACACGTTCGTCCCGACGTTCACCGGCGTGATCGAGCTCGCCATGCGAGTCAGTGCCGCGGTCGTCCTCGGTGCGGCCTTCGGCTTCAACGGCGTCGTGTGGGGCAACCCGCTGGCGTGGCTCGGCGCGCTCGTCGTGCTCGTCCCTGCGTACGTGCGGGCGAGCCGCCGTCTCGGCGTCAGGTCGGGCGCGCGGGCTGGCGCAGTCCCCGACCACGTCGTGCTCGAGGGCCCGATCGACGGGTCGGTCGTCATCGACGCCGTCGTCCCTGTCGCCGACCCTGTCGTGGACGGGTCGCGGGCCGGGAGCGAGCCCGTCGCATCCGGGATCGGCGCGCGCTGACGCCGACGGCTCGAGCGGATCACACCCGCTTGGCGCCGCAGACCTCCTCGCCGTCCGTTCACTCGTGACACCAGTCCGCGGTGGGGGGCCTCAGACGCCGGCCAGGTGCGCGGGATGTCTGCAGGCGACCCGGGTGGCGAGCCCGGGCACGAGCTCCTGACGCGGGTGCGGTCGGCGTTCCCGCGCGTCGAACGCGATCATCAGGATGGTCACGTCCTGGTCGTGAGCCATGGCCTGACACTTCGCGCCTACCTGGCGATGATCGACCCGCGCCCGACGGAGCCCCTGCCGAATGCGAGCATCTCGACGGTCGAGGTGCATGCCGACGGCTTCTGCCGCGTGGTCACCGTCGCGCTCGACCCGGCTGGCCATGGCGTGCCCGACGCGATCGGCGCCTCGCGCGCACAGGCAACGGCGCTGGCACGCTAGAGCCGCACCGACGTCGACGCCACAGCGGTTCGACCATCGCTAGCCGGGCTGTGCGGAGAGGTCGCCGGTGAGGTAGCGCTGCAGGGTGGGGGCGATCGCGTCGGCGACGACCAGGTGGTCGAGTGACGCGAGCGGCTCCACCTCGACGATGTAGCGGGCCATGATGAGCCCGACGATCTGCGACATCAGCAGCGCAGCGCGGTAGTCGGCGTCGTCGGAGCCGATGCCCGCGGCGAGGGGTGCGAGCACCTCGCGGGTCAGCAGGTCGCGGACGACTCGAGCCGCCTCGGGTTCTGAGGTGGCCGCGCGGATCAGCCCGACCGCCCGGCTCCGGCCCTCCTCGGACTCGAACACTCCGAGTGCGAAGCGCGCCAGTCGCGCGCCGGCATCGTTCGGGTCGCCCGCCAGAAGGCCCGGCAGGACCTCGGCCGGCTGGAACGGCAGCCCGATGACGGAGAGGAACAGCTGCCGCTTGGACCCGTGGAAGTGGCTGACCAGGGTGGGATCGACCTCGGCCTCGAGGGCCACCTGCCGCATGGAGGTGCGGTCGTAGCCGAGCTCGGCGAACTGCCGACGAGCGGCCCGCGCGATCGCCTCGCGTGTCCCGCTGTCGCCGGGCCGTCGTCCCGAGTGTGCGCGCACAGCCATCTCGCGTCTCCTTTGTGCTCCTTGACACCCAGATCCTACACGTGCAGAATTCCACTCGTCCCGAATTCATAGCGTGAGGATATCTGATGACCGACACTGGACCGATCATGTCTCGCCGACGACGCACCGCTCTGCTCGGGGTCATCGCGCTCGCTCTCATGATGGTCGTCTCCGCGGTCAGCGGGCTGAATGTCGCCCTGCCCGACCTCGCGATCGACACCGGTGCATCCCAGACCGACATCACGTGGATCGTCGACGCCTACACCCTCGTCTTCGTCGGGCTCCTCCTGCCAGCCGGAGCGCTCGGCGACCGGTTCGGGCGCAAGCGGGTGCTGCTGGCCGGGCTGGTGATCTTCGGCTGCGCAGCGGGTGCGGCGATGTTCGTGTCCTCCCCGCAGCCACTGATCGCGCTGCGCGCGGTGATGGGCATCGGTGCGGCCGCGGTCATGCCCGTCACGCTGTCGATCATCACCACGACCTTCCCGCCGGACGAACGGGGCCGGGCGGTCGGGGTCTGGGTCGGCGTCGCCGGAGGTGGCGCCGTGCTCGGAATGTTCGCATCGGGAGTCCTGCTGGAGTTCTTCGCTTGGAGCTCCTTCTTCGTGCTCAACGTCACCCTCGCGGTGCTGGCACTGATCGGCACCCTCGTCGTCGTGCCGTCCTCCCGAGAGGCTCACCTGCCCCGGATGGACGCCCGGGGGGCCTTGGCATCACTGGTCGGTCTTGTCGCTCTGGTGTTCGCGATCATCGAGGGGCCCGATCGAGGGTGGTCCAGCCCGCTCACCATCGGCTCGTTCGCGCTGAGCGCGCTCGCGCTCGGCACTTTCGTGGTCTGGGAGCTGCGGAATCCTGAGCCGATGCTCGACATGCGGCTCTTCCGCCTGCCGGGCTTCAGGAGCGGGACCCTCGCGCTCACGATGCAGTTCTTCGCCAGCTTCGGGTTCTTCTACATCGTCCTGCAGTACCTGCAGTACATCGCCGGACGGTCTCCGCTCCAGGCGGCCGTGGCGCTCCTGCCGCTTCCGATTGTCCTCATCCCACTGGCCCGCACCGCCCCCCGCATCGCCGACCGGTTCGGCATCAACCGGGTCGTGGCCCTCGGCCTGATGCTCAGCGCGTCGGGGATGCTGATGATGACGACCCTGGACGTCGAGTTCGTCTACTGGCACCTCGCCGTCGGTCTGGTGCTGTTCGCGGCCGGCATGGCACTGGCGGGGACCCCGTCGACGGCCGCGGTCGTCTCGTCGCTGCCGCCGTCGAAGCAGGGCGTCGGCTCAGCTGTGAACGACACCTCGCGCGAGCTCGGGAGCGCCTTGGGCATCGCCATCCTCGGCACGATCTTGAACGAGGTCTACCGCAACGGTCTCCAGGCAGCGACCGCCGGCCTGCCCACCGGGGTCGCCGAACGAGCGCAGTCATCCATCGCGTTCACCCGCCTGGGCGCCGACCAGCTCGCCCAGCTCGGGCCAGCTGGGCAGCGGCTGATCGCCGCCGCCGAGCGGGCCTTCGTCGATGCGACCAGCGCGGCCTTCTTCACCGCTGCTGGCGTCCTTGTCGTGACCGCGGTCTACGTGGCGCTCCGCGCGCCCAGGCGCGGTCCCCGCTGGCACCACGTCCCGGAGTCGGACGATCCCCGCGACGCCGAACCGCTTGCGGTCTCGGCCAGGCGTCAACGTGGCCGACGGGTCTGGACGGACCGCATGATCAGGACCAGTCCGACCAGGGCGACGACCGGACCGATGACCGCCCACCCGGTGACCCCCGTCATGGGGCTCCCCGCGAGGTAGCCGAGGCCCTGGAGCGTGAACACCAAGCCGATCACGATGAGCATCGCGCCGAGTGCGATGCGGGCTGCCTTGCTCACGGGCTCCTCCTGTGGATGGCGACGTACGGTCTGATCAGGCTGCCGACGCGGGACGAGTCGAGTCTCCTGCGGTTCGCGGGTCCGCGCCACACGCCGGGCGGCGCCATCCGGACGTCCCGCCGCTAGGTCAAGAATTATTGACATCATGTCGACTGTGCCATACGTTCACTGGTGTCAAATATTCCTGACATCGGAGCGACGATGACGTTCGACGAGAAGAACACCTGGATCTACGGCGTCGTTGCGCTCGGCGCGTACGGGGTCTACCTGGCGACCGTGCTCGCGCGCGCCCAGGGAACGCCCGTCGTCGAGGTCGCCTACATCGGACCGATGCTGTGGTGCATCGGCGCGTCGGTCGCGGCGTCGATCCTCGGCAAGGTCGCCGTCTCCGCGCGCTGGCCTCGGGAGGCCAACAGCAGGGATGACCGCGACCGGGAGATCGACCGGTTCGGCGAGCACGTCGGCCAGTCGTTCTTGGTCATCGGCCTGTTGACGGCACTCGTGCTGGCGATGCTGGAGATCGACCACTTCTGGATCGCCAACGCGGCCTTCCTCGCGTTCGTCCTGTCGGCGGCCCTGGGCTCCGCCGCCAAGATCACGGCCTATCGCGGGGGCTTCCAGCAGTGGTGAAGCCGACCAGGATCACCAACTCGATACGGGCCCTGCGGTTCGCGAACGGGGAGATGACGCAGGCCGAGCTGGCTCGGCGCATCGGCGTCACCCGCCAGACCGTCATTGCCATCGAGCAGGGGCGGTACTCACCATCCCTGCAGATGGCCTTCCAGATCGCACGGACGTTCGGTGTCCCGCTCGACGCGGTCTTCCGGTACCCCGACGACGCTGAGGAGCACTCATGAAGGCCATGGTCCAGGACACCTACGGCTCCGCCGACGTGCTCCGTCTGGACGACGTCGACCTGCCGGAGATGGGCCTCGAGGACGTGCTCGTGCGGGTGCGCGCCGCCGGCGTCGATGCGGGCGTCTGGCACCTGATGGCGGGTCAGCCCTACCTGGCGCGTGCGATGGGCTTCGGCCTGCGCGCGCCCAAGGTGCGGACGCGAGGCATGGAGGTCGCCGGGGTCGTGGAGGCCGTCGGCGCCCAGGTGACGCAGCTGCGCCCCGGCGACGCCGTGTTCGGCACCTGCGACGGCTCGTTCGCGGAGTACGCGACCGCCCGGCCCAGCAGCCTCACCCGGATGCCGACCACGATCGACTTCGTGCACGCGGCGGCCGTCCCGGTCTCGGGTGTCACGGCTCTTCAGGGCCTGCGCGATGCAGGAAAGGTCGAGCCCGGGCAGCGCGTCCTCGTCATCGGCGGGGGCGGGGGCGTGGGGACGTTCGCAGTCCAGCTCGCCAAGGCGTTCGGCGCGGAGGTCACCGGCGTGTGCGGCACGGCCAAGGTCGACCTGGTCCGCTCGCTCGGAGCCGACGACGTCATCGACTACTCGAGCGAGGCCATCACCGCCAAGGGGCGCCGCTACGACCTCGTCCTGGACACTGCCGGCAACCGTCCGCTGTCTCTGCTGCGCAAGGTCCTGACACCCGAGGGAACCCTTGTCATCGTCGGCGGCGAAGGCGGCGGGCGATGGTTCGGCGGGTTGCACCGACAGCTCGGAGCGAGCCTGCTGTCGCCGTTCGTCGGTCACACGCTCCGAGGACTGTTCGCCACCGTGCGCCCCGACGACCTGAGCCTGCTCGCGGGACTCATCGAGAGCGGTCAGATCACACCGGTGATCGACAGGACCTACCCGCTGGACCGGGCCGCCGATGCCGTGCGTTACCAGCACGAGGGGCACGCCTGCGGCAAGGTCGTCCTGACCGTGTCGGACGGGCGTTGATCGCCTCGCTGTGACGTGACGTGACGTGACGTGACCTGACCTGACCTGACCTGACCTGCGCCGGGAGGAGGTCCCCTCCACCGGCTCGATCGATCAGGGCGGCCTCTCATCGCCTCGGCGTCATCACCGGCGGGCGCGAGCTGCCGGCCGGACTAGCTCCGGCTGAGCCCGGGAATCAGGGCGTCGAGGTAGTCGGCGGTGTCCTCCCAGTCGGTGACCGCGTGGCACGGGACGCCGAGGGCCTTGACCGGGTAGTCATTGCCGACCTCGTCGAGCCGGTCGCCCACGAAGTGCATCTCCTGCAGGTCGATCCCGGTCATCTCGGCGAGACGCGACATGCCGTAGGCCTTGTCGATGCCCTTGCGCGTGATGTCGACGGACGTCGACCCGCCCGAGCGCACCTCGAGGTCGGGCAGCAACGCGGCGACCGCCTCGCGCAGGGCCGTCTTCTTCGAGCCGGTCGGGTCCCAAGCGGTCTTCGCGGCGACCGGAGCCGCCTGCCCGAGTGCAGAGAACGTGATCTGGCTGCCGCGGTCCTCGAGGATCGGTCCCCAGGTCTCGGTCTCCCACAGGCCCAGAGCGTGGGCCGACTCGGTCACGGCGGCGAGCGCGCGTGACTTCTCGTCCTCGGTGAGGTTCTGCGCGTACACCTGGTCCCAGGACTCGCCGATGTGGCGGAAGTACTGCGTGCCGCACGTGGGCATGAGGTGCAGCCGGGCAAGCTGGGCGGGGGTCGCGGCACCGAGACGGTCGACGACCTGCATCTGGAACTGGCCGAACTGACCGCCCGAGATCACGCAGACCTCGACGACGTCGAGCAGCCGTACGAGCAGGTCGGCCATCCGCGGGTCGAGCGGGGACTTCGAGGGGGCCAGCGTGTCGTCGAGGTCGAATGCGACGAGCCGAGGTGCGGGGGACAGGGGGAGCCTCCAAGAGGTGAGTCGGGCGTCCGAGCCGTGGGCTTCCCGGTGACGCGATGGTCCGCGCGATCCGGCGGGCCGCCCCATCGTCTCAGAAGTTGCGCGCAGAGCCGGAGTCGCCGGCTGCTGAGCCTTCGCACTCACCCCGAGGAGGCGCTCTGCGGCTCGACGTGGATGAAGGTCTCCGTCCCGGGCAGGATGTCGTCGATGTCGGCCTCGAGCCGCTCGGTCATGTCGTGCGCGGCCCTGACCGTCCAGTCGGGGGGGACCGTCAAGACGACGAAGACGAAGCGCTGTCGGCCGGACTCCACCGTCCGCAGGGGTGCGAACGCCACGTCGTCCTCGGTGCGGTACCGCTCCAGGACAGCGTCGATCTGGTCGCGTTCGTGCTCGGGGAGGGTGGCGCTGAGCAGGCCGCTCACAGACCCCCGCAGCAGCCGGTAGCCCGTCCAGAGGATGTTCACGCCGACCGCCATGGCCACGATGGGGTCGAGCGGCTGCCACCCGGTCAGGGCGACCAGGGCGATGCCGACGATGACGCCGACTGAGGTCCACACGTCGGTGAGGAGGTGCTTGCCGTCGGCGATGAGGGTCACGGAGCGGTGTGCTCGGCCGACCCGCTGCAGCATGACCCCGACAGCAAGGTTGACCAGCGAGGCGACAGTGGACAGGGCCAGGCCGATCCCGGGCTGCAGGACGGGTTCGGGCGCGAGCAGCCGCTGGATCGATGTCCACACGATCGCCGTCGCGGCGACGAAGATCATCGCCCCCTCGACGAGAGCGGACAGGTACTCGGCTTTGCCGTGGCCGAAGTGGTGGCTCGCGTCGGACGGGCGGGCGGCGACGCGCAGCGCGAACAGCGCCACGACCGCGGCGACGAGGTTGACCCCGGACTCCATCGCGTCGGACAGGAAGCCGACCGACCCGGTGATCACGGCGGCGCCGACCTTGAGCGCGATGGTCACGACGGCCGTCGCCACCGACAGCAGCATGAATCGGAAGAGCAGCCGATCCACGCGGGCGCCGCCCTGTTGAGCTTGGCTCGTCATGCTGCGCGCTCCCCACGGAGTGCCTCATGAAGACGGTGCCTGTCGACGAGTCGCAGGACGAGCTTCCGGATCTCGCTGACCCAGAGCACCGTGCTCGCCATCGCCACGCAGACGATCCACTGCGCGCCGGTGAGCGGCGCGGTCGTGAACGCCTGGCCGAGGACGGGCAGGTGGACGACGGCGACCTGGAGCACCGTCGACAGCGCGATGGCCCCCCACAGCCACGGGTTCGCGAACAGCCGGTGGAAGGCGGTCACGGTCTCGGACCGCGCGTTGAGCGCGTTGAAGAGCTGAGCGAGAACGAGCACCGTGAAGCCGGCGGTGCGCGCGCTCGTCAGCGAATGAGTGCCCTCGATGAGACCGCCGGGGAGGAACAGATCGATCGTCAGCAGCGTCGCCGCCGCCATGACGAGACCGAGGAGGAGGATGCCGCCCCACATGCGGCCGTCGATGGCGCGGTCCTGGAGCGAGCGCGGGGGGCGGCCCATCACGTCCTCGGTCTCGTTGTCGACGCCCATCGCGAGGGCCGGCGCGCTGTCGGTGAGCAGGTTGATCCACAGGATCTGGGTCGCCAGCAGGGGGAGTGCGACGGTGCCGTCGACGTGGGCCAGCCCGAGGACCCCGGCGAGGACCACCCCGAAGAAGACCGTCAGCACCTCGCCCATGTTCGACGACAGCAGGTAGCGCAGGAACTTCTTGATGTTGAGGAAGATGCCCCGGCCCTCGCGGACGGCCTGGACGATGGTCGCGAAGTTGTCGTCGGCGAGGATCATGTTCGCCGCTTCCTTCGTGACCTCGGTGCCGGTCAGACCCATCGCCACCCCGATGTCGGCGGCCTTCAGCGCCGGCGCGTCATTGACACCGTCACCGGTCATGGCCACGACCTGGTGGTCCCGCTGGAGCGCGTCCACGATGCGCAGCTTGTGCTGCGGGGTCACCCTGGCGTAGACGGAGCGGTGGCGGACCGTCTGGCGCAGCTGGTCCGCGTCGAGCCGGTCCAGCTCGAGACCGGTCACCGCGACGTGCTCGGGCTCGACGATGCCGAGGTCGCGCGCGATGCGGCTGGCCGTCCGGGGGTGGTCGCCGGTGATCATGATGACCCGGACCCCGGCCCGATCGGCCTCGGCGATGGCCACGGCGGCCTCGGAGCGGGGCGGGTCGATGATCCCCGCCGTGCCCGCATAGACGAGACCCCGCTCCAACGAGTCGTCGAGGGCCGGCGGAGCCCAGACGTCGAGGCGCCGGTAGGCCACCCCGAGGGTACGGAACGCCTCGTCGGACAGGCGTTCCACGTCGCGCAGGATCCGTGCCCTGCCGTCGATGTCGAGCAGCTCGTGCCGACTGCCGACCTGTACGTGCGAGCACCGGTCGAGCAGCACGTCCGGGGCGCCCTTCGTCACCACAGCGAGCCGACCGGCGCGCTGCGCGTCGGCCTCGAGGCTGGTCATCAGCTTGCGCTCGGACGTGAAGGGGAGCTCACCCTGCCGCTGGAAACGTCCCGTCCGGTCATCCTGCGTACCCAGCTTGATCTCGGCCACGATGAACGCGGCCTCCGTCGGGTCCCCCTGGATGACCCACTCGCCGTCTTCCTCGCGCAGGGTGGAGTTGTTCGCGAGGCTTCCGCCGCCGAGGACCAGCGCGACCTCGTTCCACAGGTCGCTGCCCGCCACGAGTGCGACGCCGTCGTGGACGACCTCGCCGTCGGGCCGATACCCGGCGCCCGTGACCGTGACCTCGCCCGACGCGGTGACCACGCATCCGATGGTCATCTCGCCCTTGGTCAGCGTCCCGGTCTTGTCCGAGCAGATCACCGATGCCGAGCCCAGGGTCTCGACCGATGACAGGTTCTTGACGATCGCGTGCCGGGCCGCCATCCGCTGCACGCCGAGCGCAAGGACGACGGTGAGGATCGTGGGCAGGCCCTCGGGAACGGCGGCGACGGCAAGGGAGACGCCGAGCAGCAGGGCCGTGACGACATCGCCCAGCGTGCGGACGCCGAAGACCAGGAAGATCGTCCCGATCACCACGACCGCGATCACGATCACGGCGATGCCGAGCATCCGTCCGACGCGCGAGATCTCCCGCTGGAGCGGGGTAGGGCCCTCGTGGGTGGCGTGCAGCAGGTCAGCGATCTGACCCATCTGGGTCGCCGTCCCGGTGCTGGTCACCACCGCCCGGCCGACACCCTGGGTGACCGCCGTGCCGTTGAAGACCATGTCGAACCGGTCCCCGAGCGCGGCGGGCTCGGGCAGCGTCCGGGCGTCCTTCAGGACGGGTTCGCTCTCCCCGGTGAGCGAGGACTCCGCAACCCTCAAAGTGGCCGCGGAGATGAGCCGGGCGTCCGCGGCGACGGCGTCCCCCTCGGCCAGGACCAGCAGGTCCCCGGGCACCAGCTCGCGGGTCGGGACCCGGACCTGGACGCCGTCGCGAACGACGGTCGCGGTGGTCGCGGCCATCCGCGCCAGCGCCGCGACGGCGTTGTCCGCCCGGGCCTGCTGCACGTACCCGAGGACCGCGTTCGCCACGACGATGACCGCGATCACCAGGGCGTCGAACGGCAGGTCGTCGGCACCCTCGACCCACCAGGCGACGACCGAGATGACGATCGCGGCCAGCAGCAGGTAGATCAGCGGGTCGCGGAACTGGGCGACGAGCTTGCGCCACGACGGCACCGGCTTCGCGGTCGCGATCTGGTTGGGACCCACCGTGGCCAGACGCTGGGCCGCCTCATCGGCCGACAGGCCCCGGTCCGGGTCCGACCCGAACCGTCGCACCACTGCGGTCGCGTCGACGAGCGAGGGGTCGGTCTCGGTGGTCGCACTCGCCATGGCGCCTGCCTTCGGTCGACTTGTCGTGTCCTCCCGCCCACTCTCCCACCGCCAGCAGCGTTCCCGGGCGGCGGTTCGACGCAGCACGGTCAGCCTGCTGCCATGCGAATCTGCTCGCGCGGGGGTCAGCTCGCGGTGGGGTGCGCGGGTCGGCGCGGGTCGGCGCGCGACGGTCGCATCGAGCGTGTCGAGCGTGTCGAGCGTGTCGAGCGTGTCGAGCGTGTCGAGCGTGTCGTTCGTCAGGTCGCGACCAAGCTGGATCATCTCGTCGGCCAGCTGGAAGTCCATCGCCCGGCACGCGTCGGCCGGCACGGTGACCAGCACCTCGGGTGGGTAGCCGGAGAGCCGGCACCGCGGCAGGACGCTCTGCATCGCCTCGAGCGACAGGTTCAAGACATCGCCCGTCCGTTCACCCGTGAGCGACACCGCCGCGGTGATGTCGGCGCGAGCAGCCTGATGGCCGCCACGGGGACCGGGTTCATGATCCCCCCGTCGGCGAGCATGCGGCCGCCGATCATCACGGGCGTGAAGAAGCCCCGCATTGCGATCGTTGCCCGGATGGCCGCGTCCATACGACCTTGTTGGAACCAGACCTCCTTGCCTGCGGGCCCAGTCTGCCTATGCGCCGATGCCGCCGGCTGCGTGGAGGCCACCCCTCAGGGCGACCATCGATGAGCCCGCGACGCCGACGATCTCGTAGCCACGCTCCTCGAGGACCGCGATGGCGCCGGTGTGGGCGTGCCCGCGCGCGCCACCGCTGCCGCGGGCGAGGGCGACGCCGGTCCGACGGTTCACGACCCCGGCCCTACGACTCGACTCCGGTGATGGATACGCCTCGGGGTGTTGGCTCACGATCGGCCGAGCGCGGCCGATGAGGGACTCAGGTCCACTCGCGTACCCAGTCAAGGAGCACTCATGGCCAGCTCATCCCAGTTCGGCTCGCAGCCGACGACGACTTCGGATCATGGTGGCGGCGTGGTCGGGTGGCTCTCGGACACCTCGTTCCTGACGAAGTTCTTTGCCGCGGTCATCTGGTCCGTGGTTCCGCTGATCGTCGTGGCCGTCCGCGCAGGCGTGGACGCGTTCACGACCAGTGTGGCCGCCTTCGGCGTGGTCATGACGGTGATCGTGGGCATCTGGATGGCCCGTCGGGTCAGTGGCTCGTTGGCGCGCGTCCAGTACGTGGCCGAGGGACTAGCCTCCGGTGACCTGACCCGGACCACTGGGCTGGACAGCAACGACGAGATCGGGCATGCGGCCGCCGCGATCGACCAGGCAACGATCGCGCTGCGTGGCACGCTCGCCCAGGTCGCCGGCACTGCCGAGGCGGTGGCGGCGGCGTCGGAGGAGTTGTCTGCGGCGAGTGCGCAGGTGGCTGGGGGGTCGGCGGAGACGAGTGTGCAGGCGGGTGTGGTGG
>JABBOW010000166.1 GCA_012927595.1 Cellulomonas sp.
GATCTCGGGCGTGAGAACGACGAGGTGGGCGCCCGGTGCGCCGACCTCGTGGGCCACCCGCAGCAGGTCGGAGTGCAGTGCGGGGTTCGTGACGTGCGAGCCGTGCAGCGCGCCCCACGGGGGGTCGGCCAGCACGAGGTCGAACGGGCCGGCGTCGCGCCAGGCGCCGCCCGCGGCCGTCACGTCCGCACGGGTCACCTCGGCCCGCTCGGTGAGCCCCGCCGCCGCGAGGTTCTCCTGCGTCGCGCGGACCGCGTCGGGGTCGACGTCCACGCCGACCGCGGTCGCGGCGGGACCCGCGAGCAGCCGCTCGATGAGCAGGGTCCCCGAGCCGCACATGAGGTTGGCGACACGGTCGCCCGCCTGGTCTCCCACGAGCCGGACGATCGCGGCCGCTATGGTCGCGTTGACCGCGCCCGGGAAGTCGGCGACCCGCCACGGGCGCGCGGACAGCGGCCGTCCGCCGAGCCGCACGAGCACGTCCCAGCCGGCCTCGTCCGTCCGCGCAGGCGACGCGCCGGGCTGCGGGGCGTTCCGTGGTGTGCGGCGGAAGCGGACGACGACCTCGCCCTCCGCATCGTCGTGCACCAGGCCCGTCGCGTGGGCGAGCTCCGCGGCGAGGCGCTGGAACACCGACGAGTCGTGGCCGGCGGCCTCGAACCGGAACGTCCGCGCCGCCCCGAGCCGGACGGAGGTCGCCATCGCGTCGGCGATACGCGGCAGGTGCTCGCCGCTCGTCAGCGACTTGGGTCGCGGCACGTCGAACGTGAGCACGAGGAACACGGCGACCGCTGTGCGCAGCGACAGGGCGCGCTCGAGCCGTCCGCTGTGGTCGACCAGCAGCGCGTCCTCGCGACCGGGGACCGGGCGGGGCGGACGAGCCGGCGCGAGGCGCTCGGTGATCTCGTCGGCCACGATCTCGCCGAGACCCGGAAGGAAGGTGACCTCGAGCCGCTGCGTGAGGGGGCGATAGGACGCGCGCGCGGGTCCGCGCAACGGGGCGCGACCCGTCGACCCGGCAGGGCCACGCGCCGAAGGGCGCTGGGATGCGCGAGGGGGCGTCACCGTGGTCAGACGCGGACGGGGATGCGTGCACCGACGGCCCGCAGGACGAACGTGACGGTGGCCTCGACGGCCGCGTCGCGCGCCGGGCCGTCGTCGGGAACGCGGCGGCTCGACAGGCACGCGTTGACGAGCGGGACGGTGGTGTCGACGTCCTGCTCGGGGTACGCGCCGGAGGTGATGCCCTGGGTGAGGATGCGCCGCAGCACCCGCTCGACGAGAACGACGTGCGCGCGCAACCGCTGCTGCGTCGCGGGCGACAGGAGCGAACGCAGGTCGGGGCCCGGGGCGACGTGGTAGACGCGGTTGAGCCGGGCCTGCGCGCGCACGTATGCGCTGAGCTGGTCGACCGGGTCCTCGACGTCCGCGAGCGAGCGCTCGAGCGTCTCGACGTAGCGCTCGGTCTCGTCGGTGATGAACGCGATGAGGAGCGACTCCTTGTCAGGGAAGTGGTTGTAGACCGCGGTCCGGCCGATCCCTGCGGCTGCAGCGACGTCCGCGAGAGTGATGACGTCGAAGCCGCGGTCCGCCATGAGCGCGGACAGCGCCGCGAAGAGTCGCCGGCGGGTCTGCTCGCGGTGCTCGTGCAGCGACCCGCCGATGATCTTGGGCATGCTGACATCCTCGCACGATCTGTCACTTCCCTTGGCCGCCTCCGGCAGGCCAGCTGCTCCGTCCTCGGGTGGGCGCAACCCGACCCAGGATCGAGGAGGCCTGTGGGCCCGCGGCCTGACGGGTGCGGCGGCCCGCTCAGCTCCGAGGCTTGGCGGCCCGCTGGGCGTCGCGCGCGGTGACGCGCTCCTCTTCCTTGCGGACCTCCTCCTGGATGTCGCGCTCGCGCACGAGCCAGTTGGGCCGGTCCTCACGCAGGTCGTTGATCTGCTCGGTCGTCAGAGGGTCGGTCACGCCGCCGCGTGCCAGACCGGCGATCGACACCCCGAGCCGGACCGCGATGACCGGTCGCGGGTGCGGCCCGTTCTGGCGCAGCTCGACCAGCCACTCGGGCGGGTTCTCCTGGAGGGCTTCGACCTCATCGATGGTGTGGTCCCGCTCCTGGAACTCTGCGGGGGTCGCCGGAAGGTACACACCCAGCTTCTTGGCCGCCGTGGCGGGCTTCATCGTCTGGGTGCTCTTCTTCGCGCTCATGGTCCCAGGGTATCGACCGCCGAAGGCCGCCGTGCACCCCCGCCCGGTAGCGTGACCGTGTGCCAGAGCCCGCCGTCACCATCCCCGAGGTCCTCCGGCTCGCCATCGCTCCCGGGGTCACACCGGGCAAGTGGGTCGGGATGTGGCGCGAGCGCCGGCCCGACGTCGCCCTCGAGCTGGTCCACGTGTCAGCGATCGACGGCGGCGACGTGCTGCGGTCCGGAGCGGCCGACGCCGGGCTCGTGCGGCTTCCGGTCGACCGCACCGGGCTCTGCGTGATCCCGCTCTACACCGAGGTGCCGGTTGTCGTCGTACCGGCGGACCATGAGATCACCGCCTTCGCCGATGTTGCCATCGCCGACCTGGCCGACGAGATCGTGCTGCACCCCCTCGACGACCTGCTCGCCTGGGAGCATCTGCCGGGGACGCCCGCGGTGGAGCGCCCCGCCACGACCGGCGACGCCGTCGAGCTCGTCGCGGCCGGGATCGGGGTGCTCGTCGTCCCGCAGTCCCTCGCGCGGCTGCACCACCGCCGTGACGTGACGTACCGGCCCGTCACGGACGGTCCGGGATCGCAGGTCGCGCTCGCCTGGGTCGAAGAGCGGACGACCGATCTCGTCGAGGAGCTGGTCGGCATCGTCCGGGGGCGGACCGCACGCAGCTCACGGGGTCGGGTGCCCCGGGCGCCGGAGCCCGAGGGCGCGTCGGGCACCGGGGGTTCGAGGGGCGGCAGTGGTGCGAGGGGCGGCAGTGGTGCGAGGGGCGGCAGTGGTGCGAACGGCTCCGGGGGTTCGAAGGGCGGCGGGGGTTCGAATGACGGCGCGAAGTCTTCAGGCGGTGCCAAGGGTGGCGACCGGCGCAAGCCGACGCCGCGGGTCCCGGGCGACGAGCGCGCACGCAGTCCACGGGGGGCCTCCGGGGGACGCGCGAAGCCAGCGACACGGCGCGGCAAGCCGGGCCCTCGCGGGTCGCGCTGACCCGTCGGCGAACCCGTGCGGGGACCCCTTCGGGGATCCCTTCGGGGATCCCTGCTCCCACCGCTGCCGGGCCCGTCGGGGGTGTGCAGCCGCCCGGGTGGTCGATAGCGTGAGGGCATGACGTCGGATCCGCAGGTCGCCCCGCCCGAGATCGAGCCGGACACGAAGGACTGGACCTGGGTCCTGGACGAGCGGTGCCCCGAGTGCGGGTTCGCGGCGCTCGACGTCGCGGCGAACGTGGCCATCGCCGCGACCGTCCGCACGCTCGCGCCGCGGTGGGTCGGCGTGCTGAGCCGCAGTGACGCGCGGGAGAGGCCGGAGCCCTCGGTCTGGTCGGTGCTCGAGTACGGAGCGCACGTCCGGGACGTGCACCTGGTGTTCGGGGCGCGGCTCGTGAGCATGCTCGAGCACGACGACCCGCTGTTCGAGAACTGGGACCAGGACGCCGCGGCCGTGGCCGACCGCTACGACCTGCAGTCCCCGGCGGTCGTCGCTAGCGAGCTCGCCGACGTCTCCGATGCCCTCGCTGACGCGTTCGACGGCGTGGAGGGCGAGGAGTGGGACAGGCCCGGAAGGCGGTCGAACGGGTCGGTCTTCACGGTCAGCACGCTCGGGCTGTACTTCCTGCACGACGTGATCCACCATCTGCACGACGTGGGCGCCTGACCCCCTTTTCACGACGTCGCGGGGCTCTTGTCCACAGCCCCTGTCCACAGTCACATCCACAGGTCCTATGACATGCGCTCGCCGGTCCTGTGCCACAGGTCGGCGGCGGCGCGCGAAGCGGCCTCGAACGGCCCTGAGACGCAGCAAGGCCCCTCGGCGCTTACTCCGAGGGGCCTTCGCTGAGTTCCAGGCTACGGGAGACCCTGTCGGAGCCGCGTGATCGACGCGCGGCGATCGGGAAAACTTCCGGTGACGAACACGTCAGCGGACGAGCAGCTTGCCCTCTCAAGGTTCATCGGCGTGGCGTCTCCAGCGTGTCGTCCACAGATGTTGTCCACAGGGCTGTGCTGATGGCGTGTTTATGCAGGCCAGCCTGTGGATGAAGGTGTGCACCGACCGGTGGAAAAAGAAAGTTGGTGGGACCCCTTGCGGGCCCGGCGCGGCAGGACTAGACCTATGCCAACGGCCTCGAAGGACCGAGATCCACCGGAGGAAGACCCCGCAAGGGGGAAGCCACAGGAGGGTCACGGAGACCTGGAGACTGGGGTCGAACGGAGAACGGCGGACCGACTTCGCGGGGCAACCCGAGGAGCTGCGGATGACGACGCAGAAGGATCGCAGGAACCGGGAGACCGATCGCTGGACGTCGAGACACCCGAGAGACCGGGCAACCGGAGGATCACCGTCGAGACGGAGTCGTAGGCGTCATCCGCGACGAAGCGCCGCCGGTTCGCCGGCGGGCACCCGCGGTCCAGCAGGGCCCCTCGGACGCTTACTCCGAGGGGCCCTTGCTGGTGTGGGGGGCGGTTCCTGCGCTGTCGCTCGGGGTGGCCGTGTCGCTCGCGGTGGCCGGGGTACCTGGAGCCGCCGTGGGTACCAGGTCGACCGACACCGACGGCTTGGCGCCGGGCCCCTCCGTGAAGATGACCCCCCGCAGCGGTGGTACGTCTGAGTAGTCGCGACCCCAGCCCAGGATCACGTACCGGTTGTCGATGAACTTGTCGTTCGTCGGGTCGATCTCGACCCACCCGGACCCGGGCACCCAGGCGGAGACCCAGGCGTGCGAGGCATCGGCGCCGCGCACCTTCTCGCGCCCCGGGGGCGGCATCGTCTCGAGGTAGCCGCTCGCGTACCGCGCCGGCAGCCCGTGCATCCGCAGCGCCGCGATCATGAGGTGCGCAAAGTCCTGGCAGACCCCGGCTCGTTGCGCGAGCAGCTCGGCCTGGGTCGTGTGGACGGTCGTCGACCCGGACCGGTAGGTGAGCTCGGTGCGGATGCGGTGGGCGACGTCCGCGAGCAGCTCGGCGATCGGTCGCCGCGGAGTGACCGACGCCGCAGCCCAGTCCCGGACCTCGGCGGTGAGCGCCACGTGGCGGGACGCGAGCGTCGCCTCGCGCAGCGCGACGAGCCCGATGCCGTCGAGCTCGCGATCGAGGTGGCGGTCGTCGGGGGAGCCGGCCAGGGGCTCGTCGGGTACGTCGTCGTGCACGACGCCGGCCCCCTCGGAGCGCGACCCCCCCCCGCCGGCGGGGCGCATGCAGCCGTACCCCCGGCCCGGCCCGTCCCTGGCCTGGGGGCCCCCCCCGCCCACGGGCGCATCCGGGGCGTGCTCGCCCGTGACCCGGACGCGACGT
>JABBOW010000184.1 GCA_012927595.1 Cellulomonas sp.
CGCCCGCTCGCGCGCCGCCTGCTCGGCCCGCGCGGCACGTTCGAGCGATTCCGCGCGCCCTGCCAGCGCACGGACACGCTCCTCGCTCGTGCGCAGTGTGAGCCGGGCCTCGGTCTCTCGGGCTCGTGCGGCCGCAGCCAGCTCGGCGAGCCGGTCGCGCTCAAGGCCGCCGCCGGCGATGGTGGCCTCGGTCTGGGCCGGCTCCGACTCGGCAGCGGCGAGCCGTTCGGCCAGCTCCGCGAGCTCATCAGCACCGGCCGCGAGAGTCGCTGTCGCTGCGTCGAGCGATGCCTGCACCCGCTCGGCCTCGGCTCGGGCCGCCCGTGCCGTCGCGCCGAGGTGACCGAGCTGCTCGGCCACCGCGGCCAGGGCGGCGTCCGACTGGTTGAGCCTGTCGAGCGTGTCCTCGTACCGTCCGCGCGCATCGGCCTCGGCCGCCTGGGCACCCGCGAGCTCGAACCGGGCGCGTTCGGCGCGCGCAGCCGCGTCTGCGGAGCCTGCCCGCGCAGCGTCGAGCGCGGACTGCAGGTGCAGTGCGCTGGGCGCGGTCGCGGAACCTCCCGACGCCCGACGGCGGGCGAGGACGTCTCCGGTGCGCGTGACGACGGTGAGCTCGGGCCGGTCCACCATGAGCGCGCGGGCCGTCGCCAGGTCGTCAACGACGACGACATCGCGCAGCAGCGCCTCGACGGCCCGACGAACAGCCGGCGGAGCCTGCACGAGGTCGATCGCACTATCCGCTCCCGGAGGCACGACCAGCACGCCGATCGGGGACTCGTCGGAGGTGTCGGCCCCGGCGATGACGAGGCTCGCGCGCCCCGAGTCGTCCGTGCGCAGCCGCCGGATCGCATCAACGGCGGCGTCGACCGAGTCGACCGCGACGGCGTCGGCGTGCTGCCCGAGCGCCGCGACGATCGCGTCCTCGTCGCGTGGCGCGACGCTGAGCAGAGCGGCGAGTGAGCCGATCGTGCCGGGCAGCCCGTCGGCGGCGAGCAGCGCACCGGCACCGTCCTTGCGCGTCAGGCTCAGCTCGAGGGTCTCGATCCGCGACGCGAGCGCCGCGCGGTCCTGCTCGGCCGTAGCCATCGCTGCCCTGATCGCGGTGAGCCGCGCAGACGCCTGCTCGACCGCGTCGGCTGCCTGTTCGTGCTCCGCGTCGAGACCTTCCTCGCCCTCCTCGACCCCCGCGACCTGCGTCTCGAGCGCGGCGAACTCGGTCGCCGCCGCCTGGCCGCGTCGCGCGGCCCCCCCCCGGGGCGAGAGAATCACGCAGGCGGCCGATCTCGGCCTCGGTCGCCTCGAGCCGGCTCCGGCGCGCGCCGACCTGACCGGCGAGCCGGGCCACGCCTTCACGGCGGTCGGCCGCGGAGCGCAGCGCTGTCGCTAGCTGCTTCTCGGCAGCGGCAGCGGCCTGCTCGGACTCCTGGCGCAGGACCACGGCGCCCTCCAGCGCCGCGCGCGCGATCTCGACCTCGGCGGCCAGCTCGGCCTCCGCCACTCGAACCCGCTCGGCCTGGGCGGCAAGGTCGGCCGGGTTCGAGCCACCGCTGCGTTCGGGGGCCGCGCTGCCGAGCAGGCGCACGCGCTCGCCCGCCAGCGTCGCGGTCCCACGCAGTCGCTCGCGCAGCGACGACAGCCGGTACCAGATCTCGCTCACCTCACTGAGCGCCGGGGCCGCTTCGGCGGCCTCACGTTCGAGGGTCGCGAGCCGTCCGCGGGCGTCCGTGAGCGTCGCCTCGACCTTGGCTCGTCGTGCACGTACAGCCGACTCGTCGACGATCTCCTGCTCGAGCGTCGCGGTCAGCTGGGCGAGGTCGTCGGCGAGCAGGCGGGCGCGGGCGTCGCGGACGTCGGTCTGGACGACCTGGGCCTTGCGCGCCACCTGCGCCTGCCGGCCGAGCGGGCCGAGCTGGCGCCGGATCTCGGCGGTGAGGTCGCCGAGCCGCAGCAGGTTCGCCTGCATGGCCTCGAGCTTGCGCAGAGCCTTGTCCTTGCGCTTGCGGTGCTTGAGGACACCCGCAGCCTCTTCGATGAAGCCCCGGCGCTCCTCGGGGGTCGCACGCAGCACCGCATCGAGCTGGCCCTGGCCGACGATGACGTGCATCTCGCGTCCGAGGCCCGAGTCGGACAGCAGGTCCTGGATGTCGAGGAGCCGACAGCCCTGGCCGTTGATCGCATACTCGGACCCGCCGCTGCGGAACAAGGTCCGCGAGATCGTGACCTCGGTGTACTCGATCGGGAGGGCGCCGTCCGAGTTGTCGATCGTGAGGGACACCTCGGCGCGACCCAGCGGTGCGCGGCCCGCGGTGCCGGCGAAGATGACGTCTTCCATCTTGCCGCCGCGCAGCGACTTCGCCCCCTGCTCACCCATGACCCACGCGAGCGCGTCCACGACGTTGGACTTCCCGGAACCGTTCGGGCCGACCACGCACGTGACGCCGGGTTCGAAGTGCAGCGTCGTCGCCGAGGCGAACGACTTGAACCCGCGCAGGGTCAGGGTCTTGAGGTGCACTCCCCAACCCTAGGTGCTCCTGCCGGGCCGTCCGCGGAGGTGGCGGCCGAGCGGATCGGCGCTGCGGGCGAAATGCCCTGTCCGTCCGGGTGCGGACGCGCGCGCGGGCCGATGGGACGTGCTCAGAGCGAGGGGAACCAGAGGGCGATCTCCCGAGCGGCTGACTTCGGGGAGTCCGAGCCGTGCACCAGGTTCTGGGTGACCGACAGGCCCCAGTCCCGGCCGAGGTCCCCGCGGATGGTACCCGGGGCGGCCGTCGTCGGCTCGGTCGTGCCGGCGAGGACCCGGAAGCCCTCGATCACGCGGTGTCCCTCGACAACCACGGCGAGCACCGGGCCGGAGCCCATGAACTCGACGAGCGGACCGAAGAAGCCCTTACCTGCATGCTCGGCGTAGTGCGCCGCCAGGAGCGGGTCGTCGGCGGTACGCAGCTCGGCCGCGACGAGGGTGTAGCCCTTGGCCTCCACGCGGCGAAGCACCTCTCCGGTGAGCCCACGACGGACGGCGTCCGGCTTGACGAGAACAAGGGTGCGCTCGGTCTTCGGTGCATCGGTCATGGCGGTCACCCTAGCGGCCGCGCGGCCGCGACCTCATGCGCTGACCTGACCTGGGTGCGCCGCATCCCACTCGGCGCGCTCGCGGTCGATGCGTCCGCCGAGCCGCAGCGCGACGACCCACAAGATCACGAACACGGCGCCCACCACGGCCATCATCGGCACGACCGCTCCGGCCGCGAGCACCAAGACCTGCGCCACCCACCCGGCCACATAGCCGCCGGGCCGCGTCACCGTCCGGGACAGCACCGTAAGCACGACCATGAGCGCCCCGCCGACGAGCCAGGCCGTCCCGGCCGAGAACTCCGTGCGCTGCGCCGCCGCCAGACCGTACGCCGTGAGCGTTGCGAACAGCACCAGGATCGCCTCGAGCAGGAGGATCGAGGAGGCAAACTGGGGGCGCGCCGGACTCTTGCGGCGCACGGCCGGCGCTGGGGTCGTCATCGAGTCAGGGTAGCGGCGTCCTGCTCGCCCGACAGCTGGGCGACGGGCTCTTGCGACCTGTCGGCGAACACGTCCGTGAGGCGATCGGTGAGGCGTCCAGTCAAGATCGTCGAGAACAGCGCCACGCCGACGGCCGCGCCGATCTCGCGGAAGAAGTTGTTCGCGCTGGTCGCAGTACCGATCTCCTGCGGTTCGACCGAGCTCTGCACCGCGAGCACGATCGTCCGCATGACGAGGCGGAGGCCCAGGCCCAGGCCCAGCACGAAGATCATCGCGCTGAACAGCACCATCGACAGGCCGCCCTGCAGCCGTGTGAGCCAGCTGAGGCCACCGGTCGCGAGCGCCATGCCGACGATGGGGTACATCCGGTAGCGGCCGGTCTTCGTGATCGCGATGCCCGAGCCGATCGCAGTCACCATGACGCCGGCCATCATCGGGAGCATGAGGAATCCCGACCCGGCCACGCTCGCGCCTGTCGACATCTGAAAGAACGTCGGCAGGAGGGCGAGCGCCGCGAACATGCCCATGCCGATGATCAGGCCGACCGAGGTCGCGATCGCGAAGGTCGGGTCCTTGAACAGGTGCAGCGGCAGGATCGGCTCGGCAACGCGCTGCTCGACGAGGACGAAGACCACTGCGGCCCCGACCGTTCCTGCGACGAGCGCGACGAGCCGTCCGTCGATCTCGTCGTTCTTGGTGGTCGGTCGCTCGGTACGGGAGGCGCTGGGAGTCGCCACGCTCAGGGCGCACCGAGAAGGGATCGCAGGTCGCCGACGATGTCGGGCAGGTGGGCGCGGGCCTCACCGGAACCGCCGGTGGCCTCCCAGCGCACGTACGTCATGTGGGTCAGGACCACGAGCAGCGTGCCGACGAGATCGCCGCCCGTCTCGCCCGTCACGGCCAGCCGGCGCGAGATGAGTGCGTCGATGTCGTGGCGGTGCTGCTCCATCCAGGTCAGGTGCCGCACGAGGAGCCGAGGTTCCTGCCGGGCGAGCTCGAACGCGGCCGCGATGCGCTGCTTGCCGAACGCGGGCTTGTCGAGCAGCTCCGTGACGACGACGAGCAGGTCGGCGGAAAGGTTGCCGGTGGGCCCACCGGCCGCGAAGGTGTCGACAACGACTGGGTCGAGCGACCACGGACCGATGCCGAGGACAGCGTCGTCCTTGGTCTCGAAGTAGTTGAAGAACGTGCGGGGCGAGACACCCGCCTTGGCGCAGATGGCGTCGATGCTGACGGCGTCGAGACCACGCTCGGCCACGAGGCGATGGCTCGCGTCGATCAGCGCCTCGCGGCGGGCGACCTTCTAGCGTTCGCGCAGCCCGGCGCCCGCAGACGCGGTGACGGTCGTCGCGCTCTTGACTTGCATGAACGCAATATTGCACCTAAGGCAAAGTTGCACCCGCTGCACATCGTGAGACGCGAATCACACCTCGCCAAAGCCGCCCTCGACCGCCTCGACGAGCGCAGCGAGCGCCTCCGCGCGTTGTGGCCCGCTCACCCGGACGACGAGCTCGCGCCCGCCCGCCGCTCCCAGCGTCATGAGCTCGAGCACGCTGGCCGCGTTCACCCCGTCGACCACGACCACCGCGTCGAAGCCCGCCATGAGCCGCGCGAGGATCGCCGCCGGCCGGGCGTGCAGGCCGAGGCGGTTGCGCAGCGTCACCGTCCGCGCGAGCTGGTCGGCCGCCGCGGGCGCCTCGACGGTGGCGGCCTCGTTGGAGCCAGCACGCGCAGCCGAGCTCGCGAACGTGGCCCCGGCGCCCTCGGCCGCCGCGAGCACCCCGGCCAGGTCGACCCCACCGTCGGCGCTCACGGCCGCCGCGACGGCTCCCTCGACGAACGGTGCGTCGGCGATCCGGACCCGCGCTGCAACATCGTCGTCGA
>JABBOW010000014.1 GCA_012927595.1 Cellulomonas sp.
CGCCCGCGAGCACCGCGCCCGCGAGCACCGTGCCCGCGAGCACCGCCACAGCGACCCCGTCCGTGGACGCCAAGCCCGCGGCAGCACGTCCGGCCGCGAAGCCGGTGCCTCGTCCGGCGCTGGCCCCTGCCAAGCCGACGGCGAAGCCTTCGTCGCCCGGTCGTACCGCCGCCTCGGTCCCCTCCGAGGACGCTCAAGCCTGACCCGCACGACGAACGAGGGGCCGCGTTCGGCCCCCCGCACGAACGAGCCGCGTGAGTCTGCGCGACGCGACGAGAAGGAGACAACGGCAACCATGCCGAAGAACAAGACGCACTCCGGTGCCAAGAAGCGCTTCCGGGTGACCGGCAGCGGCAAGATCATGCGCGAGCAGGCCGGCAGCCGTCACCTCCTCGAGCACAAGTCCAGCCGCCGCACGCGGCGCCTCGCCGGTGACCTCGTCGTCTCCGCCGCTGACACCCCCCGGATCAAGAAGCTGCTCGGCAAGTGACCGGCGTGGGCGCAGCCGCGCCCGGCCTCATTTGTGAGCCCCAACAGGCAAGGAGCATCACGTGGCACGCGTGAAGCGGGCAGTCAATGCCCACAAGAAGCGTCGTTCGACCCTCGACCGCGCTGCGGGCTACCGCGGCCAGCGCTCGAGGTTGTACCGCAAGGCGAAGGAGCAGGTCACCCACTCCCTCGTCTACGCCTACCGCGACCGCAAGAAGCGCAAGGGCGACTTCCGTCGACTGTGGATCCAGCGCATCAACGCGGCAGCGCGCGAGCAGGGCATGACGTATAACCGACTCATCCAGGGCCTCAAGCTTGCGGGTGTCGAGGTCGACCGTCGCGTCCTTGCGGACCTGGCTGTCAATGACGCCCCGGCGTTCAACGCGATCGTCCAGCTCGCCAAGGACGCGATGCCGGCCGACGTCAACGCGCCGTCCGCGGCCTGACTCGTCAGCCGCACCACGCCATCTGCAGCACAACACCTCAAGGGCGCCCGGCCCATGCCCGAGCTGACGAACCCCCGCGCTGAACGGGTTGCGTCGGTCAGGGCACTGGTCGGGCGTTCGGCGCGTTCACGCAGCGGCCGGTTCCTGGTCGAGGGTCCCCAGGGGGTCCGCGAGGCGATCCACTGCGCCCCCGAGCACGTCCGGGACCTGTACGTCACTCTCGCGGCGGCCGAGCGGTACGCCGGGATCGTGTCCGACGCCGTCGCGGCTCGGGTGCGCGTGCACACAGTCGCCGTGGATGTCCTCGAGGCGATGTCGGGTGACGCGCAGGGAGTCCTCGCCGTCCTCGACGCTTCCGAGGCGACGCTGACCGATGTGCTCGCCACACGTCCCCGACTGGTGGCGGTGCTGGCGCGCGTGCGTGACCCCGGCAATGCGGGCTCCGTGATCCGGGCCGCCGATGCCGCAGGAGCGGACGCCGTCCTGCTCACAGAGGCGAGCGTCGACGTGCACAACCCCAAGGTCGTTCGCTCGACCGCCGGCTCGCTGTTCCACCTCCCGGTCGTCACCGGGCTGTCGCTCGTCGACGCGGTCACCGCGTTGCGCTCGGCAGGGCTCGCGATCCTTGCGGCGGACGGTAGCGGTGACTACGACCTCGACGACCTGCTGGACGTCGCCGGACCGTCCGGGAACGGCCGCCCGTCGGGCGCGCCGGACCTGTCGCAACCCACCGCGTGGGTGTTCGGCAACGAGGCATGGGGCCTGCCCGAGCACGACAGGGCCCTGTCCGACGCCGTCGTCCGCGTCCCGATCCGCGGCCGGGCCGAGTCCCTCAACCTCGCGACGGCGGCGACGGTGTGCCTGTACGCGAGCGCCCGCGCACAGCGGTGAGGTGCGGCCCGCCATGCTGATCAGATGCGTCTGTTCGTCGCCCTCCGGCCGCTGGAGCCCGTCCTTCTCCATCTGGACCTCGCCCTGCGAACCGTCGCGGTCCGGGTCGACACCGGCGATCGCTCGTCGCCGGTGCGGCGGTTGTCGGACGCCGTCGGCCGTGCGGGCGCAGACCTCGTGGCACGGTCAGACGACCGGGTCGGCTCACGTCCCCACCTGACTGTGGGGCGGGTCGATCCGTCGATCCGTCGGTTGCGCTCGCGGTGGACCCGCCAGGCGCAACCGGAAGACCCAGCAGATGCGCTCGCAGGAGCGCTTGCCGTGTACGCGGGTCCGAGCTGGCTGGTCGAGGACGTGCACCTCCTGGCATCGCAGCCCGGTGCTGGCCGCGGCAGGGGACCGCTTCACACGACCATCCGCACCCACCGCCTCGCCGGAGCGTGACGGCGGTCCGGCACTGTCGGTGCGAGAACCCGGCCGGTACGCGCAAGTAGACTCCCGTGCTGGCTGGTGCCTCGTCGGACCGGTTGGTAATCCCGTCGCCCGGAAGGTCCGCATGCCCACGTCTCCTCTGTCCCCGCTCGACGCCGACGGCATCGAGAAGTCGCTCGCGCAGGCCCTCGCGGCGCTGACGGCGACCGCCGACCTTGACGGGCTGAAGACCGCGCGCCTCGAACACGTCGGCGAGCGCAGCCCCCTCGCACTGGCGAACCGCGAGATCGGACAGCTCGCGCCGGCCGACAAGGCCGTCGCCGGCAAGCTGCTCGGATCGGCACGCGGCCGGCTGAATGCGGCCCTGGCCACGCGACAGGACGAGCTTGAGCTCGAGCGAGACGCGCGCGTGCTCGTCGACGAGGCGGTCGACGTCACCCTGCCGGTCGACCGGGCGCCGCGCGGGTCGCGGCACCCGATCGAGACCGTGCAGGAGCGCATCGCGGACATCTTCCTGGCCATGGGGTGGGAGATCGCCGACGGTCCCGAGGTCGAGGCCGAGTGGTTCAATTTCGACGCGTTGAACTTCGGCGTCGACCACCCGGCACGACAGATGCAGGACACCTTCTTCATCGAGGGTCCGGACGGCGCGGCGTCGGGGCTCGTCCTGCGCACCCACACCTCACCGGTGCAGGCCCGGACGCTCCTCGAACGCGACCTGCCCGTTTACATCGTGTGCCCCGGCAAGGTCTTCCGGACCGATGAGCTCGACGCGACGCACACACCGGTCTTCCACCAGGTCGAGGGGCTCGCGGTCGACAAGGGCCTGACGATGGCGCACCTCAAGGGCACGCTCGACCACTTCGCGCGGGCGATGTTCGGCGACGAGGCGCGCACCCGGTTGCGACCGTCGTTCTTCCCGTTCACCGAGCCCAGCGCCGAGATGGACCTGTGGTTCCCGCAGAAGAAGGGCGGCGCCGGCTGGATCGAGTGGGGCGGCTGCGGCATGGTCAACCCGCTCGTGCTGCGCGCCGCGGGGATCGACCCCGACGTGCATACCGGCTTCGCGTTCGGGATGGGCATCGAGCGGACCCTCATGCTGCGGCACGGGATCGCGGACATGCACGACATGGTGGAGGGCGACGTCCGTTTCTCCCAGCAGTTCGGGACGGAGATCTGATGCCGCGCATCCCTCTGACGTGGCTCGCCGAGCACGTCGACGTGCCCGCTGGCACCACGGCGGCGCAGCTCGCGGCGGACCTCGTCCGCGTGGGCCTCGAGGAGGAGACGATCCACCCGGCAGCCGTCACCGGCCCGCTCGTCATCGGGAAGGTCGTCGAGCTGACGGCCGAGCCGCAGAAGAACGGCAAGACGATCAACTGGTGCCGCGTCGACGTCGGTGCGCTCAACGAAGTCGCCGGGGACGGGTCGCTGCGTCCGCGCGGAATCGTGTGCGGCGCGCACAACTTCGTCATGGGCGACCGCGTCGTCGTCGCCCTGCCCGGAGCGGTGCTGCCCGGTCCGTTCCCGATCGCGTCGCGCAAGACGTACGGGCACGTGTCCGACGGCATGATCTGCTCCGCGCGCGAGCTGGGTCTCGGCGACGACCACACGGGGATCCTCGTGGTTTCGCCGCTCGACTTTGACGCCGAGCCGGGCACCGATGCGCGCGCGTTCCTCGGCTTCGGCGAGGAGGTGCTCGAGATCAACGTCACGCCCGACCGCGGCTACTGCTTCTCCATGCGCGGGGTGGCCCGCGAGTACGCGCACTCGACGGGCGCGAGCTTCACCGACCACGGTCTTGCGACGGGCGCCGAGCAGGCTCCTGCGGGGGGCGGCTTCGCCGTCGAGCTGGCCGACGACGCCCCGATCCACGACGTCGCCGGCGTGGACCGCTTCGTTGCGCAGGTTGTGCGTGATGTGGCGGCGTCAGGGCCGTCGCCGGCGTGGATGCAGCGCCGACTGAGCCAAGCCGGCATGCGTCCCATCTCGCTCGCGGTCGACGTGACCAACTACGTCATGCTCGACCTAGGCCAGCCGCTGCACGCCTATGACCTCTCGCAGGTCGCCGAGCCCATCGTCGTGCGTCGAGCCCGGCCCGGCGAGAAGCTCACGACGCTGGACGGCGTCGTGCGCACGCTCGACACCGAGGACCTGCTCATCACTGACAGCCCCGACGGCGAGAGGTCAGGACGCGTCCTCGGTCTCGCGGGGGTCATGGGCGGGGCCACCAGCGAGGTCATCCCCGCGACGACCGACCTCCTCCTGGAGGCGGCCCACTTCGACTCGATCTCGATCGCCCGGACGGCACGCCGGCACAAGCTGCCGAGCGAGGCCGCGCGGCGGTTTGAGCGCGGTGTCGACCCGCAGCTGCCGCGGGTCGCGGTCGCGCGGGCAGCGGCGCTCCTCGTCGAGCACGGCGGCGGCACGATCGACGAGGCCATCACGGACGTCGACAGCACCTTCGCGCCCGCCACGATCCAGCTGCCGCTAGGGCTGCCCGGTCGGCTCGTCGGCGTCGACTACACGGCGGCCCAGGTCCGCGAGACCCTCGTCGAGATCGGCGCGGTCCTCTTCGAGGCGTCGGACGGCGCGGTCGACGTGCTGCCACCTACCTGGCGGCCCGACCTGACGGCCCCCGTCGACCTCGTCGAGGAGATCGCGCGGCTGCGCGGCTACGAAGCGATCCCGTCGGTGCTGCCGACAGCCCCGGCAGGTCGCGGACTGACCGATGCCCAGCGGACACGCCGTTCGGTCGCGCGCGCCCTTGCCGACGCGGGACTCACCGAGGTCCTCAGCTACCCGTTCGTCGGCGCCGAGCAGCTCGATGCGCTAGCCCTTGCGGCCGACGACCCTCGACGGCGCGCGCTACGGCTCGCCAACCCCCTGTCGGACGCCCAGCCGGACATGCGAACCCATCTTCTCGTCACGCTGCTCGACACCGCTCGCCGCAACGTCAGCCGGGGGATGTCGGACGTGGCGATCTTCGAGCTGGGCCTTGTCACGTGCCCTGACGCCGGTGCGCCCGTCGCTCCGCGCCTGCCCGGTGGCGTCCGGCCGACCGAGACGCAGCTTGCCGCACTGCACGCGGCCGTGCCCGCGCAGCCGCGTCGCGTCGCCGGCG
>JABBOW010000147.1 GCA_012927595.1 Cellulomonas sp.
CCCGTCGGGCTCGGGCAAGTCGACGCTCATGCACTGCATGGCGGGCCTCGACCGGGCGACGTCCGGGTCTGTCGTGGTCGACGGCGCCGAGGTGAGCGCGATGAACGAGCGCCACCTGACGAAGCTGCGCCGCACGCGCCTCGGTTTCATCTTCCAGGCGTACAACCTCGTGCCGACGCTGACCGCCGAGGAGAACATCACCCTCCCGCTCGACATCGCCCGACTGCCCGTCGACCGCGCGTACCTCGACGAGGTCGTCGCGGCAGTCGGCCTCGGGGACCGGCTCCGGCACCGTCCCAGCGAGCTCTCGGGCGGTCAGCAGCAGCGCGTCGCATGCGCGCGCGCACTGGTGTCCCGGCCCGCTGTGGTGTTCGCGGACGAGCCCACGGGCAACCTGGACTCGATGTCGGCCGGCGAGGTGCTCGGGTTCCTGCGGCGTTCGGTCGACGAGCTCGACCAGACGGTCGTCATGGTCACCCACGACCCCCGCGCAGCGTCGTTCGCCCACCGCGTGCTGTTCCTCGCTGACGGACTGCTCGTCGGCGAGCTCACCGACCCGACGCAGACCTCGGTGCTCGACGCCCTGCGTGCCCTCGGTGCGCACGAGGCCGGTCACTGATGGGCAAGGTGGCACTGCGCGGCATCCGGGCGCACCTCGTCCGCTTCCTGCTGTCGCTGCTGGCAGTCGCCCTCGGCGTGTCCTTCGTCGCGGGGACCTTCTCGCTGCGGACCATGCTCTCGGCGACGTTCACGGGCATCGTGGACAGCTCGTCGCTCGGCGACGCGTATGTACGGGGCTCTGAGCAGTCGGCGCGAGGTGCGGGGGACATCGGACCCGACGCCCGCAACCCGATCCCGTTGTCGCTCACGGAGGACCTCGCCCGCGTCGACGGAGTCGACCGCGTCATCCCCGACGTCCAGGGCCCGATCGTCCTGGTCGGGGCGGACGGCACCGCGGTCACCAGCACCCAGGCGCCCTCGTTCGCGACGACGCTCTTTCCCGGCGACCCGTCGGGTCGGATCCTGCAGGGCCGGCTGCCCACCGGACCGACCGAGATCGCGCTCGAGTCCGCCACGCTCAGGTACTCCGGTCTGTACGTGGGGGACACGACCACGGTCGTGCTCGGCGGTCAGGTCGAGCAGGTCGCCATCGTCGGCGAGGTCTCGTTCGGCAGCCCGATGGCCGGCGCGACGATCGTCGTGATCGACCAGGTCACGGCGATCGCGACCTTCGCGCCGACGGGCACCGTCCTCACCCTCGCGGTCTATGCCAAGGACGGGGTCTCGCAGGCGCAGCTCGTCGAGCGTCTCGACGCCGCACTGCCGGCACAGGCCCAGGCGGTCGCGGGTGACGCGATTCGCGCCGAGACGAAGTCGGCCATCGAGAAGGCCCTCGGGTTCGTCTCGACGTTCCTGCTGGTCTTCGCCGGGATCTCGCTGTTCGTCGGTGCGTTCATCATCGCCAACACGTTCACGATGTCGGTGCGGCAGCGCATGCGGGAGTTCGCGCTGCTACGTGCCATCGGGGCGTCGCCGTCGCAGGTGTTCGCCTCGATCCTGCTCCAGGCCGCCGCGGTCGGCGTGGTCGGCTCGGCCCTCGGGGTCGCGGGCGGGCTGGGTCTCGTCTCGGCGCTCCGCGTGCTCTTCGAGCGGATGGGCATGAGCCTGTCAGGCAGCATCCCGCTCGACGCGTCGACCATCCTCGTCTCGATCGGCATCGGGACGATGGTCAGCCTCCTCGCGGCGCTCGTCCCGGCCCGGCGCGCGGCTCTGGTCCCGCCCGTCGAGGCCATGCGCGACGACGTCGTCGACCAGGAGCACTCGCTCCGCATCCGGTCGATCGCCGGCTGGGCGCTCGTCGTGCTCGGGGTGGCGGGCGTGCTCGTCGCGGTCGTGCGGCCTCAGGCCGACCGGGCGGGGACGTTCCTCGGGATCGGTGCGGCAGCGGTCGTGCTCGGCATGCTGACGCTCGCTCCCGTCATCGCCCGGGTCATCGTGTCGGGTCTCGCGGTGCCGTTCGTGGCCCTTCTCCGACCCGTCGGGCGCCTCGCGCGCGGCAACGTGACCCGCAACCCGCGGCGCACCGCAAGCACGGCGGGCGCGCTCATGATCGGCATGGCGCTCGTGGGTGCGGCGTCTGTCCTCGCGGCCTCCACGCAGGCGTCGACCCGCGAGATCGTCGCGGCCGACATGCACGCCGACTTCATCCTGCGGTCGGCGACCGGCTCGATCCCGACCGACGCGCTCGACGCGCTGCGCCACCTCGACTCGGTCGCGAAGGTCGACACCTTCGACGTCGGCTCGGCCGTCGTCACCCGGCCCGGCACGACCGCGGTGTCCGGGACTGCCTCGGCTGCCCCGACGATGGTCGTCGGGATCGACTTCTCGGCCTTCGGGTCGACGATCCAGGTCGATGAGATCGACGGGACCATGGCGTCGGTCGGCGCCGACGGTGTCGCGGTGCGCCGCAGCGATGCCAAGGCCCACGACTGGAAGGTCGGCGACCAGGTCACCCTGACGAGCGACCTCGGCGCCCGCACCGCGACGGTCCGCGCGGTGTTCGTCTCCGCGGTCGTCGACGTCCCGATGGTGGTGCCGAAGGCCATGTACGACGCGATCGTGCCCGCCGACCAGTCCCTCGTGAAGACGGCACTCGTGACCGACGCCGCGGGCACGACCCCAGGCACTGCGCGGTCCGACATCGTCACGGTCGTCAAGCCGTACGTCGTGATCTCGGTCCTCGACTCGGCCGAGTTCGCCTCGAGCCTCGCGAAGCAGGTCGACCAGGTGCTGGTCATCCTCTACGCGCTGCTCGGCCTCTCGATCGTCATCGCGGTGCTCGGCATCGTCAACACGCTCGCGCTGTCGGTGATCGAGCGGACGCGGGAGATCGGGCTGCTGCGCGCGGTCGGGCTCGGGCGCACGCAGCTCGCGGGGACGGTCATGATCGAGTCGGTGCTCACGGCGGTGTTCGGTACCGTCGTCGGGGTCGGCGTGGGGGTCGCCCTCGCGGCGGCCATGCCCACGGTGTTCTCCGACGTCGGCCTCACGACCCTCGCGATCCCGTGGGCGAGCCTCGCGTGGATGCTCGTGCTGGCCGTGGTGGTCGGAGTCCTCGCCGCGGTCTGGCCGGCGATCCGCGCTGCGCGGCTACCGGTGCTCGATGCGATCAGCTACGAGTAGCCGCCCTGCGGCGGTGTGAACCGAACCGGGTCTACGCACGTGTCGTAGGCATGACAGCTCACCCGAAATCGCTCGGTCTGGCGCTGGCCGCGATCGCCCTCGCGGTCAGCGCCGGATGCTCGAGCGCGAACCCGGTGGCGGCGCCGATGGACAAGTCGGCGCCCTCACAGTCCACTGCAGGCGCTGGGCCGACGATCACGATCGCCTCGTTCAAGTTCTCCGCGCTGACCGTCACCGCCGGCGCCGAGGTCACCGTCAAGAACGAGGACTCAGCCGGCCACACCGTCAAGGTCAAGGGCACCGACGTTGACGTGAATGTCCCCGGCGCCGGGCAGGCGACCTTCACCGCACCCGCGAAGGCCGGGACGTACGACCTGACCTGCGACTTCCACGCCTCGATGCACGGGACGCTGACCGTCACCGGCTGATCTGGCTCGCCGCCTGACCCGGGTGGGTTCGGGGTGCGCCGGTCAAGCAGGAGCCCGCATCTGCCGATGTCACGGGGGTGAGACCCCCTTGCTAGGCCCTGTTCCTCGGAGCCAGGACAAGACACCGCGACGGTCTGTCCGTGGGGTCGCCGTGCGGCTCGTTGCCGCGAGCCTGCTGCTCGCGTCGGTCGGGTCGACCGCCGCCTGCCAGCTCGCCGAAGCGGCGGCTTACCCGGTGTCGCGAACGACGAGATCACCGGTCGGTGGTGCGACGCCGTCGCGCACGACGCCGCCCAGCGCGACGCAGATCGTGAAGCCCACGCCCGCAGCGGATCCGGCGGCCGAGCCCACCGCAGCGCCCGCCACCGAAGCTGGCCCAGCGCAGCCCGCCACACCGAGCGCCCTAGCCGTCGCGCTGCTCCTCGCCGTCAAGGCTCGCGCGCCCATGACCGGCTACGACCGTTCCCTGTTCGGTCAGGCCTGGAAGGACACCGACCGCAACGGCTGCGACCAGCGCAACGATGTCCTGGGTCGCGACCTGACCGGCGTCGCACACGAGGTAGGGACGCATGATTGCGTGGTCCTCACGGGAGCTCTCGCCGACCCGTACAGCGGGACGACCATCGCCTTCACGCGCGGTCAGGCCATGTCGAACGCCGTGCAGATCGACCACGTCGTCGCGCTCGCCGACGCGTGGCAGAAGGGCGCCCAGCAGTGGGACGCGGCGACGCGTGAGTCGTTCGCGAACGACCTCGTCAACCTCCTGGCCGTTGACGGTCCCCTCAACGAGCAGAAGGGCGCGGGCGACACGGCAACCTGGCTGCCCCCCAACACGGCGTACCGGTGCGCGTACGTCGCGCGGCAGGTCGGCGTGAAGGCCACGTACGGGCTGTGGGTCACCCCGGCCGAGCAGGACGCGATGGTCCACGTGCTCTCGACGTGCCCCGAGCAGCCGATGCCGACCGGGTCCTCTGTGCTCGTCGCCGCGCCTGTCCCGGCCCCCGCCGTCGAAGCACCCTCCACGGTGACCTACGCGAACTGCGACGCGGTCCGCGCCGCCGGAGCCGCTCCGATCCACGTCGGCGACCCGGGGTACGCCAAGAAGCTCGACCGGGACAGCGACGGCATCGGCTGCGAGTGACGCCTCCGCTACGCGGCACCCGGTGCCTCGAGAGCCACCGGGTGAGTCGAGGCGAGTCGAGGTGGCGCCGGGGAGGTCCGGGGCGCGATCACCGCGGCGAGCGCAGCGAGCGAGATCGACACGGCGAAGCCGGCCACGAACGACTGCGACGTCGCCGGGCCTCCCAGGGCGGTGAACAGGGTGCCGACCAGGGCGAGCACGAGCGCGACCCCGACGGCATCCATGAGCTGCAACGCCGCGCTGTTGACACCCTGCTGGTGCGGCGCCGAAAGCCGCAGCAGGAGCACGGACAGCGTCGGGAACGCTGCACCCATCCCCAGCCCCGCAACGGCCCAGCCGACGAATCCGACCGCGACAGGCGTCCCGTCAAGGGCGAGCAGCCCGGCCAGCACCACGCCGACACCGATCGCGCACGCACCGAACCGGACCCACCCGGCGTCGGACCATCCGGCGAGGCTCCGCCCGCGCGCCCACGACCCGAGCGACCAGGTGAGCGAACCGAACGTGAGCACCGCGCCCGCGCCAGCCGGGCTGAGACCGTGGTGGGTCTGCAGAAGCAGTGGCAGGAACACCTCGGAGCCGAAGAAGGCTGCCGGCAGGAGGC
>JABBOW010000149.1 GCA_012927595.1 Cellulomonas sp.
GCCGCGACGAGGTCTCCGCCGGGCGCTCGCACGTCGACCCCGAGCATGGCGACGATCTCGGCGGCGCGGTCGGGGCCGACGACATCGGAGGCATCCAGGAGCGCGCGCGCCAGCCTCGGGTCAGCCGCGATCCCTGCGATCCGCCGGCCGCGCTCGGTGACCCGGCCGTCCGCGTCCAGCGCGCCGATCCCGAAAAGCGTGCTGCGCGCTGCCGCGAGCGCGGCCTCGGGCGGGGGGTCCATGAGCGCGAGGCCCGTACCGTCCGGACTCCCCCAGCACGCGAGGTCGAGCGCGAAGGCCGTGAGGTCGGCCGTCCTGATCTCGGGCTCGGGATGCTCGCGCAGGCGCGCGTGCTCGGCGAGCGACCAGCAGCGGTAGACCGCCCCGGGCCCCTCGCGCCCGGCGCGACCCGCGCGCTGGTCGGCGGCCGCCCGGCTCACCCCGACGGTGACGAGTCCCGCAAGACCGCGCCGGTGATCGGTGCGCGGCTCGCGTGAGAACCCGGCGTCGACGACGACCCTGACCCCGGGAACGGTCAGGGACGACTCGGCCACGGCGGTCGACACGACTACCCGGCGCCGCAGGCCGGGCGTGAGCGCGAGGTCTTGTTCCCGGTGGGACAGGCGTCCGTGCAGCGGGCGGACATCCGCATCGATCCCGGCGAGCCGTCGCACCACGCCGTTGACCTCTCCTACGCCCGGCAGGAACACAAGGATGTCGCCGGGGCTCTCGGCCAGTGCCCTGCGCGTGCACGCAGCCACATGGTCGAGGAAACCCGGGGTGACTCCGCGCTCGTCCGTCCGCACGACCCGAGCAGGCGGCGGGCACCACACGTGCGCCACAGGGTGGAGGGCGCCCGGGACCGCGACCACGGGCGCAGGGTCGGCCCCGCCGAGCAGGTCGGCGGTGCGCTCCGCCTCGAGGGTGGCAGACATCGCGACTAGCGTCAGGTCAGGACGCAGGTGGGTGCGCACGTCCACCAGGAGCGCGAGCGCGAGATCGCCGTCGAGCGCTCGCTCGTGGCACTCGTCGAGCACGACGGCGTCCACGCCCGGGAGGTCGGGGTCGCGCTGCAGCCGGCGCAGCAGGACGCCGGTCGTCACGATCTCGATCTGCGTAGCTCGGCTGCTGCGGTGCTCGCCCCGCACCACGTACCCCACGCTCTCCCCCACCGGCTCGCCGAGCAGCTGCGCAAGCCTCCGCGCGGCGGCGCGCACGGCGATGCGCCGCGGCTGGGTCACGACGACGCGCCCCTCGACGAGCGCCGCAAGCGCGGGCGGCACCATCGTCGTCTTGCCGGTACCCGGCGGAGCCTGCACGACCGCGAGCCCCCGCGCACCGATCGCGGCGGTGAGCGCCGGCAGCCCTGCGAGCACCGGAAGGTCGGGTGGGGCAGCCAGCAGCCTGCGGATCGCGTCGTTGGCCACACCTGAAGTGTGCCCGCCTCACGAAGGTCCGAGCGACGACGTGCGCCGAGGCTGCCGCAAGGGGACCCTGGAGCCGGCGCCCGATCCGGGGTGACCTGCGATCGGAACACCATCGGAGACGACATGTCAACCCTGCCCCCCAGCGTGCGCCTCGAGACCGGTCGGGGCGGGCTGCCTGTGCTGCGCGTGAGCGCACTCGCAGCGACTGCGGAGATCTACCTTCACGGTGCCCACGTGACGAGCTGGGTGCCGATGGGGCAGCGGCCCGTGGTGTGGCTCAGCGCCGCGAGCCGCTTCGACGCGGACTCGGCGATTCGGGGAGGCGTGCCGATCTGCTTCCCGTGGTTCGGCGCTCGCGCCGGTCACCCCGAGGGCCCGCAGCACGGCTTCGCCCGCCTGTCCCACTGGGAGCTCGTCGACACCCGCGACCAGGGTGACGAGGTCGTCGTCCAGCTCCGCCTCACCGACAGCGAGGCGACCCGGGCGTCCGACTGGCCGTACATGTTCGCCGCGACGTTCACCGTCGTGGTCGGCGCGCAGCTGTCGATGACGCTCGAGGTCATGAACCGCGACACCACGGAGTTCACGTTCGAGGAGGCGCTGCACACGTACCTCGCCGTCGGCGACGTCCGCGCCACCGAGGTCAGCGGCCTCGAGGGGACGCCGTATGTCGATCGTCCGACGGGCCCGGATCCGGTCCCGGGCGAGCCCGGAACGGCGCGCTTCACGGATCTCACCGACCGCATCTACCTCGCGACGGCTGCGCGGACGACGGTGCGCGACGTGGCGGGCGGGCGCGCGATCGGCATCAGCAAGGACGGGTCGGACAGCACGGTCGTCTGGAACCCGTGGGTCGACAACGCCCGGGCGATGGCCGACTTCGGCGACGACGAGTGGACCGGGATGATCTGCGTCGAGACCTGCAACGTGCGCGACGACAGCGTGCTGCTCGAGCCCGACCAGAGCCACAGCATGACCGCACGCCTGGAGGTCAGTGCGCTGTCGACCCCGTGACGAGTCCGCGCACGTACGCCGCCTGGCCCGCATGCTGCAGGTCGTCCGCGATCACGCTGACGAGCCGCATCCCGAGCGTGACCGGCGGGTCCCACCGCACGTCGACGATGCGCCCGAGGTCCTCGTCCACGAGCTGTCCGACGAGCGCGACGGTCCGCTCGTGGACCGCCTGGTGGTAGCCGGTGAGGAGCTCCCCCGACGAGACGCGCACGCCCGCGACCGCGTCGGACGTGTGCCCGTAGCCGGTGTCCGCTGGGCCCAACGGCAACCCGAACCGGTCGTACCACCCCGCGGTTGTCCAGATCTGCTCGGTGCCGAACGCGTCCGCGACGTGGTCGTCCTGCACGCGCGTGAGGTGCCACACGAGCCACGCGACACAGTTCCCCCGACCTTCCGGGCGCACCACGAGCTGCTCGGGCGAGAGGCCGCTGACAGCCGCCTCCACCACATCACGGATACGACCGAACGCATCTACCAGAACCTCAGCCGATGTCATGACGACCCCTTCGTGTGCACGGCGCGGACAGCAGCACGCTAGTCCGTGCGTCGCGGTCGAGGGTCGCGGTCGATGGTCGCGGTCACCCAGCACCGTGCGCTTCGACTCACTGGCTCCAGATCCCGCCGGTAGCGTCCCGACCCACTGAGATGTCGCATCTGACCGAAGGAGTCCCGTGGCAGCGACAACGTCCGACCCCGCAACCGAAGAGACTCATCGATCACCGGCCACGCGTTTCTTCGACGTTCTCGGACCGGGGCTCGTCACCGGCGCCTCGGACGACGACCCGGCCGGCGTGGCGACCTATGCTCAGGCCGGCGCCACGTTCGGCAACGGCATGCTCTGGACTGTTCCGGTCACGCTTCCGCTCTTGATCGCCGTGCAGGAGATCTGCGACCGCACCGCCCTCGCCACGCGCAAGAGTCTCGGCGCCCTCGCGCGGGCGAAGTTCGGGACGAAGGGCATGGCGGTCACCGTGCTGCTCGTCATCGCCCTGATCGGTGCCAACACGCTCAACCTCGCGGCCGACCTGATGGCGATCGGACAGGGGATGGCGCCGCTGCACGCCGGGCCGGCTCCGCTCTGGGCGGCGCTGGCGGGTGGCGGCATCGCCCTCACCGTGACGCTGGGCTCCTTCGCGACCATCGAACGGGTCTTCAAGTGGCTATGCATGGCGCTCCTGGCCTACGTCGTGGTGCTCTTCGCGGTCCAGGTCGACTGGGCCGACGTCGTGCGGGGCCTGACCGGGCAGCGCTTCGAGCTCAAGCCTGCCTATCTTTCGCTCGTCGTGGCTGTGCTGGGGACGAGCATCTCCCCCTACCTGTTCTTCCGGCAGAGCGCTCACCGCATCGAAGAGCTGCGCGCGGAGGACCTTGCGGGGGATGACGCCCCGGCACTCCACCACCGCGGCCCGCACGGCGCGCGCCGCAAGCTCCGCAACAGCCGCATCGACGTCGTGGTGGGGATGTTGTTCTCGGTGATCGTGATGTTCGCGATCATGGCCGCGACGGCGGCGACCCTCGGGGTCCAGGGCAAGACCATCAGCACTGCGGCCGATGCCGCACGGGCCCTCGAGCCGATCGCCGGGACCTCCTCGGGCTACCTCTTCGCTGCCGGGTTCGTCGGCTCCGGGATCCTCGCCGTGCCGATCCTCGCGGCCTCCGGGTCCGCCGGACTCGCGGGTCTCCTCGACAAGCCGTGGGGGCTCGACCACAGCCCGCGCCGCGCGCCCGTCTTCTATGCGCTGCTCCTGGTCGGCATGGTGGGCGGGACCCTCCTGAGCGTCGTCGAGTCGAACCCGATCGGGCTGCTCGTGCTCAGCGCTGTGGTCAACGGGATCGCTGCCGGGCCGTTCCTCGTCGTCGTGATGCTCATCTCCCGGGACCGTCAGCTGATGGGCAGGTACCGCAACGGCAAGCTCGCGGCGACGCTCGGCTGGACGACGACGGCGCTGATGCTGGTCGCCGGCGCCGTCGGCCTCTGGCTGACCCTCACGGGCAGCTGACCGGAGGTGCGGGGCAACCCCGCTCGCCGGGCATACCCTCTCGATGGCCCCGCCATGGTCGCGAGGTCCCGGCCCGACGTGGGAGAGCACAGATGTCCGAACGCACGATCGTCATCACCGGTGCGAGCGACGGGATCGGGGCGGCGGCCGCGCGCGAGCTGACCCGCGCCGGGGACCGTGTCGTCGTCGTCGGTCGCTCCCCGGAGAAGACTCGCGCCGTGGCGTCCGAGCTCGGCGCCGAGGCGTTCCAGGCCGACTTCGCCCGACTCGACGACGTCCGCGCGCTGGCCGACCGGTTGCTCGAGGCGTACCCCCGCATCGACGTCCTCGCCAACAACGCCGGCGGCATCATGGGCGCTCGCGCGGAGACCGTCGACGGTCACGAGAAGACCTTCCAGGTCAACCACCTCGCGCCGTTCCTGCTGACCACCCTGCTCCTCGACCGTCTGATCGAGTCGAACGCGCGCGTCATCACCACCTCGAGCGTGGCCAACTCGACCTTCGGGCACCTCGAGATCGACGACCTCGACGCTCACGGGAAGTACTCGCCGAACAAGGCGTACGGCGACTCGAAGCTCGCCAACATCCTGTTCACCAAGGAGCTGCACACGCGCTACGCGGCCCGCGGGATCACCACGGCCTCGTTCCACCCTGGCGGCGTCGCGACCAATTTCGCGGCCGACTCGACCAGCCCGATGCGGTTCATCTACAACACCGTGCTCCGCCGCGTCCTCATCTCGCCTGAGAATGGCGCGGACACGTTGGTCTGGCTCGCGACGGCGGAGCCGGGCACGGACTGGGTCTCCGGGGAGTACTACGTCAAGCGCAAGATCGCCAAGGCGAACGCGCAGGCGTACGACGCAGACCTGGCCCGCGAGCTGTGGGACCGCAGCGCCGCGACGGTCGGCTAGCTGCCCTGCCCCATGCTCCACAACGTCCAGATGGCTGTCCGCATCGCGCGCGGTTGGTGCAGCGTCGCGACGATGGCGCTCGCCACGTCCTCGGGAGTCAGCCACTCGGCGGACTCCGGGTCATCCTCTATGCGTCCCGCGCCGACCGCGAACTCGGTCGCGGTCCCGGCCGGGCAGATCAGAGTGACGCGGATCCCCTGCTCGCGCAGCTCGCGGTCGAGCGCGCCCGCGAGGCCCACCTGCGCGTGCTTGGTGCCGGCGTAGACCGCCTCGTCGGCGCCCCCGCGGAACCCCGCGACGCTCGACACGATCACGACGTCGCCGCCGTTCCCCGCGAGCAGGGCGGGCAGAGCCGCGCGCACCATCCACACAGTGCCCGCGTAGTTGGTGTCCATCATCGTCGCGAGGTCCTCGTCGCTGTGGTCGAGGATCCCGCCGTACATCCCGATGCCCGCGTTCGCGACGACCGAGTCGAGCCGGCCCCACCGGTCGATCGCTGCGGCGACGAGCCGGGCGTTGTCGGCGGGCACGCGAACGTCCATCGGGACGCCGACGGCGTGGTCCGCGCCTAGCTCGGCGACCAGTGCGTCGAGCCGCTCAACCCGACGTCCCCCCAGTGCGACCCGGGCGCCGTCGGCGACCAGGAGCCGGGCGGTCTCACGCCCGATGCCTGCGGTGGCGCCGGTGAGCGCAACGACGGTTCCAGTGAGGGCACGGGTGGTCGGCATGAGGATCTCCTGACGGCGAGTGGGCGACGGACGAGCGTGCGTCCCAACCTATTCCACCGTCGGTCCGGACAGGTTCCGCCTTTCCCCTGCGATCTGCTCGGCGGCCCAGGGTCGCTCGTCGGGTCGAGGTACCGCCCGCCGCGCGGCGCGGCACGCCCGTCCGACGCGATGTCATACACCAGTGGTGCCCCGACGGGACGTTGAGGTCCCGGACCTCCCGCTCGTCGAGGTCGTCGATCAGCGTGCACACGGCCCGCAGCGAGTTGCCGTGCGCGACGACGACCTTTCCGCCGCGGCGGAGCACCGGCACGCTGTCGGCCCACCCGGCCCGACCCGGGCGCACGACAACCCGGGCACCGGGCCAGGCCGGGCCGGGCCGGGCCGGGCCGTCATGCGACCAGCCACATCACGAGGATCCCCAGCGCGGCCGCGCCGACGGCCAGAAGAAGCGTGCCGAGCGCGTTGGCGACTGCTCGGCGGTAGTCACCCTGCTGCGCCAGACGGACGGTCTCGACCATCGCGGTCGAAAAGGTCGTGTACCCGCCGCAGAAGCCGACCGCCGCGACCACATAGACGGTCGTCCCCAGGGAGTGGTAGGCCGACGCGCCCGCCAGGAGCCCGAGGAGCGCCGAGCCCGAGACGTTGATCAGGACCGTCGCGAGCGGGAACACCCGGCTCCGGCGGCCACGGATCAGCCCGTCGACGACGAACCGGGTTGCCGCACCGAGACCGCCGAGCAGCGCCACGAGGAGCAGGGTCATCTTGCCCCCTGGGACACCGGTCGGTCGGCGCTGTCGCGGCCCCGCGCCCCACGTCGCTTGTCGTGCCGTGCCGCCACCGCGACGCCGAGCAGGCACGCGAGCAGCCCGCACGTGAGGCTCGCCACCGCGTACGACGCCGCGGTGAGCACCTGATCGTGGGCGAGCAGCCGTTCGAGCTCGAGCGCAAGGCTGCTGAAGGTCGTGAACCCGCCCAGGACACCGGTGCCGACCCCGAGGCGCACCGCGCGACCCCGGGGGCTCTCGCCGCCGCGCCGCAGGAGCGCCTCGAGCAGCGCGCCGAGCAGGAACGATCCGAGCACGTTGGCCGCGAGGGTCGGGACCGGCCAGCCGCCGTGGCTGGGCAGCGCCTCGCTCAGGAGGTAGCGGCCGGTGGTGCCGACCATGCCGCCGAGCGCGACCAGCGCGACGAGCCGGCCGTCCAGCCGATGAGCCGGCCTCATCCGTCGCTCCGGTGCGATGCGACGCGACCGCGCCAGGCAGCGCGCCGTGTTCTGTTCATCGCACGTCTCCAGCCGCACCGGCACTCCTGGGCGGCGTCACTCTACGCCGCCCGGACGTGCCGTCGGGTGCTGCCCGACTCGCGTGCACGCCACCAAACGTCCGTGACCTCTGGTCGCGGATCGTGCGGCTCACCAGCGCGTATCGTCGATTAGACAGTGCGTCCACTGCACTCAACGGAGAGATCAGATCATGGACACGACCCGTCACCAGGGCAAGGTCGCCATCGTCACGGGGGCCGCGAACGGCATTGGCCGCGCCACAGTGCTGCGGCTCGCGGGCGAGGGCGCGACCGTCATCGGCTGCGACGTCAATGTCGCGGCGCTGAGCGAGACCGAGCAGCTGCTGACTGAGGCCGGCAAGACGGCCCAGCTGGTCGTCGCCGACATCAGCCGCCAGGAAGACGTCGACCGCGTGGTCGCGGCGGCAGGTCCCACCATCGACATCCTGGCGAACGTCGCCGGGATCATGGACAACTTCGTGCCGCTGGGCGAGCTGGACGACGCCCTCTGGGAGCACGTGATGGGCGTCAACGTCACCGGCGTGATGCGCCTGACCCGCGCGGTGCTGCCGACGATGGAGGCTGCCGGTCACGGCGCGATCGTCACGGTCGCGTCGAAGGCGTCGCTCGGGGCCGGAGCGGCTGGAGTCTCGTACACGACGTCCAAGCACGCCGTGATCGGCTTGATCAAGAGCGTCGCCTACTTCTACGGCGGCAAGGGGATCCGGTCCAACGCCGTGCTCCCCGGCGGCGTCATGACCGCGATCGGGGCCACGTCCAACCCGCTGGTGCCGTGGGCGATGGAACGTGCTCGGCTGTCGATGGCGACCATGCCCCGCATCGCCGACCCCGACGAGATCGCGACGGTCATCTCGTGGCTCGCGTCCGACGAGGCGTCCAACGTCAACGGCGCGGTCGTCAGCGCCGACGGCGGCTGGGCCACGGCCTGACCCGTCGAGCTGCACAGGACGGCGCCGCGACCGAGAGGGACGCGGCGCCGTCACTTGTGCCGGGGCTGCTGGCATCGGCACCCCCGGGGTGTCAGACCGACGCGGGCTCCATCGACGTCTCGACGTTGAGGATGTTCCCGTCGGGATCTGCGAACCAGACCGCCCTCATGTCGCCCAACCACGCGACCCCGTCGTCCCAGGACATGCCAGCGAGCTCGAAGGTCCGGAACTCCAGTCCGCTTGCGCGCAGCGCCGCGACCTCGGCGTCGAACTCGCCCCCGGGGACCTGGAACGACGCCGCTGTTGCCTTGTTGGACCCGGCGTGGGCCGAGGGGTACACGAGGAACTGGCTCGAACCAGCTCGGTACATGACGCCGTCAGGCGCATCACCGACCGAGGTGAATCCGAGGAGCTTCTCATAGGAGGTACGTGCCTTCTCGAGGTCCCGGACCGCGAGGGTGGGGACAGGTGTGAACTCGGAGAGCATGGCTCTTCCACGGCGGACCAGGCGACCATCGACCGGTCGGCCAGGGTGACCTAAGTCCGAGGGTGCCGGGTGGTCAACAGTGTGACGAACGACCCACGACGACGACATCCGGCTCGCCCCTCGAAGCCGAGACCTCGGTGACGTCCACGTCGTCGAAGTGGTCCTCCATCCGTGCGACGAAGGCGGGCATGGGCGCTGCGCCCCAGATCGACAGCACCCCGCCCGGGGACAGCACCCGCGTGGCGGCACGCAGGCCGTCATCCGCGTACAGCCACGCGTTGCCGGGCGTCACGAGCCACCCCGGGCCGTTGTCGACGTCAAGACAGATCGCATCGAGCGAGCCCGCAGGCGCGTCGGCCAACCACTGGACCACGTCGGCCTCATAGGTGCGCACGCGCGGGTCGCCCAACGCGTCGCCGTTCGTGGCGGCGAGAGGGCCACGGTTCCAGCGCAACACCGCCGGCTCCCGTTCGACGACGTGCACCTCGCTGACCCGCAGATGCCCGAGCGCGGCGGCCAGCGAGAACCCCACGCCCAGTCCCCCGATCAGCATCCGGCCGGGCGGCGGCATCCGGTCCGCTGCCGCGGTCACATGGAGGCGCTCCGACGTGCCGCCACGGGTGTCCATCAGGAAGACACCGTTCGCCACGATCTCGTGATGCCCGCCACCTCGGAGCAGCACCAGCTCCCCGCAGCACCCGGCGACCCGCTCGATGACAGTCATCCCTTGCTGCACGACAACACGCTACGACGTTTGCCGGTGCCGGATCACTCGCTCGCCGGACCTTGCCTCCCTCATCTCGGTCGGCGTCCTGCCGATGAAATACGTGACCGCCCCCACCTCACGACGGCGGTCAGGCCGGACGGAGCGGATGTTGACGCACGACCTCGTCGGCTTCAGCAATGTCGTGGCTGCCATCGCGTGCGCGGTGATCGCCGTGATCACCTGGCGCCGTCGGGCACTCAACCAGACCTTCGCCGTGGCGCTCACCTTCGTCATGGCCGGCGGCTTCTGGTGGTCGGTCGCCCTCGCCGTGGTGGTAGCCGCCCCGAGCTCCACCGCGGTGGGGATCGCCACGCTCGTCACATTCCCAGGGCCGAGCGTCCTGGTGACGGCATTCATGTGCCTCGGCCTCACCCTCGCGCGACCGCAGTGGGTCCCGCGGCGATGGATGGTCCTCGCGCTGCTCGTCGAGCCCGTCCTGATCACGGTCGCCGGAGCGACCAACCCGTGGCACCTGCTGGTGTACCGCGGCCCCGGCGCCGCCCAGCTGACCACGCCGGCCGACTGGACGTACGGCCCGGTCTTCTGGTTGGACAGCGCCTACGGATACGTCGCCGTCGCGGTCGGACTCGGCCTCGTCGCGTGGGGCTGGTGGCAGGCAGCACCGGCCTTCCGCACCCAGCGCCTCGCGGTGTTCGTGGCCGCGCTCGTGCCTCTCGTGGCCAATGCCGCCTTTCTCGCGGGCGGGTTCCACGACGCCCCCGATCCCACTCCGATCGGCTTCGCGGTCACCGGCACGATCATGTGGTGGGCGATCTTCCGGCAGGACCTGTTCACCTTCAGCCCCGTGGCACGAGCCCTGATCGTCGACCAGATCAGTGACGCGGTGATCGTGGTCAGTCCCGGCGGGCGCGTCCTCGACCTGAACCCGCCGGCTGTGGCGCTGGTGCGTGACCTGGATCCGCGCGCGCCCGACCGGCTGGTGGGGGCGTCCGCCGCAGCACTGTTCGGCAGCTACCGCTCCGAGACATCGCTCAGCGCGAGCGACATCGTGGTGAAGACGTCAGCCGGTCGTGCCGAGTACCACGTCCAGGCCTCCCCGCTCATCGATCGTCGCCACCGCGACCTCGGCACGGTCTTCGTCGCGCGAGACGTGACAGCGGCCAACGCGGTGATGAGACGGCTCGCGGCGGCGCACGCGCAGCTCGTTCGGCAGGTCCAGACCATTGACGCCCTCCGAGCGGACCTCGTCGAGCTCGCAAGCCGCGATCCGCTGACCGGTCTGCACAACCGGCGCCACCTGGTCGAGCGCTTCGCGGACATTTTCGACGAGGCGCGGGTCACGGGGAGCACACTCGCCGTCGCCTTGTTCGACCTCGACAAGTTCAAGACCATCAACGACGACTTCGGCCACCTTGCCGGGGACGCGATGCTGGTCGCGTTCGCCCAGCTGATCCGTGAGCTCGCCCCCGCAGACGCGCTCGTCGCCCGCTGGGGCGGCGAGGAGTTCTTCGTCGCGCTGCCCTCGGCCGACGAGGCCACAGGCCTCATGTTCGCCGAGGAGCTGCGCCACCGCTGCGAGCAGAGCTCGATCGTCGTCGCAGCGCGAACGATCCGCTGCACGGTCAGCGGCGGCGTGGCCGCGTACCCGACGGCGGGGACCACGATGGACGAGCTCTTCCACGCTGCCGACGTCGCCCTCTACGAGGCCAAGGACGCCGGCCGCAACACCGTCCGCCTCGCCGCGAGCAAGTGACGCTGACCGGTGCCGCCGACGGTGCCCGACAGTCCCAGCTGGTCAGGTTGCGGTCGGCGTGGGGCCCGGCGGCCGTGTTTCCCGTTCAGCGGCCCGACGGCGGGTGGTCGCGTTGGCGTGGTCCGACCACCGTGGCACCCAGCGCGCAAGCCCGACTGCCCCCAGCAGTCCGACCGCTCCCATCGCGCCGATCCCCGCCGCGAGGCTCCCCAGCGCGGCTCCCGCAGCGACCACGAGCGGCCCGCCGGCGACCCCTGCGTCGGAGAAGAGGCGCCAGATCCCCAGGAACTGCGGCCGCACCGCGGCAGGTGCGACGTCTGCGCCGAGGGTCATCAAGATCCCCGCACCGATACCGTTGCCCAACCCCATGACCATCGCAGCGACCGTGACGCCGGCGAGCGTGGTCGTCATGGGCAACGCCAGGATCGCGCAGCCCAGCACCACCATGGACGGGATCGCGACCCACAACCGTCCGCGGCGGTCCATCACCTTGCCGGCCGGGTAGAAGAGCAGCATGTCCACCGCGCCGGAGATCCCGAACACGATGCTGGTCGTCGCAGGACTGAATCCGAGCTGTTCCGACCACAGCGGCAGCACGACCTGACGGCTGGCGCGGACGGCGCCGACGGCCATGACCGCGAAACCGAGGGTCAGGAACACTCGGGCGTTCTGACGCAGCACCGTGCGCATCGGCACCATCACCGCGGCGTGGCGACGTCGGACCGCCTCGGCCCCGGCGACATCGGGCACCACGAGCACGACGAGCCCAGCGACCAGACTCGTGAGGACCGCGAGCCAGTAGACACCGCTCAGGCCGACCAGATCCACGACGCCTGCGCCGATGAATGGTCCGATGAAGGCGCCGATGCGCTGGACTCCGCCGAGTGTCGACAGTGCCCGGGCGCGCTTCACGACCGGGATGACCTCGGTCAGGTACGACTGACGGGCCAAGGTGAAGACGGCGTTGGTGGCTCCCACGCAGACCACGCCGGCGCCGAGCACCCCCAGGTTCGGCGCGAGCGCGCAGCCCATGAGCGCAAGCACCGAGAGCGCCGCGGCGACGAGCATCGCCCGCCGGTCGCCGATGCGAGCCGCAAGGGCTCCCGCAGGCACGTCGCCCACGATCTGCCCGACGCCCAGCAGAGCGACCAGCAGCCCGGCCACGGCAAGGTTCGCGCCGAGAGCGACCGCCGAGAGCGGGATGATCGGCATGATCGCGCCGACGCCGACCTCGAAGACCAGGGCCGGGGCATAGACCCCACGGGCGACCTCACGCAGCTCCACGTTCGGTCGCTGAGGTGGCACGGAGGCGGTCATCGCCACCATTGTGCCGTGGGATCGGCCCACAACCGCCAGGCCGTCGACCTCGCGTAAACCGCACATCCACGACATCACGTCGGCGCGGCCCGTAGACCCGGACCCCCGCGACACGAAACGATGGCTCAAGGCCGCGCCCCTGTCGGCCGAAGAGATAGTTGCACGGCGCGCGCACTCGCAGCATCCCGTTGGTTCGGGTTCCTGAGGAGTGGCAGGGGCGGCATCTGCCGCGACTGCCACCCGGATACCAGAGAGAGAGAACCATCATGAACAAGTGGCGCATCGCAAAGAACAGCACGATCATCCGCATCGCAGCCAGCGCCGGGACAATTGTCGCCGTCGCCGCGCTGGCCGGCGCTGGGTTCAAGTGGTAGCTAGCAAGCCACGCGAAGGCGGGGCCGTGGACACGTCCGCGGCTCCACCTTCGCTGCTCGGTACCTACGTCGCGGTCGTGTGCGGCCTCGGTCTGGCGGCCATCATCGGCGTGGTCGCGCGTACGTCGTGGACATCAGTCGCACACGGCGCCTGGTTGCCCATCGGATTCCTCGCCGTGGCCGCCCTCGCGGGAGAGATGAAGCCGCTCCTCATCTCGCGCAGTGGCACGTCGTCCGGGACCATCTCGACGTCGGGCCCGTTCATCCTTGCCCTGGTCGCGGTCGCCGGCCTTGGGGTCGCTGTCCTGGTCCAGGCCTTCGCGAGCATGGCTGATGACCTGATCAACAGGCGCACGCCGAAGAAGTCGGCCTTCAACACGGCGCAGTACATCCTCAGTCTGCTCGCGGCCCGTGCCGTCTACTCCGGCCTGGCGCACCTGCCGTTCTTCGGCGGTCCGATGACCGTCGAGGTGCACCACCTCGGCCCGTTGCTGGCCGGCGGGATCGCGATGGTCGTCGTCAACCTGCTGCTCGTGACCGCGGTCGTCTCGATCGCGACGTCCCAACCGCTCCTGACGATCCTGCGGGAGGACGCCCGGTTCCACGCCGCCACGCAGGTGGTCCTGCTCTGCATCGGCGCCGTTGCTGCGGTCGTCGTCAAGGACGGCGTGGCCGTCCTGGTTCTTCTGGGTGCGCCGGTCATCGCGGTCCACTGGACCACCGCCGCGGCGATCCGCCATGCACACGCGGCATCGCACGACTCCCTGACCGGTCTCAAGAACCGCGACCGACTCCACACCCAGCTTGAGCACGCCTTCGTCACTGCTCACCGCGCGGCGTCGAGTGGTCCAGGACTCGTCCTGATCGACCTCGACCACTTCAAGGACATCAACGACACCTTGGGACACGCCGTCGGCGACAGGCTCCTGCAGCAGGTGGCCGAGCGCCTGGTCCACGCCCTCGGGGACGACGAGTTCGCGAGTCGACTGGGTGGCGACGAGTTCGCGGTTGTGGTCGACGGCGACCTGGCAGCGACCCAGACGGTCGCTCAGGCACTGCTGGCCTCGCTCGAGGCGCCGATGCGGGTCGGCGAGGTCGAGCTGCTCGTCCGGGCGAGCGCCGGCGTCGCTGTCGCTCCCGAGCACGGGGACGACGCCGAGCTGTTGATGAAGAACGCCGACATCGCGCTCTACCAGGCCAAGCTCGACCGGGATGGCATCAGCACGTATTCGCCGGAGTACGACGTGAACACGCTCGAGCGCCTCCAGCTGCTCGCCGACCTGCGGACCGCCCTCGACACCGGCCAGCTCGCTGTGGAGTACCAGCCCCAGGTGAACCTGACCAGCAGGCGGATCGTCGGCGTCGAAGCGCTGATCCGCTGGCAGCACCCGGTCCGCGGGTCCGTGCCGCCGGACACCTTCATCCCGCTCGCCGAGAACTCCGGCCTGATCGCCGAGCTGACGGCCTTTGTGCTCGACACGGCGTTGGGACACCTGGCCGCTCTGCGTGCGGCCGGCCACGAGCTGCGCATGGCGGTCAACCTCTCCGCGCGCCACCTGTCCGACCTCGCGCTGCCCAGTCAGGTCGCCGAGGCCCTGATGACACACGGCATCCCCCCCGCGCTGCTGGTGCTCGAGGTCACCGAGACCGGTATCTTGACGGACCCGGCACGGGTCGACGTCGTCATCGGCACGCTCCGCGATCTCGGCGTCGCGATCGCAGTCGACGACTACGGCACCGGCAACGCCTCGCTCAGCTACCTCAAGCGCCTCGAGGTCGATGAGCTCAAGATCGACAAGTCCTTCGTCATCGACATGCGTCGCGACAAGCACGACTTCATCATCGTGCGGTCGACCATCGCCCTGGCCTTGGACCTCGGCCTGCGGGTGATCGCCGAGGGCATCGAGGACGAGGCGACCGCTACTGCCTTGCGCGAGCTGGGCTGCGACGTCGGTCAGGGCTACCACCTGGGCCGCCCGACCACGCCCGACCAGATCCTGCTGCGCCTGGACGGCGAACGACGGTTGGCGGGCCCGCGCCGCACAGCGAAGCTCTGACCGTGCTGCTGCTCGCCGCCTGCGCCCTCGCGCTGCTCTCCCCGCTCGTCGCTGGTCGATGGCCCGCGCGCCTCCTGCTGCACCGCTGGCGCTGGCCGCTGCTGATCTGGTTGACCCTGGGCCTGCAGGTCGTCGCCGTGGAGGTCACGCTTCCCGGGGTGCTCGCGCCGGTCCTGCACGTGCTGACATATGCGATCGTGCTCGGCTTCCTGTGGGCCAACCGGACTCTCACCCACATCCTCCTGGTCGCGGCCGGAGCGGCCTCGAACGGGCTCACGATCGCGCTCAACGGCGGGGTCCTGCCGGCTTCGCAAGGCGCCGTCGCTGCGGCCGCCATCGACACCCACATGGCGTTCGCCAACTCCGCTGTCGTCGCGCATCCGGTCCTGCCGTGGCTGGGCGACGTGTTCGCCTGGTCGGCGCCGCTGCCTCTCGCGAACACCTTCAGCGTGGGCGACGTGCTGATCGCGATCGGCGTCGTGCTCGTTGCCTGGACCGGCACGTGTCGGCTCGGCAACGCTTCCGTCCAGGGAGCCGCCGCGAGCGCCGTGTCCAACGGCGGCAAGAGGTCGTTCCCTGCCGAGCCCGACGGTTCCTCGCCACCCTCAGGTGAGTGACCGAACGGAGGCGATCAGGGAGTCGTCGCCACGTCGTCGTCGTCGCGCTTGCGGCCCGCGCGCTTTGCCCTGAGCAGCTGGTGGTCGGCACGGCGCATCAGTGCTGCGCCGTCATCGTCGACGCCCACCATGGCGGCTCCGATCGACACCGTGATGCGCATGGGCGAAAGGTCGTCGTAGCGGCCGTGCGCGGCCACGACATGAAGCCTCGCTCTGAGCGAGCTCAGCTCGTCGTCGGTGATCGGGCCCGTGATCACCGCGAACTCGTCGCCACCCGTCCGCACTACCTGGTCACCGCTTCTCACGGCAAGGACGAGGCTGCGGGCGAGCACGGTGAGCACGGCATCGCCGGCGTCATGACCGAGGTTGTCGTTGGTCTGCTTGAACCGATCGACATCGATGACCAGTGCGGCGAAGCGTGCACCGTCGCGTTCCCAGTCGGCGAGCCGACGGCTCAGGCACTGCTTGAGGGCTCGACGGTTGCCGACGCCCGTAAGCGGATCGACGAGCGCGAGGTGCTCCGCCTCGCGCAGGTCCTGCTCCAGCTCCCTACGGTCGGAGTCGTCCCGGAAGGTCTCGACCGCGCCGCTGATCGTCCCGTCCTCGGCGTAAAGAGCGACAGCCGTCACGTTGACCGGGCGGACGTGCCCGTCGCGGTGGTGCAGGAAGACGCGGACCGACCGCGTGCGCCCGTCCCGCATCGTCGCGAGCAGCGGGCAGCTCGCGCCGCAGAGCTCGACGCCGCGTTCGTTGACATGGTTGAGGCGGCCGTCGCCGCACCAGCGACCCACCATCTCGTCTGCGGAGAAGCCCGAGATCGCCTCCGCGGCGCCATTCCAGTAGGTGATGCGCCTGGACGGCTCGACGACGTACATCCCGTCGCTCAAGGCGTCCAGCAACGCCGCGGCGGCCGGTGCGCGAGTCACTGTCGACCGGTCTGGGGGATCCTCACAGTCCGTCACGCTAGAGGACGCCACGGTCGCCGCGCGTGGGCCAATCAGGTCCTACAGGCAGAAATCACCCATCCAGACAATCGGGCGATCAGGTCGTGACTTCCTGCCGCCGGCACGAGATTAGGGTGTGGACCGAGAAGTCGTGGCTACCGAGGGAGGTACCTGTGCCGGGCGTGACCAGTGCCGACGTCGCGCGAGAGAGCGGCGTCTCGCGGACCACGGTCAGCTACGTGCTCAACGCCAAAGAGGGCGTGGTGATCTCCGAGGCGACGCGTCAGCGGGTCCGCGCCGCGGCTCTCCACCTCGGCTACTCGCCGTCTGCGGCTGCCCGGACGCTGCGGCGCGGCAAGAGCGACCTTGTGCTCTGCGTGCTGCCGAACTGGCCGATCGGTCCGGTCATCGACACGTTGTTGGACCACCTCGCCCGGCAGCTCGCCGAGCGCGGCCTGTCGGTGCTCGTCCATCACGGTCGCGGTACGCAGCCGCTGTCCGAGCTGTGGCGTGCGGTGACCCCCCGCGCCGTCGTCGGATTCACCGCCTTCGCGCCCCAGGACGAGCGGTCGATGCGCCAGGCAGGAATCCAGGTGGTCGGCACAGCGCTCGAGGAGGACCCCCGCGACCCCGTCGTCCACTCGGTCTCTCAGACCGGGATCGGCCGCCTCCAGGTGCAGCACCTCGCAGCCCGCGGCCACCGCATGATTGCGTACGCCGCGGCCATCGATCCTCGCCTGGCGGACTTCACCGAGGGACGGCTCGCCGGCGTGCGCCTCGAGTGTGCGGACCGCGGCTTCCCGGAGCCGCTCGTGACGCCCGTTGAACTCGAGGTTCTCTCCGCCGCGCTCGCCGTCCAGGACTGGCGCGCGGCCGACCCCCCGGTGACCGCCGTGGCGGCCTACAACGACGAGGTGGCGCTCGCAGTGCTCGCAGGCCTGCGCGGCGAGGGGCTCAGCGTGCCTTCGGACGTCGCGGTCATCGGTGTCGACGACATCCCGGCCGCGCGGCTCTCGCTCCCCGCGCTGACCACGGTGTCCCAGGGTGTCGACGCCCAGGCCCGGTATCTCGCCTCCGCCGTCCTCGCAGCGCTCGACGGCCACACCGATCCGCCGACCTTCCCCGCCGACATCCTTGACGTCGTCGTGCGCGACTCCACGTGACCGTCGCAGCACGTCCCTGTTGACAGGCCTGGGGGCCGGGGCGAGCTCGCTCCGACCCCCAGGACCTTGATGACGTTCTAGTCGCCCGCGTCCGTCACGGGAAGCTGGTGACGAAGCTCGGGTGCCCGGTGTTGGTGTTGTCGACCGGAGCCCCCGTGTCGTTGACGACATGGTCGATCGTCCCGGCACTCAGGTTGACCGTCATGACGTGGTGCAGGCGGACACCCGGCGTCACCGGGACCTCGAACCCCCGCGCGGCGTGGATCGTCGGGTCGACGTTGGTGAAGATGTAGGCCCCGCCGCCCCACAGCTCGTGGGTCGTGACGTCGTCAGCCACCTTGTACGCCGCCCAGCCGAGGACGCCGTCGTGCTGCCATGCTGCCTGGTTCGGCGGGTCGTACGGCAGCTCGTTCTGGAAGAACACCGTGCGACCGTTCTCACCGTTCCAGAGGACGTTGTACTGCTGGTAGTGCTCCACGAACAGCCCGGTGGCGGTCACGTTGTCGCCGTTGACGACGACGCCGTTGCGGCCGGTGTTGACGTCCCAGCCGACGGAGCCGGGCACGCCGTGATCCGCGCGCCAGGCCCAGAGGTGGTCGATCAGCACATTGTCGCTGTTGACCTCGAGACTGACGTCCGCTCGCCCGACGTGCGGACCGCCCACGCGGAAGTAGACGTCGCTGAGCGTCGTCGGGTTGAGCGCGTCCGACTTCTTGTCGGACCCGCTGTTCCCGTCGCGGCCATGGTGGTCGTTCTTCGTGCCGATACGCAGCAGGACGGGCGAGCTGACGTCACCGGCGTCGATCGTCCGGCCGGCAAGGATCACCCCGGGCACATCGGCCACGGTCAGTGGAACGGCGCCCGCGACGGCGGTCAGGGTCGCGTGGCCGAGGCCCAAAACTACAGTGTTTGCGCGCTTGACCGCGATGCTCTTGGCGACGTCGTACACGCCGGGGGTGAGCAGCAGGTTGCGGCCGCGCGCGAGCTGGTTGTTGATCGCCTGCACCGAGTCGGACGGCTTCACGACGAAGAAGTCGGTGATCGGGACCGCGTGGCCCGGGGTCATGCCCTTCGCCCACGTGACCCCACGGCTGTTCTGCTGTGCAGTCGGCACGTAGACGTTGTACCGGCCGCGTCCGTCGATGAACAGGAACGGCTTCTCACGGCTCACCGGGGTGGCGTCAAGCGTCGTGTACGGCGGGTTGGGGAACGCCGCGTCCGTCGGGGCGCCGACAACACCGGAGAAGACCGCGTTCCAGACACCGTTGGACCATCCGCCGATGTCACTGTTGCGCGTCAGCCACTGCTGCTGTGAGCCGTTGATGATGAACCCGCTCTTGGTGTCCGCGATGTAGCCACCGCTCGCGAACTGCGGACCATCGGTGCAGTAGTCCATCAGCGAGAGGTTCCCGCCGGTGATGTTCAGGCGCCGCATCGACACCGCCTGCGACACGGCCCAGAAGTCGGCCGAGGCCCTGCAGCCGTCCTGACCCGCGCCGTTGATGTTGAGCGTGAGGTTCGACAGGGTGCGCCAGAAGTTCACGAGGGCCAGGCAGTTGGTGGTCCCGCCGTGGTCGAGGCAACGGTTGTAGACCTCGATCTTGCCGTTGATGACGACATCCGTCGGGGAGGCGCCGAGGCCGGCCACCTCGGTGTAGTAGCCAACCTTGATCTGCAGCGGTTCGGTGTCCGTGCCATAGATCCCTGGCTTGAACAGCAACGCGTGCCGGCCCGTGCCCATCTCGGCGTCGATCTGCTCGGCGTTGATCGCATCGACCGTCGCCTGGATCTGGCTCACCGGCATGCTCGGGTCGAAGACCACGACGTTCGGGCCAAGGTCCGGCTGGGTGGCGGTCGTCGCGGGCGAGCTTGTCGCGCCGGCTGCAGTGGCGATGCCCCCCGTCAGGGCCGTCGCGAGAGCGACGCCCAAGGCAAGAGCGCGGCCACGACCGCGTCGGCTGGGCCGCCGCGTGTCGTGGCGCTCGGCGCGTGGGGTGGGTTGGGGTAACGATCTCATGCGATTCAGTCCTCCCCATTGAGGTGAAATGCCCAAGTGACTCGTGTCACTCAGGCAGATCCCAGACTAGAGACACCGGGGGGGATGTCAAGAGCCGCGTGCCTCACGAGGACGACCGCGCGCGCGCGCTCAGCACGAGCCACGTACCGTGTGGGCGTACCGAGAGGGGAGATGCCGTGAACGACACACAGAACACAGCGGTCGCAGGCAGCCTCGTCGGCGACCGGTATCGCATCGAAGCCCTCATCGGGCACGGCGGCATGGCGGCGGTCTACCGGGCCCGCGACGAGCTCCTGGGGCGGGTGGTCGCACTCAAGGTCATCGCGCCTTCCTCGGCCGATGCCTCGGCGGTCCGCCGCGCTCGAGCCGAGATCGAGCTCCTGGCGTCGTTGAACCATCACGCGCTCGTCACCCTGTTCGACGCAGGTGTCGACGAGATCGGCGGCAGCGAGCGGACGTTCCTCGTCATGGAGCTGGTCGACGGACCGACACTTGGTGTGCGGATCGCGCGTGGTCCCCTCGCTCGTGCCGACGTGAGCCGCATGGCCGTGGACCTCGCCGAGGCGCTGCACGTCGTCCACGCGAGCGGGATCGTCCATCGCGACATCAAGCCGGGCAACGTGCTCCTCGCCTCCTCCCCGCTGCCCACGCACGAGTTCACCGCGAAGCTCGCCGACTTCGGGATCGCCCACCTGACCGACTCGACGCGTCTGACCGCCGCAGGCGGACTGGTCGGCACGGCCGCCTACCTCAGCCCCGAGCAGGCCCGCGGCGCGGCTCCGGCTCCCGCCGCAGACGTCTACTCGTTGGGACTGGTGCTCCTCGAGTCGCTCACGCGCACGCGCGCGTTTCCTGGCCCGCTCATGGAGTCCGTCGGCGCCCGCCTGGTCAGTGACCCACCGATACCCGGCTCCCTCGGATCCGGCTGGGCCTCGCTCCTGTCGGCGATGACGGCGCGAGACCCTGAGGCGAGGCCGAGCGCGGTCGAGGTCGCCGTCGCCGCCCGGGCGCTCGAGCGCGACTCGGCGGCGGGCGAGGATCCCCTCGACCCGTCGCGTACCGCGCAGGTCCTCGGGACGGGCGTCGGCGGACCGGCCTCGACCACGCTGACGGTTCCGATGGATGCGCACGCGAATGGCTCGACCGCGATCATGCCGGCCGCCGTCATCCAACAGCTCGGCCGCGATGCCGCCGACCGCGCCGCCAGCCGAGCCGCCGAGCACGATGCTGAGAACTTTGCCGGGCGCGCCACCGGACACGACACTGAGCGCGCAGGCACCGCGAGGTCGACGGGCGCATGGCATACGCGCCGGATCCGCCGTCCTCTTCTTCTCGCCGGGGTCGGAGTGCTCGTCGTCGTCGCAGCCGTCGTGGCGGTGCCCCGTTTCACTGCACCGACACAGAGCACGCCGCCGACCCTGCCCGCCGTCGTCGAACCGCTCGGAACCGACCTGCAGGCCCTGCTGACGAGTGTCAGCCCATGAACGGCGTGCGGACCTTCACGGCCACGGTCGTCGGAATGAGCCTGCTCGTCGGGTGCGCGTCCCGGGCGCCGGACATCGCCGCACCAACCTCCAGCGAGCTGCAGGCCGCGGTCCAGGACATCGGGACAGCCGCCGCCGCGGGTCGCTACGCCGCCGCAGTGACCCTCCTCGACACGCTCCAGTCGCGGCTCGACCAGGCGCTCGCCGCCGGCCAGGTCAGAGCCGACCGCGAAGCACAGATCCTGGCGGCGATCGATCGGGTGCGGGGCGATCTCGGCGCACTCGTCGCGGTACCCGCGCCGGTACCGATGCGGTCGGCGTCACCTACGGCGTCAGCCACTTCGGCACCGACCGGGCCAGGCAAGCACAAGGGCAAGGACTAGAGCGGCGGGGGCGCCCGCCGACTCAGGCCGAGGCCGCCGACAACGCGTGGAGCTCGTCGGACGTCAGCTCCAGAACCGCCGACGCAAGCAGGTCGACGAGCTGGCCAGGGTTGCGTGCGCTCGCGATCGGCGCAACGACCGTGGGCTGGCTCCGCAGCCACGCCAGGGCCACCGAGGCGACCTGAACTTCGTGGGCGGCAGCCACCTCGTCGAGCACGGCCAGGACACGCCGTCCGCGGTCGTCGAGGTAGCGGGCCGCAGCCTCGGCCCGCGGGCTTTCCACCGGCGCTCCCCCGTCGCGGTACTTGCCCGCGAGGAACCCCCGAGCGAGCCCGTAGTACGGCAGCACGCCGAGCCCATGCCGATCCGCGCTCGCGCGCAACGCGCCCTCGAACCCCCGTTCGACAAGGTTGTACCCGGGCTGCAGGGCGACGGGGCGGTGGAACCCCTCGCGGTCTGCCACCGCCATCCACTCGTCGAGGCGCGCAGCGGTGTAGTTGGACACCGCCACGTACCGCACGAGGCCGTCGTCGACGAGCGACGAGAACGCCGCCGCCGTCTCCTCGAGCGGGACGGACGCGTCGTCGAAGTGCGCGTAGTACAAGTCGATCCGGTCCGTGCCCAACCGCTGGAGCGACGCCTCTGCAGCGGCCCGGACATTGCCTGCTGCGAGACCTTGGAATGACGGGTGCTGGCTGACCTTGGTCGCGATCACGACGTCGTCGCGGCCCCCTTGGTGGGCAAGCCAGCGCCCGACGAGGGTCTCGCTCTCTCCTCCGGTGTGCCCCGGCACCCACGCCGAGTAGGCGTCGGCCGTGTCGAGCATCGTGCCGCCGGCCGCGACGAACGTGTCGAGTACCGCGAATGTCGCCGCCTCGTCGGCCGTCCAGCCGAACACGTTGCCGCCCAGGACGAGCGGGAAGATCTCAAGGTCCGATGAACCGACCCGCACCTGCTGCGCGTCCGTCATGTGACTTCCTCTCGTCGGTGGGTCGCGGACGCGCCCTGTGTGCGCGGTGACCTGGCCCGGCGCGACCGTGCTGAGCTGGGTCTTCGCGCGCCGATTCCCGTTCGGGGACGACGCTGCTCGCGCCGTCATGCTATCGGGCACCCACCGCCTCGTCCTGCCTTGCACCGGGGCGTCACCTGGCTCGAACCCGGCCGTCGTCGGCGGCCTCAGGCGTCCCGACGCCGGAGCAGGACCTCTGCCCCGCCTAGCAGGACGACGATCCACGCCACCAGGACGGCGGCGCCGGGACCTGCGGCCAGCAGACCGTCGGCTGGGACGACTGAGGTGAAGGAGGCTCCGGCGTTGGACGGCAGGTACAGCAGGTACGGCAGGTACGGCAGGTACGGCACGATCGCCTGTGACCAGCTGTCGGGGAGCACAAGCCCCAGGAGGCCCGACGCCACGAGCAGCAGCACGAACATCACCCCGATGGAACCCGCGGCGTGCCGCAGGAGTGCACCGATCGCCGCGCCGAGGACCCCGATCGCGGCCAGGTAGACGCCGGTGCCCAGGACTGCCCGCAGCACGCTGGGATCCGAGCAGGCGCGCGAGGTCGTGCGCGCGAGGTGAGCGCACCGGGACGACGACGCCCGACGCCGCCTGCTGCAGCTCGCTGACCGACGTGTCGGCGATGAGCTCTCCCCGGCCGATCACGACCAGGTGGTCAGCGACCAGGGCGATCTCGGAGATCAGGTGCGAGGAGATGAAGACCGTGCGTCCCTCATCGGCGAGCGACCTCAGCAGACCGCGGATCCAGAGGATCCCCGCGGGGTCGAGCTTGTTGACGGGCTCGTCGGGGATGACGGCGTCGGGGTCGCCGAGCAGCGCCGCCGCGATCCCGAGACGCTGGCCCATGCCGAGCGAGAACGCGCCGTTCGCTTTGCGGCCGACGGCTGCGAGCCCCACGAGGTCACGGACCTCGACGATGCGCCGGCGCGGGATGCCCGTCGTCGTCGCCAGGGTGAGCAGGTGGTTGTAGGCCAACCCGTTCACTGTCGCTGTCCCGGCGGCCGGGCGGTCCAGCCCGACGATCATCGACTGCCTCCCGCGTAGCGGTGTGCTCTGTTCCTGGACTCAACCCTGGCGGGAACCAGCGGGCTCGTCGTCGCCTGCCTGCCGCACTCTTCGGCGTCCGGCGCTACCGCTTGCGGAGTAGTCCGCTCTCATAGGCGATCACGACAAGCTGGGCCCGGTCGTGCGCCTCGGGCTTCATCATCGCGCGGTTGACGTGGGACTTGACGGTGTGGGGTGAGAAGACGAGGTGATCGGCGATCTCGTCGTTGAACCGGCCCTCGCCGACGAGGGCCAAGATCTCCCGCTCCCGATCCCTGAGGCCAGGCACCCTTCCCGCGAACGGTTGGTCGTCGGTGCCCGCGGGGTCGCGCGGCTCGCCAAGCAACCTCTCGATGAGCGACCTGGTCGCCGCGGGCGAGAGCAGAGCGTCCCCCCGGGCGACCACATGGGCGCACAGGCCTTCGACCACATCGGGTGTCCCTGGTGTCCGCACGCCGTGCTCCTGTCGTTCGCCGGATGCTCCGCACTGTGGCACACGACGGCAGGTTGCCGGCACCGCCCGCAGGCTCTCAGGACCGCCCGGCGTCGACCTGTTCGGCGTCCACGCCCAGCCACCAGCCCGGGGGCGGACCGCCCGTCCACCGCTGGGTGAACCCGAGCGACTCGGCGGCCTGGCGCTCGGTCTCCGTGTCCGCCACGACGGCGATCGGACCGTGCCGCCAGCCCGGCTCGGCGCGGGCCCAGCGCAGCGCAGCGCCGAGCAGCGTCGGCGGTCCGGGCTGCTCGAGCGAACCCTGGGAGATCTCACTCAGGACCCAGCGCGGTGCCACGGCAGCCAGCTCGGTGCGCAATGCCCTGCCCGCCTCGGGTCCGGGCGGCACCCTGGCAAGGTCGGGTGCGACGACACGACCAACCGTCTCCCACGGCGACTGCTGACCGCCAGGGACGACAGCGACGGCCCGGGTGATCCGACCGTCCACCCCATCCTCGACCCAGAGCGCACCGCGCTCGAACGCGACGTGGGTCAGCAGGAGCCTCGTCGACCGGGCCGCGGACTCGGGGTCGCTGTCCGTCCGGAGCGGTCCCTCCTGAGTAATCCGGGCTACGGCGGGGATGTCCTCGATCCCGGCCTGACGGATCGAGCGCCCGAGGGTGGTCACGGCCGGACCTGTGGCCGAACCAGTGTCGAGCGGGGGCGCCATGCCTTCACTCTCGCGGTCCGCGGCTCAGATGTCATCACCCATCGGCAGGCGACCGCCGTACCGCGATCGCAGTACGGAGCGGTGGGCGGACGGGACATCGGTCGGTCCCCGGGGCGCCGACCCGCGCCGTCAGCGACTCGTCGACACGCGGTACTGCGCGTTCGCGACCGGGACGGCGATCGCCAGGATGAGCACCGACCAGATCAGCGTGTACGCGGCCGCATGCTGCAGCGGCCACACCGTGGGCTCGGGGGTGTTCGCGGGGATGTTGCCGAACAGCTCACGAGCGGACTGCGTCACAGACGAGACGGGGTTCCACTCCGCGAACCTTCGCAGCGGCGCCGGGAGCGTGGACAGCGGGACGAATGTGTTGGCCACGAAGGTCATCGGGAAGATCACGATGAAAGAGGCGTTGTTCACGACCTCCGGACTAGGGACGAGCATGCCGATCCACGCCATGACCCACGAGACCGAATACGCGAAGATGAGCAGCAGACCGAAACCTGCGAGGGCCTCGAGCACCGAGCCGCGGATGCGCCAGCCGACCAGGAGCCCCGTGAGCGACATGACGACGAGCACGATCACGTTGTTGACGACGTCGGACAGCGTTCGTCCCGTCAGCACAGCGGACGGTGCCATGGGCAGCGATCGGAAGCGGTCAATGATGCCCTTCTTGACGTCGTCCGCCAGGCCCGCGCCCGTGATCGTGGCGCCGAAGATCACCGTCTGCGCGAAGATCCCGGCGATGAGGAACTCTCGATAGGCGGCTCCCCCGCCGGCCTGGTCGATCGCGCCTCCGAACACATACGAGAACAGCAGCACGAACATGATCGGCGACAGCGTCGTGAAGACGAGCAGGTCGGGGACCCGCTTGATCTTGATGATGTTGCGCTTCGCGACGACGTGGGCGTCCGCAATCACGTGCGGGATCCTCAGGGTCATCGCACTACCTGCCGTCGCCGGACGTCAACGTCCGCGGGATCGGCCGCTCCGTGTCCCGTAAGGATCATGAAGACGTCGTCGAGCGTGGGGCGACGCAGTCCGACGTCATCGAGCCGCAGACCGACGGCGTCGAGCCGGCGCAACGCCTCGATGAGGACTGTGGCCCCGCCAGTCACTGGGAGCAGGACCGTGCGTCGCTGATGATCGTGCGTCGCAGGCCCTGTCCCGAGGGGCTCGAGCAGCTCACGAGCCTCGGTGAGCCGGTTGCCGTCAGAGACGGTGATGTCGAGCCGTTCGCCGCCGACCTGCCGCTTGAGCTCGTCAGACGTGCCGCTCGCGATGATCCTGCCGTGGTCGATGACGACGATCTTGTCTGCGAGGAGATCAGCCTCCTCGAGATACTGCGTGGTGAGCAGCAAAGTCGTCCCGCCCGAGACCAGCGTCTGGATGATCTCCCACATCTCGGCCCGGCCGCGCGGGTCCAGCCCGGTCGTCGGCTCGTCCAGGAACAGCACCGGTGGGTCAGCAACCAGGGCTCCCGCAAGGTCGAGCCGTCGGCGCATGCCGCCCGAGTAGGTGCGGGCCGGGCGGTCCGCTGCCTCGTCGAGGCTGAACTGGGCGAGCAGCTCGCGCGCCCGCACCCGGCTCGCCCGACGACCGAGGTGGTACAGCCGACCGATCATGTCGAGATTCTCGAACCCCGTCAGGTACTCGTCCACGGCGGCGTACTGACCCGACAGCCCGATCTTCCGACGCACCCCGGCCGGGTCGGTCAGGACGTCAACGCCCGCGACCTGAGCCTCGCCCGCGTCCGGGCGCAGCAGCGTCGCGAGGATGCGCACGACCGTCGTCTTGCCGGCCCCGTTGGGCCCGAGCAGCCCCAGAACCGTACCGGTCGGCACGGAGATGTCGACGCCGTCCAGCGCCGTCACCTTCCCGTACCGCTTCACGAGCCCCTGGGCCCGGATCGCCTCGCTCATGCCTGACAGGCTAGGACCTTGGTCCCACACAACGCGAGACCTCTGGCCAGTTGCAGTCCGCCAGACGGTCCTCGGATTCCGCGAGCCCGAGCGAGTGATGGAATGGCGTCATGCCACCGTTGCGATCGCGAACAGTCACCCACGGCAGGAACATGGCCGGCGCCCGCGCGCTGCTTCGCGCGGCCGGGGTAGCCCGTGAAGACATCGGGAAGCCGATCATCGCCGTGGCGAACAGCTTCACCGAGTTCGTGCCGGGTCACACGCACCTGCAGCCGGTCGGCCGGATCGTCTCCGCAGCGATCTCGGCGGCCGGGGCCGTGCCGCGGGAGTTCAACACGATCGCGGTCGACGACGGCATCGCGATGGGCCACGAGGGCATGCTCTACTCGCTGCCGTCCCGTGACCTGATCGCCGACTCGGTCGAGTACATGGTCCAGGCGCACCGAGCCGACGCGCTGGTCTGCATCTCGAACTGCGACAAGATCACGCCTGGCATGCTGATGGCGGCCATGCGGCTCAACATCCCGACAGTCTTCGTCTCGGGCGGCCCGATGGAGGGCGGCACCGCCGTCCTGACCGACGGCACCACCCGCACCCGCCTCAACCTCGTCACGGCGATCGCCGACGCGGTCGCGGACACGGTGTCCGACGCCGACATCGACCTCATCGAAGAGGCAGCCTGCCCCACGTGCGGGTCGTGCTCCGGCATGTTTACCGCCAACTCCATGAACTGTCTCGTCGAGGCCCTCGGCCTGGCCCTGCCGGGCAACGGCTCGACCCTCGCCACCCACACCGCACGCCGCGACCTGTACGAGCAGGCGGGGCGCACCGCCGTGGAGATCACCCGCCGCTTCTACGAGCACGACGACGCCGCCGTGCTGCCGCGGTCGATCGCGACGCGGGCGGCCTTCGACAACGCGATGTCCCTCGACATCGCGATGGGCGGATCGACCAACACGATCTTGCACCTGCTCGCCGTCGCACACGAGGCCGAGCTCGACTACACGCTCGTCGACATCGAAGCGCGCTCCCTCGCCGTGCCGTGCCTGTGCAAGGTCGCGCCGAACGGCAGCTACCTCATGGAGGACGTCCACCGGGCGGGCGGTATCCCGGCGATCCTTGGTGAGCTGAACCGCGCCGGCCTGCTCCACAAAGACGTCCACTGCGTGCACGCCGACTCGCTGCAGACCTGGCTCGACGCCTGGGACATCCGCGGCGGCGGCCCCACGCCCGAGGCGATCGAGCTCTTCCACGCAGCACCGGGCCGCGTGCGCGCTGCCACGGCAGGCTCCCAGTCGGCGCGCTGGGACAGCCTCGACCTGGATTCCGCGGCGGGCTGCATCCACGACGTCGCCCACGCCTACACGGTCGACGGCGGGCTCGCGGTGCTCCGCGGGAACCTCTCCGAGGACGGCTGCGTCGTCAAGACGGCCGGGGTCGACGAGTCGTGCTTCACGTTCTCCGGGCCGGCGCTCGTGCTGGAGTCCCAGGACGACGCCGTCGAGGCGATCCTGAGCGGCGGGGTCAAGGCCGGCGACGTCGTCGTCATCCGCTACGAGGGCCCGCGCGGCGGGCCTGGCATGCAGGAGATGCTCTACCCGACGTCCTACCTCAAGGGCCTCGGCCTGGGTGCCCAGTGCGCGCTCATCACCGACGGACGTTTCTCGGGCGGGACCTCCGGGCTGTCGATCGGGCACGTCTCCCCGGAGGCCGCCGCCGGCGGTGTCATCGCCCTCGTCCAGGACGGCGACACCATCGTCATCGACATCCCGCAGCGGTCGATCCACCTCGAGGTCTCCGACGAGGACCTCGCCGATCGCCGCGCGAAGCTCGAAGCCGGCGGCGGCTACCGGCCTGTCCTGCGCGACCGGGTCGTCTCGACCGCGCTGCGTGCGTATGCGGCCATGGCGCTGTCCGCCGACAAGGGCGCGGTGCGCGACGTCAGCCTCCTCGAACGACGCATCGCGCCATGACCCGCAAGACCTACCGCGGCCCGCTGGTCGACGTCTCGTTCAACGGCACGATGTGCCGTCATGCCGGGGAGTGCGTGCGCGGCATGCCCGAGGTGTTCGACGCTGGCGCCGGACCCTGGATCAACCCTGAGGTCGCCAGCACGGCCGATACGGCAGACAGGCTCCGCGAGGCCGTCAGCCGGTGCCCTTCGGGCGCGCTGGCCATGGTCGAGCATCCCGAGGACTGACCGACCGCCCGGCCTCACTCACCGGGCCCTGCGGGCCTCGACCAGCTGCTCGACGGTCGGTGCAGCTGCCGGCCACACGAGCCCGACGGTGGTGTCGTCAGCCACCTGCCGGTGAGGGCATCCGTCGAAGTAGAGCAGCTCGACCTTTACCAGACCACGATCACCCGCGTTGGCCCCGACTGCCGGCGGAGCGAACGCGGTGTTAGTCCGTCGTGGTCAGGCGTCGATGACGATCGCGATGACGACGGGTTCACGCCGGTGCGTGCGCGTGATGTAGGAGCTCACGGCTCCGGCGATGACGGCCTCCAGCTTGCCGACCTCGTCGACGCCCTGTGTCGACGCCTTGCTCAACGCCCGCTCCACGGCCTCCGTCGCGCCGGTCAGGGCGAGGTCGGCGGTGACGAACCCCCGGGTGATGTACTCCAGCGGCTCGGCCAGCGCGTTCGTGCCGGGCTCGAGGATCGCGAGGACCGTGACGATCCCGCTCTCGCTCAGCCGGCGCCGGTCCGCCAGGGTGTCCTCCGTGGCGCGCCCGACGGTGTCGCCGTCGACGAAGACCAGGTCCGCGACGACCTGCCCGGACAGCTTCGCGATGCCGTTGACAAGGTCGATCGTCGAGCCGTCGCGCGCGATGATGACGCGGTCGGGGTCCACACCCGTCTTGACCGCGAGCGCGGCGTTGGCGTGCAGGTGCTTGGCCTCTCCGTGCACGGGCAGGACGTTCTTGGGCTTGAGGATGTTGTAGCAGTAGACGAGCTCGCCCGCGCTCGCGTGCCCAGACACGTGCACCTTCGCGTTGCCCTTGTGCACGACGTTCGCGCCGAGGTCGGTGAGCTTGTTGATGATCCCGTAGATCGCGTTCTCGTTGCCGGGGATCAACGAGCTGGCGAGCAGGACGGTGTCACCCGCGTTCAGACGGATCTGGTGCTCGCCGTTCGCGATGCGCGAGAGGGCCGCCATCGGCTCGCCCTGGGAGCCCGTGCAGATGATCGTGACCTTGTCGTCAGGCATGGATCCGAGCTTCTTGAAGTCCACGACGAGCCCCCGCGGGATCTGCAGGTAGCCGAGGTCATGGGCGATACCCATGTTGCGGACCATCGAGCGCCCGACGAACGCCACCTTGCGGCCGTGGCGGTCGGAGGCGTCGAGGATCTGCTGGATGCGGTGCACGTGGCTGGCGAAGCTCGAGACGATCACGCGCTGGGGTGCGGTCGCGAACACATTGTCGATCGCAGGCGTCAGCTCGCGCTCGGAGGTCGTGAAACCGGGAACCTCAGCGTTGGTCGAGTCGACCAGAAACAGGTCGACGCCCTCCTCGCCGAACCGGCCGAACGCCCGGAGGTCGGTGATCCGGTCATCGAGCGGGAACTGGTCCATCTTGAAGTCGCCGGTGTGCAGCACCAGCCCGGCGCTGGTGCGGATCACGACGGCGAGCCCGTCGGGGATGGAGTGGTTGACTGCGGCGAACTCGAGCCCGAACGGACCGGCCGTGTGCGTGCCGCCGGCCTCGACGCGGACGGTCGTGGGGTGGATCCGGTGCTCCTTGAGCTTGGACGTGATGAACGCCAACGTCAGCTCGGAACCGATGACGGGGATGTCGGACCGCTCGCGCAGGAGGTACGGCACTCCCCCGATGTGGTCCTCGTGCCCGTGCGTGAGCACGATCGCGACGATGTCGGCGAGGCGATGCCGGATCGAGGTGAAGTCAGGCAGGATCACGTCGATCCCGGGCTGGGTCTCCTCGGGGAAGAGCACCCCGCAGTCCACGACGAGCAGCTTGCCGTCGTACTCGAAGACCGTCATGTTGCGGCCGATCTCACCGACTCCGCCGAGGAGGGTGATGCGCATCGCTCCGCGTTGGAGCACGGGCGGAGCGGTCAGCTTCATAGCGTGGGCGTTCTGCATGTCGGTGCCTCCAGGGCAGAGGGCGGGGAGCCCTCGGGATCGTTCAGGTCGTAGTGGTGACGCACCGGCATTCAGGCGGCGGGGTCGGCGAGGACGACGCCGGGGTACGCGCGTCGCACCGCCGAGACGCGCCAGATGTCGGAGAACAGTGCGAGCAGAGCGCCGTCGTGGCGGTGCAGGACCTCCACGCCGTGCTCGGCGTCGAGCGTGGCGACCCACTCGCGGGTCGTCGTCATCGCGCGGGTGTAGCTGAGCCGTTCGAGCCGTACGGGCGAGCTGAAGTCATGGGCCATGCGGTGCTCGGCGACCTCGAACTGCAGCGGGCCCACGGCCGCGACGACGGGCGCCTGGTCGCCGCGCAGCTCGGAGCGCAGCACCTGAACGACGCCCTCAGCCTCGAGCTGCTCGATGCCGCGGCGGAACTGCTTGTAGCGGCCGGCGTCGCGCGCTCGCACGACGGCGAAGTGCTCGGGCGCGAACGTGGGCAGCGGCGGGTACTCGACGCGCGTGCTCAGGTACAGGGTGTCCCCCACGCGGAGGTCCGATCCGTTGACGAGGCCGACGACGTCCCCTGGGTAGGCGGAGTCGATCACCGTGCGTTCACGGCCGAACGCCTGCTGGGCATACTTCGTCGCGAAGGTCCGCCCGGTGCGGGCCAGCGTCAGCACCATCCCTCGTTCGAACAGCCCGGAGCACACCCGGACGAACGCGAGCCGGTCTCGGTGCGCGGTGTCCATCCCGGCCTGCATCTTGAAGACGAACGCACTGAACGGCGCGTCGATCGCGCGTGGCGTCCCGTCCACCGCAGCTCGGGCACCGGGCGACGGCGCGAGGTCCACGAGCACGTCGAGCAGTGCGTGCACCCCGAAGTTGCGAACCGCTGAGGCGAAGAGGACCGGCGTCGAGACCCCCGCGAGGAAGGACTCCTGCGAGTGGTCGGCGCCCGCGGCGCCGAGCAGCTCGCTCTCCTCGACAGCCGTGGACCATGCGGAACCCTCGCGCGCGAAGGCACCGGCGTCGTCGAGCACCTCCTGCGGTGCGATGTGCGCACCGCCTGCGGTACCGGTGAAGCGCACGTAGTCGCCGGTCGCACGGTCCAGGACTCCCCGGAAGTCCCCTGCTACGCCGACGGGCCAGGTGAGGGGCGTCGGGTTCAGGCCTGTGCGCTCGGCGATCTCGTCCATCAGCGCCAGCGCGTCGCGGCCCGGGCGGTCCCATTTGTTGATCACCGTGATCAACGGGAGCCCCCGCTGCTTGCAGACCGCGAACAGCTTCATCGTCTGGGCCTCGAGGCCCTTGGCGGCATCGATGAGCATCACCGCGGCATCGACCGCCGAGAGCACGCGGTAGGTGTCCTCCGAGAAGTCGGCGTGGCCAGGGGTGTCCAGGAGGTTGATCACCGCGTCCCGGTACTCGAACTGCAGCGACGCGGACGTGATGGAGATGCCACGGGCCTGCTCCATCTCCATCCAGTCAGACACGGTGTGCCGCCGCCCGCTCTTGCCGTTGATGTGCCCGGCCTCAGTGATTGCGTGCGCGTGCAGCGCGAGTGCCTCGGTCAGGGTCGACTTGCCGGCATCGGGGTGGCTGATGACCGCGAACGAGCGGCGCCGCGCCGTCTCGGACACGATGTCGGTGTCAAGGCGGACGTCGCTCAGGGCGCCGTGCTGCACTCAGCCTCCTGGCCGATGTCGGATCATTGCGAGCCGTTCAGGTCATCTGCTAGCCAGTCTACCCTCGGGTAATCCCACGACTCGGCCCCAGTTCTCGGGCGGCTAACATCGCCAGATGGCAGTCATGATCTCGCACCGCGCTGCAGGCGACGCACGGTCGACGTCCCCGAGCCGATGACCGAGGCCCGGCTGGACGGCGCCGAGGTCGAGCGCCTGACTCGGCGCGGCCTGCACCTGGCACGGTTCACCGTCGCCTACAACGTCGCCGAGGGCGCCGTCGCGATCACGGCCGGGCTCGGGGCGGGCCTCGTCTCGGTGATCGGCTTCGGCATCGACTCCGGGATCGAGTCCTTCGCCGCAGTGCTGGTGGGTGCGCGCCTGGCAGCCCGCCTGCGCCACGGGGAGGCCGACGAGCGCACGGAGCGACTCGCGCTCAAGGCCGTCGCTGTCACCTTCTTCGTCCTCGCCGCGTACGTGATAGTGGCAGGGATTCGGGGACTGGTCGTCGGTGAGGTACCGACGAGCTCCCCGCTCAGCATCGTCGTCCTGGTCGCCTCGCTCGTGGTCATGCCGGTCCTGGCTGCCGCCAAGCGGCGCGTCGGGCTGCGCCTGGGTGACAACCTCATCCTCGCGGACGCCGCCGAGACCCGGATCTGCATCCTCCTGAGCATCTCCACCCTCACCGGCGTCGGCCTGTACCAGCTGACCGGCGCCAGCTGGCTCGATCCCGTCGCGGGGTTCGTCATCGCCGCATTTGCCGTTCACGAGGGCCGGGAGTCGTGGGCCGGCGAGCTCGTCGAGGACGCCGACGAGTGAGCCGCGCGCGGACCGATTACCGAGCGAAGGTCACCCCCACAGCGGCGTCTGCCAGTCGACGACGCTGAGCGGGACGACGAGCACCGGCCGGTGCTGGTGGTGGAAGAGCCGCACCGCCACCGAGCCCTCGACGGCCTCGCGGAACCTGGCACCCGTGCCGGGCGCCCGGGTGCCGACGACGATCGCGGCGGCGTCGACGGTGCGCGCCAGATGGGTCAGGGCGCGGTCCGGCCGGCCGGCCAGGTAGCGGAACTCCCACGGGACACCGGAGTCGCCCAGCACGTGGGTCAGCGACTCCTCGATCTGCCGCTGCGTCTCGAGCCACGAGTCGTCCACGGAGTCCGGGTCGATCTCGGCGTGGCGCACCGTGCCGTCGGGATGCTCCTGGAAGGTGAACCGCGTCGGGTCCACATAGGCGAAGTAGACGGCGACGCCGCCAGCGGCCCGGGACCAGGACGCGGCGGTGAGCGCCACCAGCTCCGGCTGGTGCGGGATGACCGCTACGACGATCGGATGCCCGCTGAACGGCGTCATGCTCGACGGACTCGGCTGCGGTGCCTGTCGCGTGCTCATCGGGCCATGTCAACTCTCTGTCGCCGAGCTACCCACACACATCGTGGCCGGTTCGTCCGGTGTCCCGCTAGCGTGGCCCCATTTCGATGCCAGCGCGCAAGATCGGCGAGGGACCTCACGCGACCTGAGGTTCATGCGGGATTCGGCACCAGATTCTCGACGAGGAAGCTGATGGAGTGCCGGATGCGCTCCGGAAGGTCGGCGACGCTCGCCCGGCCGACCCCGACGCGGACGAGGTCCATGTAGACGGTGGCGTAGATGACGTGCGCGACGTCGGCCAGATCTGCTGTTCGCAGCCCGACGCCCCGGTCGGTGTGCAGCTGGAGCACCGCGCGGATCGCGTCTTCGACCTGGCTGAGGCGCTGCGCTGCAAGGTCGCGGTGTGGGCCCGAGCCGAAGAGCGTCTCGCGCTGGTAGACGATGGTGTTCTCCGGGTGCGCCAGGCTCTCCGTGCCCAACGGCGCGAGCATCGCGAGGATCGCGTCGGTCGGCGAGGCGCCCTGCCGCGCGAGCTCGATGCCCTGCTCGGTGCCCAGGCGCAACCGTTCGTTCATGACCTTCACCAGCAGCTCGGCCTTGGAACCGATGTAGCGGAACAGGGTGCCGGTCCCCACCTCGGCCACCTCGGCGATCTGCTGCGTTGTGACATGGGAGTAGCCGTGCTCGGCGAACAGCCGCGTGGCGACCTCGAAGATCCGCTCGGACGTGTCGCGCTTCTTGCGCTCGCGGAGTCCCCCGCCGCTGCCCGACGTCGGGGCCCGCCCCGGGGTTCCGTCGGACCCGGTCTCGATCGTCATCGTCGACCTTCCGTCGCATTGCCTGTGCCGGTGCGTGTGCCTGTCCGGGCCATCGTCACACAGGGGTACGCTCAAAAAGGAGCGTAGTCCGCAATGGGCGCAAGCCGCACACGTCGGTGACGCGCCAGTCACCCGAGAGAGTTGGTCGGCATCTGATGTCACACAAGGCGTACATGATCGGGACCGGTATCGGGAACCTGGCGGCCGGCATCTACCTGATCCGGGACGGCGGCTGGGACGGCGCCGACATCATGATGCTGGGGCTCGACCCGCACGGCGCCAACGACGGTGACCACCTGGCGACGTTCGAGTCCGAGTACGGTCACGGCACGTTCAAGAACAACAAGGGGTTCCTGAACCGCGGCGGGCGCATGCTCAACGAGGAGACCTACGAGAACGTCTGGGACGTGCTGAGTGAGGTTCCGTCGCTGAACGTTCCGGGCACGTCGGTGACCGACGAGATCCTCGCGTTCGACCATGCGCACCCGACCCACGACGTTGCCCGCCTGATGGACCGTACCCACGGCATCCGGGACAAGGGCGATGCGCTGGACTACCGCCACATGCAGTTCAACAACCGCGACCGCTACCTGCTGACGAAGCTCATGATGCTGCCCGAGTCGAAGGAGTCCCAGCTCGACGACGTCAGCATCGAGCAGTGGTTCGAGACTAGCCCTCACCTGTTCACGACCAACTTCTGGTGGATGTGGCAGACGACCTTCGCGTTCCAGAAGGTCAGCTCGGTCATGGAGCTCCGCCGCTACATGAACCGCATGATTCTCGAGTTCAGCCGGATCAACACCCTCGAGGGTGTGACGCGCACCCCGTACAACCAGTACGAGAGCATCATCCTGCCGATGCGCGCGTACCTCGCCGAGCGTGGCGTGACGTTCGTGAACAACTGCAAGGTCATCGAGCTGATCTTCAAGGAGGCCCGGCCGCAGGACGAGATCGTCGTGGCGGGCCTGCGGTACGAGGAGGTGGACAATGGCGGCAGGGTCGGCGAGATCCGGATCGACGAGGACGACCTCGTCTTCGACACGAACGGGTCGATCACCGACAGCACCTCGATCGGCGACCTCGACACGCCGGTGCACGAGGACCTGCGTTACGCCCCGAGCGCGGCGCTCTGGAAGCAGGCGGCCGACCACTTCCCGGCGTTGGGTGACCCCGACAAGTTCTTCGACGACCGGTCGCAGAGCGAATGGCTCAGCTTCACCATCACCACGGACAACCACCTCCTGCTCGACGAGATCGCTCGCATCACCAAGCAGAAGCCCGGCAACGCCCTCAACACGTGGGTCGACTCACGGGCCCTGCTCTCGATCGTGGTGCACCACCAGCCGCACTACGGCGCACAGAAGCCGAACGAGACAGTGCTGTGGGGGTACTGCCTGTACCCGCGACTCGAGGGCGACTTCGTCAGGAAGCCGTTCATCGAGATGACCGGCAAGGAGATGCTCGAGGAGACGCTCGGCCACCTGGCGGCGGTGGACACCGCGACCGACAACATCGCCGACCACACCCGCGAGATCCTCGCCTCCGTCGTCAATGTGGTCCCGGCGCACATGCCCTACGCGAGCGCGCTGTTCAACCGTCGAGCGGTCGGCGACCGCCCCCTGGTCGTGCCGACGAGCTCCAAGAACCTGGCCTTCATCAGCCAGTTCGCCGAGATGCCGTTCGACATGGTCTTCACCGAGCAGTACTCGGTACGTTGCGCCCAGATCGCGGTCTACCACTTCCTGGGCATCCCGGCGACCAAGCTCACCACGCTCCACCACTACGAGAAGCACCCCAAGGTCTTGGCCAAGGCCACGGTCACCATGTTCCGCTGACCGGCTGACCCCGCCACCACGCCCGCAGGAGAAGGAGAACACCATGGCAGCAACGATGCTGGCCGAACGCTTCTACACGGCCACTCGGCAGATCCGCCTCGAAGAGGTGCCGATACCTCAGCCGGGTCCCGGGCAGGTGGTCATCAAAGTTGCATTCTGCGGGATCTGCCAGAGCGACCTCAGCCTGATCAGCGGGCACTTCCCCTCCTCGCTGGACGTCGTCACCCAGGGCCACGAGGCATCGGGCACGATCGTCGAGGTCGGGCCTGGCGTGATCGGCTGGGCCGAGGGTGACCGCGTCATCCCCTCGGCGGGACGCCCGTGCGGGATGTGCCGCGCGTGTCGCCGAGGGGCGTTCACCGACTGCTATGACCTGCAGCTGATGGCCTTCGCCTACGACGGGGCGTGGGCCGAGTACCACGTCGCCCAGGCATTGGGCCTGACCCGCATCCCGGACGGCGTCGACATGGCCCAGGCCGCCCTGCTTGCCGACGCGGTCTCGACCCCCTTTGCAGCAGTCGTACGAACCGCCCAGGTCCATGTCGGCAACGCGGTCGGCGTGTGGGGTGTCGGCGGTGTGGGTACCCACCTCGTTCAGCTCGCGCACCTGGCCGGAGCAGTCCCGATCATCGCTGTGGACATCAACGACGCCGCTCTCGAGCGAGCCAAGAGTCGCGGTGCCGACTTCACCTTCCGCAGCGACGACCCCGACCTCGGCCACAAGATCGTCGAGGCCACCGGTGGGCGGATGATCGACGTCGCCTTCGACGCAGTCGGCATCCCCCAGACCATCCGCCAGTGCATCGAGTACCTCGACACCAACGGTAAGGCTGTCTCGGTGGGACTGAGCGAGCAAGAGATCAACGCCGGTCCGTTCCTCGACTTCAATCTCAAGCGCAAGCAGCTGCGCGGCCACCTCGGCTACAAGAGTCAGGACATCGCCGTGCTCGCTGAGATGCTCAGCTATGGGCGACTGGATCTGAGTGGGTCCATCTCGCAGATCGTCCCACTGTCGAAGGTCACTGACGGTATCGAGGCCCTGGTCAGCAAGCGCGGCAACCCGATCCGGATCCTTGTCCAACCCTGACCAGACCGCTCCCGGGGACCTCGTCGGGCCCCGAATCCGTGCCGGTCTTTCACAACATCGCCATAGGCGCAGGCGGGCCCAGCAGCGGACGGCTGAGACACTGGTCAGATGCGCACCAGCGAGAATCGCCTCGGTATCGGATGAGCCTCATGGTGTGTGAGGCCGTGGCGGCGCCGCAGGTGCCTGCCGTCGTGGACAAGCCTCGGGTACCCGCCATCGTCGCCACCGCGATCGTGCTGGCTGCACTGGTGTCGGTGAACTTCGCGGAGCACGTGCTGCGCGGAGCCGACTGGCTCGGGCCGGTCGCGGCCGTGGCGCTGCTCGCATTCGCCCGCTGGAGCGGTCTGAGCTGGTCGCAGCTCGGCCTGCACCGCAACCGACTCCGGTCTGGCCTGCGGTGGGGGCTCAGCGCCGTGGCCCTGGTGGCCGCCGTGTACCTCGTCGGCGTCTTCATCCCGCTGACCCGGACCGCGTTCCTGGACGCCCGCTACCACCTGGGCCTGCAGGGTGCCCTCGTCTCGGCGTTCGTCGTGATCCCCCTGAGCACGATCCTGCTCGAGGAGGTCGCGTTCCGCTCCGTCCTGTGGGGCATGCTCGCGCGACACGTGACGACCTGGCGGGTCCTGCTGACCTCATCTGCGCTGTTCGGGCTCTGGCACATCCTGCCGTCGCTACACCTCGCCGCTGCGAACCACGGTGTCGGCAACGCAGTGCGCGGCGCTGGACCTGCCGCTGGCGTGCTCGTCATCGTGGGCATCGTCGCCTTCACCGCACTGGGTGGGGTGGTCGCCGGTGAGCTACGCCGTCGCAGCGGCAGCGTGCTGGCTAGTGCCGGCATGCACTGGGCAACCAACAGCCTCGGCGTGCTGTTCGGCCTGCTGGCCTGGCGCATGGTCGGCTGAGCCGGGAACCCGCTAGCCGCACCGCACCGCACGGCGCTCGACGACGCATCCGACCGACGACTCCTCGCCGCCCGTGCCCGCGTGAGCTCGTCTGAGCGCGCGTCAGATGAAGAAGGCTCCGTCTGACTCGCTCGCCTCGCCGAGGAAGGTCGCGATGCCGCCGAGCTCGACTCCGTCGATGAGGTCGTCCGGTGCGATGCCGAGGAGGTCCATGGTCATCGTGCAGCCGACCAGCCGGGCTCCTCCGGACTGTGCCGAGTCGATGAGCTCAGTCAGACTCGGGACCTTGTCGTCCTTCATGACCTCCTTCGTGAGCCGTATGCCACCGCCCAGCATCTTGAGCGTCGACAGCTTCAGGCGCTCGGCGCCGGACGGCATCATCGCGCTGAGCGTGCGGTACATGCCCGAGCGTGCGCGCGCCGGCGGATTCGGACGCCCCCGTCCCGCCGGCGACCATGTCGAACACCTTCACGATCGAGGTGCCCTGGGTGGACTCGAAGACCCTGTCCCGGCCACAGATGTTCTCCGCGGCGACGCGTCCCTGGCGGTTGGCGCGTCCCGCCAACCGGATGCGCCAGGTGCCGGGCAGCACTGTGTGCTCGACCTCGACCTCGGCCTCGACTGCGTCACCGGCAGCGTAGATGTCGGGGTCGGAGGTCCGCATGTGCCGGTCGACCTTGATGCCACCACGCGGCCCGAGCTCAAGACCGGCGGAGACAGCGAGGCCTCTGCTCGGGCGCACGCCCGCGGCCATGATCACGAGGTCGGTGTCGATGAACGTGTTGTCCTTCAGGTCGACCCGGACCCGGTCGTCGGGACGTTCGGCGAAGGCAGCGGCGGCCGTACGCAGGTGCGGCGCTATGTCGTGCGCCCGCAGGTAGTTCTCGACCGTCGTGGTGAGCTCACGGTCCAGTGGCGGCATGATCTGGTCGGCCATCTTGACGATCTCGACGCTCACGCCGCGCTCGTGCAGGTTCTCGGTCATCGCGAGGCCGATATAGCCCGCGCCAATCACCACTGCGCGCTTCACGCCACCCGTGCGGGCCTCGCCACCCTCGCCTTCGATGGCCGCCTTGATGACGTCCATGTCACCGATGCGCCTCAGCTGCCCAGGATCGCCGGAAGGTCGATCCCGGGCAGCTGAGGCCGCACCGGCTCGGCGCCCGGGGCCAGGATGAGCTTGTCGTACGGTTCGTCGTACTCCACACCGGAGTCGATGCCGCGGGCACGCACATTCGGCGGCTCGATCGATGCTGAGCGCTTCGACACCGGCCCGGACGTCGATGTCCAGCTGCTCAGTCAGGCTCGCCGGTGTCTGGACCAGGAGCCGGCTCCGATCCGTGCGACCTCGCCGATGTGGTGCGGCAGTCCGCAGTTCGCGAACGACACATGGTGCCCGCGTTCGAGCACGACGATCTCAGCGAGCTCGTCCAGGCGACGCGCACGCGCAGCGGCGGACATTCCGGCGCCGACTCCGCCGACGACGACGATCTTCATGGGGGCGATGCGATCCGTGAGGTGACAGCGGATCACGCTACGAGCCGCACTGGATCACCCCGTGGGACGAAGGTCACGTACCCCGGGGGGTATTCATTGACCACGTTGATGGGGGTATGCCTGGTGAGGCGCCCATCGCGCTGGCACATGCGCGGGCGTGGCCGCGCATCGCACCGGTCAGACTTTCGAATCGATACCCCCTGGGGTATCCTGTCGGAAACGAATGGAGCTCACCTTGACCACCTCACCCCCGCCCGCCACGACACCGACTTTCCTCGAGCGCGTCCGGCGCCTGTTCGGTGGAGGACCCGACGACGGCCGGGTCCGCCCGACCGTGAACGCCACGCGTGCCCTCGAGCTGGTCACGGACGGCGCGACGCTCGTCGACGTGCGGGAGAGCAGCGAGTGGAAGTCCGGTCACGCGCCGCGGGCCGTGCACATCCCGTTGGGTCAGATCGACCAGGGCGCGCGCCGGCTGACCAAGAGCCGCCCCGTCGTCGTGGTCTGCGCGAGCGGCATGCGCTCACGCACCGCGGCCAAGCAGCTGCGGTCGCTCGGCTACGAGGCGACGAGCGTGTCGGGTGGGATGGCCGCCTGGCAGCGCGCCGGCGGGGAGGTCCGCCGATGAGCGGGCCGCGCACGATCGTGGTCGTCGGCGGGGTCGCCGGTGGCATGAGCGCCGCGGCCCGCGCCCGACGCCTCGACGAGGACGCCGAGATCATCGTCTTCGAGCAGGGCGACTATGTCTCGTTCGCCAACTGCGGTCTGCCGTACCACCTGTCCGGCGAGATCGCCCGGCGCGAGTCGCTCCTCCTGCACACCCCGGCATCCCTGGGGTCGTCGCTCAACCTCGACGTCCGCACCGGGCACAGGGTCACCGGTATCGACCGAGACGCCCAGGAGGTCACGGTCGAGACCGAGGACCGGACGTTCCGGCAGCCCTATGACGCGCTGCTGCTCTCCCCCGGCGCCGTTGCCGTCCGCCCGCCGATCGCCGGCCTGGACCACCCCGCGGTGCACACCCTGCGGACCGTGCCCGACGTCGACGCACTGCGCGACAGCCTCGAAGGGCTGCTCGAAGACCGTCCGGCCGACTCACCCGCCCCCCGCGCCGTCGTCATCGGCGCCGGCTTCATCGGCCTCGAAGCCGTCGAAGCGCTCGTGTCACGCGGCCTGCAGGTCCATCTCGTCGAGCTCGCCGACCATGTGCTGCCGCCGATCGATGCGGAGCTCGCCCCGCTGCTTGCCGACGAGCTCGCAGCGCACGGTGTCGACCTGCGACTGGCAGTCTCGGCGCAGACCGTCGAGCCTGCCGGCGCGTCCGCGATCGATGACGCTGGAGAGACCGGCTCGACCGGTGCCGTCACCGTCAGCCTGTCCGACGGCTCACGCCTGGCCGCCGACCTCGTCATCGTCAATGTGGGTGTTCGCCCTGCGAGCGCGCTGGCCCGAGAGGCCGGACTGGACCTCGGGCCGACCGGCGCGATCCGCGTCGACGTCGACCAGCGGACCTCCGACCCGCACATCTGGGCCGTCGGCGACGCCGTCGAGGTCTTCCACGCCGTCACCGGCGCCACCGGGCCCGTGCCGCTCGCAGGACCCGCCAACCGCCAGGGGCGCCGCGCAGCCGACTCGATCTGCGGACACCGTACGACCCCGCAGGCATCGGTCCTGGGGACGGCCATCGTGCGCGTCTTCGACCTGACAGCAGCCACGACCGGCGCGAACCAGGCGACGTTGCAGCGGGCTGGCATCGCCCACGAGGTCGTGCACATCCACCCCGGCGACCACGCAGGCTACTACCCCGGCTCGGAGACGATGCACCTCGTCGCGAGCTTCTCCCCCGACGGCACCCTGCTCGGCGCCCAGGGCGTCGGGCGCGCAGGGGTGGACAAGCGCATCGACGTCCTAGCCACAGCCATCCGCGCCGGGATGACCGCCGACGACCTCGCCGAGCTCGAGCTCGCCTACGCCCCGCCCTACGGCTCGGCGAAGGATGCAGTCAACATGCTCGGCTTTGTTGCCCAGAACGTCCTGGACGGGACCATGCCGCAATGGCAGGCCCAGGACCTGGACAAGGCAGTCGCGACGACCCTCGTGCTCGACGTCCGCTCACGCTCCGAGTTCCACGCCGGCCACCTCGACGTCGCGCTGAACATCCCGCACCTCGAGCTGCGGGAACGCTTGGACGAGGTCCGCGACGCCGCCGCCGGACGAGCGATCAGTGTGCACTGCGCGAGCGGCGTCCGCTCCTACCTCGCCACCCGTGTGCTGCTGAGCGAGGGGTTCGACGCCCGCAACCTCTCCGGGGGATGGATCACCCTCAAAGCCCTGCGCCCCGGGACCTGACCCCACGACCAACGGCGACCTCGGGTAAGCCCCCCGTCACGGTGCGGTCACCCGAGGTCCTCGTGGGCAAGGCGGCGCACGTGCTCGGATCCATCCGTGGGCGAGCCTCCGCGAGGGCCATGCCGCTCGAGCCTTCGCCAACCGTGGATGTTGGTGCGGAGCCCGACAGCCCCGACGGGCGTGAGCAGATCCGCTCCGGCGCAGTCCTGCGCATCGTGCGCACCACATCCTTCACCGTGGTCGGCCGCCTGATCGAGCGCGGCTCCGGAGCCTTCCGCGACGGCCTTGACGGCGCGACGAGTCTCAGCCAGTGCAGACGACGCACCCTGGTGGTACCTCAGGGCCGGCACCGAGGTGCCCCCGGAGACTGCGAGCAGAGCTACACGCCGCCCCTCACGACCCGCAGGCTCGCCCGAGCAGCCTGCTCCCGGACGCAGACGGACCCGATGTGCACCTCTCGAGGCGTCATCGAGTCCGGCGCCGCCGGCACAGGCCCGGTCGGGACCTGAGGCGGGTGCCGTCGACCGATCAGCGGCAGGTGCACCGTTGGTCCGGCTGGACGCTCGCCATCACGGCGTCGACGTGCATGCCGCAACCACTCCAGGTGATCTTTCCGCAACGTGCGCATCGGGCAGGGCTACACATGGGGCGCTCCTTGTCAGCAGGGCCGGAGCTCTCAGCATACCCCCCCGGGTATGTTGACCCGTCTCGGGGTAGTCGAGGCGGTCGTCAGGCGAGGGAGAGGAAGAGCTTCTCGAGCGTCTGCACGTGCAGAGTCTCCTTGCCGTCAGACTCGATCAGGCACTGCCGCAGGCCAGCGGCGACGATGGCGAACCCGGCCCGGTCGAGCGCACTGCTGACGGCCGAGATCTGGGTGACGATGTCCTCGCAGCCCCGACCCTCTTCGAGCATCCGCACGACACCTGCGAGCTGCCCTTGAGCACGCTTGAGGCGGTTGATCACCTTGCCCGCGTCGGCCGGGTCGAGCTCCATCGCGGGCCCGTCCGGCTCGCCCCGGAACCACGACGCCCCGGGGGCCGTCCCGGCCGACAGAGCCGCAGAGTCGACCAATGAGGCCTCGGTCGACGGCTGCACTCCTGGAGCTTCCACGACAACTCCTCAGGACACGGTCTGGTGAGCGGCCATCCGCACACGGACGCCGTCCATGTCCAGCGCTCGAGCCGCACCGATGAGCTCCTCGAGCGCGGGGCCGGGAAGCGCTCCAGGCTCGGCGAACACCAGGACGTTCTCGCGGAAGATCATCAACGTCGGGATCGAGGTGATACCCGCCTGGGCTGCCAGCACCTGCTCGGCCTCGGTGTCCACCTTGGCGAACACGACGTCCGGGTACCGCTCCGACACCGCCTCGAAGACGGGGGCGAACATCCGGCACGGCCCGCACCAGGCAGCCCAGAAGTCGACGAGGACGACGTCGTTGTCCTTGACGGTCCGCTCGAACGTGTCGACTGTCAGGTTGACGATGGACATGGCCGCTCCTCAACGACTAGCAAATACCCATGGGGGTATCAGAGTACGCCGTCGATGAGGAATCTGCGCTGCCAGATCTGCCCTGATCGCATCGCGGCGCCCGACCTGGCGGCGTTGACCGTCACGGCAACCGGCCCTTCGCTCGATTGGCGCATCCGGCTCGACGTGTCGATGCATCGATGCGTCAGGAGCTGATCGACGCGAGGAGCTCGCGCACCGCTGCCGCGGTCGACACCCGACCAGCTGTGACGAACTTCTCGTCGACCACGAGCCCGGGCGTGGACTGCGTCCTCGGGCAGGGCGTAGTAGATCCACCGGCCCCGAGCTGACCCGCCCGCCGGTCGCCGACTGAGGCGATCTCTCACCGCTCCGTCCCGCACTTGATACCCGGTGGGGTATGTTGACCGGACAACTGGGGTCCTCCACAGCGCATCCGGGAGCCCAACCACCTCCGAAGGCGTACCCCGGCCAGCAAGTTCGGAGCTCGCCCACCTGGAGGAGCATGTCCCCGGTCATCACCGCCTCGACGGAACCGCGGCGGACACTGGGGCCGCCGCTCTCGGTCTGCGCAGCTGGACGCCTCGACAGCACCTGGCACCAGCCGGCTGCGCCGACAC
>JABBOW010000145.1 GCA_012927595.1 Cellulomonas sp.
CAAGAAGCTCGCGACCGAACGGTCCGGGCAGGTCGTCGGCCGAACCGCCCTGCTTGATCACCGACTCGGCGATCTCGGCCCGGATGTCGTCCCAGATCCCCTCGGTCCGCGGTGCCGCGAAAGCCTGGATCTGGAGCGTCGAGCCCTCAACGCTGACCGCGGCTGCCGAGACGGCGCCCGTGGCCTTGTCGATCTCCATGCGCAGCTCCATGCCCTGGACCGCGGGCAGCAGGATCGCCCCGAGGTCCACCCGGGGACCGGCCCCGGGCGCGTCGTCGACGTCCCACGGGCCACCTGTCCGCACCGCGGGGGCGCGGGTGTCCGTGTCGTCGGCGTCCGCCTCCCCGACGTCGACGCCAGCGTCGATCACGGCGTCGTCGACGACGCCGTCCTCAAAGTCCTGGCTCTCGACGGCATGCTCGGCCCCTGCGTCCTCGGCGGTACGCGCGTGCGCACCGCGCCGGAATAGACCCACAGCTCGTCCCTCTTTCGAAGATGTCACCCGCCCTGGGGTACCCCACGACAGTAAGCCCCCGCCCCGTGTCCAGCGCGGGGCGCGCAGGTCATCAGGCGGCCGGCGTACCGCCTGACTGCCAACCGCCGCTCGAGCCGAACCCGCCGTCGCCGCGGTGCGACCCCGGCAGCCGTTCCGCCTCGACGAACCGCGCCCGCTCGACGGCCTGGATCACGAGCTGAGCGATCCGGTCACCACGGTGCAGCACGACCGGCTCAGTCGTGTCGGTGTTGAGCAGCGTGACGGCGATCTCCCCGCGATAGCCGGCATCGACCGTACCCGGAGCGTTGACGATGGTCAGCCCATGGCGTGCAGCGAGCCCCGAGCGCGGGTGCACGAACGCGGCGTACCCATCCGGCAGCGCGATCGCGATGCCGGTCGGCACCGTCGCGCGGCCCTGCGGCGCGATCACGACGTCGACCCGGGTCACAAGATCGGCGCCCGCATCGCCGGGGTGGGCGTAACTCGGCACCGGCACCCCGTCGTCGAGTCGCAGGAGCAGTACCTCGAGAGTCGTGTCGCCCGTCACGGGGCCCGACCCTACCGTCTGATTGTGGGTGGGATGCTTGGCCACATGCCTGCCGACCTCCACCGCCCGACGTCAACGGTCTTCGCCGAGCGGCTCCGACCGGGGCCCGGGGTGTGGATCGTGACAGTTGGCCTTGCCGGCATGCTTGCGCTTTCGTTCGTCCCCGTCGGGCTCGGTCTCGCGCTCGGCGTCGGCGCTGTGGCTCTTGTCGTCGGCCTCGTGCTGGGCCTCGCCACCGCACCGCGCGTCGAGGTGTCGGATGGCGAGCTCCGGGCGGGTTCCGCCCATATCCCCCTTGACCTGCTCGGTCCGGTGCACGTGCTGGATCGCGAGGCGACCAGACGCGAGCTCGGACCGGCGCTCGACGCCCGCGCGTACCTGTGCCTGCGGTCGTGGATCGGCACCGCGGTCCGCATCGAGGTGAGGGACCCGCTGGACCCGACACCGTACTGGGTCGTCTCGACGCGTCGGCCGCAGACACTGATCGCGGTCCTCGCACAGCAGTCCGCACCTACCGTCCCGTGACCAGCTGAGGCCAGGAGGTCCGGTCACCCGGAGCTCCTGGCCTCGACGTGCGTCAGTACGGTCTGCGTTGGTGGTCGTTCGGGGTCAGGCCGCGCACTCGGAACAGACGGGCTGGCCGTCATTCTCATACGCGAGCTGGCTGCGGTGGTGGACGAGATAGCACCGGGTGCAGGTGAATTCGTCCGCCTGACGCGGAAGCACCCGGACCGACAGCTCTTCGCCGGAGAGATCGGCTCCAGGGAGCTCGAATCCTTCGGCAGCTTCGGTCTCGTCCTCGTCCACCACGCCCGAGTTCTTGTCGGAGCGCCGGGCCTGGAGCTCCTGGAGCGAGTCCTCGCTCAGGTCCTCCTCGGTCTTGCGCGGGGCGTCGTAGTCGGTTGCCATCTGCGGGTTCACACTCCGGTCATGTCGGCGGATCGTCGTACGCGGGATCAATGCTTCGGCGCTGCTCTTTGTTCCCGCGGCGGTGGGATTCTGCACCATATTTCGGCGCGGCGCACCCGCATGCGCCCGAGGCGCGACCACGACGACCCGCGAACCGGGCTCAGGAGTCCGTGTCGGCCTCGAGGTCCTCGAGCAACGAGATCAGCTCCGCGACGGTGCCGGGTGCCCCTGCGACCGTCATCGCCTCCCCTGCGGGCCGCCCGCGCAGCCCGCTGACCAGCGCGCCGGCCTCCTGGGCGACGAGTGCACCTGCTGCGTGGTCCCACGGCCGCAGCCCACGTTCGTAGTGCAGGTCGAGGCCGCCGGACGCCACGGTGCACAGATCGAGCGCGGCCGACCCGATGCGACGAATGTCACGCACCTGGGGCAGCAGAGCGGCGACGACCCGCGCCTGCGCGCGGCGACGCTCGACCGTGTACCCGAAGCCTGTACCCAGCAGCGACTGGGCGAGCGGCCGCGCCGGGTTGACCCGGATGGGGCGACCGTCGAGCCGCGCCCCGAGTCCGCGGCCTGCGGTGTAGGTCCGCGCGTCGGCGACCGAGTGCACGCAGCCTGCCACCGCGGTCCACGTCGCCGGGTCGGGCTCCCCCGCCACGACCGCGACGGAGATCGCGTAGGCCGGGATCCCATACAGGTAGTTGACGGTGCCGTCGATCGGGTCGAGGACCCAGGTGAGGCCCGTCGTCCCCGCGACGTGGCCCTCCTCCTCCCCCAGGACACCATCCCCGGGCCGACGCTCGGCCAGCATCGTGCGAAGCAGCGCCTCGGACGCGAGGTCCATCGCGGTGACGATGTCGATCGGGCTGGACTTGGTGGCCGCGACCTCGACCCGGTCAGGACGACCGTCACGCACCAGGTGGCCCGCGGCCCGCGCGAGCTCCTCGGCCAGTGCGACGAGCTCGCGCACCGTCGCTGCGTCGGGCGGCGTGGCGGGCGTCGGGTCGGGTGAGCGGGGGTCGGTCGGGTGCGAGGTCACGCGACCATCCTGCCCGACCCGCCTGAGCGCGAGGCGACGGCGGCACGATGGGACGACACCGGCCTCAGCCCTCGTGCGCCCCGCCCCGCCACGGGCCTGGGACGAACAGGTGGAACCGCATCGCGACAAGGCGAAGCCCGAGCACGAGGCCGACGGCGAGGCCCACCGTGAGCGTCGACAGCGCCGAGATGGACCACAGCGCGACGGTGCACGACGCACCGATCACTGCAGGGATCGCATACAGCTGCCGATGGTGCAGGACGACCGGCACCTCACCCGTCAGCAGGTCGCGCAGGACGCCGCCGCCGACGCCCGTGATGACCCCGACGCACACTGCCGCGGTCGTGCCCGCACCCAGCGAGAGGCCCTTGATGGTCCCGACCACCGTGAACAGCGCCAGCGCGCCGGCGTCGAGCACGGCGATCATGCGCCGAGCACGCTCGAGGCGCGGGTGGAAGAAGTACATCGTGACGCCCGCGAGGCACGCGGTCACGATGAACTCCCACCGACCGATGCCGACCGGCGGGAACGCGCCGATGAGCACGTCGCGCATCAGGCCGCCACCGAGCCCCGCCGCCCACGCCAGAACCACGATGCCGAAGATGTCGAACTGCTTGCGAATCGCGGCAAGCGCTCCCGACAGACCGCCCACGAAGACACCGACGAGCTCCAGGACCGGTTCGAGCGGGAGATCGGGTGGCACGCCCCGATCCAACCGCACCCGGTCCGCGCGCCGTCTGCGGCGCACCGCAGCGCCTACCGGCGATCCAGCGGTATCGGTGGCAGTCTCGACCCTGAGTACCGGGAGGTCGGATGGGTGAGCTCGAGCTGATAGGACTGCACGACGACGGCGAGCATCTTGTGCTTGCCGCGCCGGACGGTCAGCGCTTCCGCCTGCGCATCGACGAGCCGCTGCGCGCGGCCGTGCGCCGCGACCGGCCCCAGCTCGAGCAGCTGCGTGCCGCGCGTGCGGGGTCGTTGAGCCCCCGCGAGATCCAGGCGCGCATCCGTGCCGGCAGCACCGCTCAGGAGGTCGCGGACCAGGCCGACCTCGTGGTCGAGCAGGTGCGCCGCTACGAGGGACCCGTCCTCGCGGAGCGCGCGTTCATCGCCGACCAGGCGCGATCGACCCGGGTCGGGCGTGACGCCGGTGCCCCGGTTCTCGGCGATCTCGTCACCGACCGTCTGGCGGCCCGCGGTGTCGCCCTCGAGACGCTCGCCTGGGACGCTCACCGATCGCAGTCCGGCCCGTGGTTGGTCGTCGCGCGGTTCAGGGTCGGCGACGGCGACGAGCGCGAGGCCCGGTGGACGTTCGACCCGGCGAAGCGTGTCGTGCAGGCCGACGAGGACGAGGCCCGGTGGCTGTCCGAGACCGAGATCGCAGACGAGCCGATCCCGCGCCGGCACCTGGCTGCGGTACGGGACGTCGTGTTCGACGTCGAGGCGAACGGCGCCGTTCGGCCGGTGCTCGAGTCGGTCGATGCCCACGCGGACCGGCCCGACGAGCTCGAACCCGCGCCGGAGCCCGACCCGCACGAGCGCACGAATGCGCTCCTCGACGACCTGAGCAGCCGCCGCGGCATCCGTCAGCAGATCGACCTGGACGACGACGACGAGGAGTTCGAGGGCTTCGGTCCGCAGCACGCCTTCGACTTCGCCACGTTCGAGGCCCAGGTTCCCGGCGCGCACCCTGTCGACGCCGACCCTGCCGCGGAGGCGACCGTGCTGCCTGCGCCGACCGTCCGCGCCGAGCCCACGGTCGTCACGCGGCGGTCGACCCGCTCCGGAGCCGACACCGCTGAGGCGTCGGCCGACAAGGCTCCCGCAGCCGAGCGCGCCAAGCCGCGCAAGGCACGCGCCAAGGTGCCGAGCTGGGACGAGATCGTGTTCGGCGCCAAGCCCGAGTGACGCGGAGGGCTCGCGCCCTCATTGATTCGCAGCGGTCGGGGCCCCGTCCGGCAGGAGTCCTAGGGTCTGCGGCGACGGCGCCGCAGCGCGCGCGGTCCCGGCCGTCATGCGACGCATGTGATGGCTGCGGCACAGCACCTCGTACCCGACGGCGTCCTCGTCCGCCTGGACGTCACCGACGACGACCTGCGCGCCCGCGACGACCATCACACCGGCCAGGGTCCGGGCGTTGTGCGTCGCCCCC
>JABBOW010000010.1 GCA_012927595.1 Cellulomonas sp.
TCGGACCCGGCCGGCAGCGCGCCCGGCTGCCGGAGCGCCCACGCCACTCCGAGCACGTACGCGGTCCAGCCGTCGACCGCGCCCGGGCCGACGTCGGCCAACCGCATCTCGACCAGCCCCGCACCCGGCTCCTGCGCCGAGGCCAGGCGGACGACGTCGCTGCCGGCCGGAGCCGGCCGGAGCGCGAGGTACGTGCGGTGCGGCAGCGCGATCGGCAGGCAGAGCCCGCCGTTGTAGTCCGTGTGCTCACCGATGAGGTTGACGCGGCCAGGCGCCGACCAGACTGTCGGCGCGACATCGTCGGTCCCGAAGCGGGCAGCGAACGCCGCGACGGCACGCGTGACGCCCTCGTCAAAGGTCCAGGCGGGGATCCACCGGGGCGCGGTCATCGGCCGAGCTCCTGCAGACGCGACGCGACCCGCTCGGGAGTCGTGTCGCTGATCCACGCGGCCATCCCGGACTCGACGCCCGCGAGGTACTTGAGCTTGCCAGCGGCGCGCAGCACCGAGAACACCTGGAGGTGCAGGCGGCCGAGCTCGCGACCCTCGCTGACGACTGCCTGGTGCCACCCGGCGATGTACGGCAGGGGTATCAGTGTTCCGTCGGGCTCGACGAAGAACCTGTCGAGCCGGCGCAACAGCTCGAGGTAGGTCACCGCGAGGTCGTCACGCTCGGCGTCGGTCAGCGACGGGAGGTCGGGCACGTCGCGGTGCGGCGCGAGGTGGACCTCGACGGGCCAGCGGGCCGCGGCCGGCACGTAGGCCGGCCAGTGCTCCGTGTCGAGGATCACGCGCGTTCCGGCGCGACGCTCTGCTGCGACGACGTCAGCCAGCAGGTTGCCCCCGGTGCGCTCGCGATAGGCGGCGGCCTCGCGCAGCATCGCCTGGGTGCGGGGGGTCAGGTACGGGAACGCGTAGATCTGCCCGTGCGGGTGCGGCAGGGTGACCCCGATCTCTTTGCCGCGGTTCTCGAAGCAGAAGACCTGCTGGATTCCCGGCAGCGCGGACAGCTCCGTGGTGCGGTCCGCCCAGGCCTCGATGATGGTCCGCACGCGCGTCGGGGTGAGGTCCGCGAACGAGCTCGTGTGGTCCGAGCTGAAGCACACGACCTCGCAGCGGCCGGCCGCGGGCAGCGCCGGCCACAGCGGCTCGTCGTCGACGTGCCAACCGTCGTCGAGGGTGACGCCCGGGATGCGCATGAGGGCGGGGAACCGGTTCTCGAAGACCGCGACGTCGTAGTCGGTGTCGGGCACCTCGCCATCGGAGTATGTGGCGTCCGGGCGGGCTGGGCACAGCGGGCACGAGTCGGCGGCGGGCAGGAACGTGCGGTTCATGCGGTGCGACGCCATAGGGATCCAGTCGCCCGTTAGCGGGTCGCGCCGCATCTCGGGGCCCTGCACGGGGGCAGCCCCGCCGCCCGCGTCGCCGGAGGTCGCCGCCTCGAAGCGGTCACCGAGCGGACGCGGGTCGTCGAGCCGCCGCGTGGCACCACCCGAGACGTACGGCTCGGAGTCGTCGAAGTAGATGAGCTCGCGGCCGTCGGCCAGGTGGGTCGCGGTGCGGCGGACCCGGGCGGGGCGGGCGGGATCGGTCATCAGAGGTCCTCGGGGGTGGGCGTGGTGGGCGTGGTGGGCGTGGTGGCGAGCAGAAGCTGTCCGACGGCGTCCTCGAGGACGGTGCGAGCGTCCCCGGGGAGCCCGTCGTCGCTGAGGAGCAGGTCGATCTCGTCGAGCGAGACGATCCGGGCCAGCCCGACGACACCCCACTTGGTGTGGTCGGCGAGCACGGTGAGCCGGGCTGCGCTCGCGACGAGGGCCTGATTGGTCGCCGCCTCGAGCAGGTTCGGGGTCGTCGCACCGTGCCGGTCGAGACCGTGCACGCCGAGGAACACCCGGTCGACGCGCAGCCGCTCGATCGCGGAGTCGGCGACCGGCCCGACGAGCGCGTCGGACGGCGTTCGGACGCCACCCGTGAGGATGACCTCGAGCGCGGACTGGCCGGAGGAGTCGGCTGCGTGGTGGAGCGCGTCGGCCACCCGGAGCGAGTTCGTCACAACCGTCAGCGGTCGCAGCGAGAGGTCGGCGGCGATGAGCTCGGCCAGCAGGTGGGTCGTCGTGCCGGCCGAGAGGGCGATCGCCTGCCCCGGCTCGATCGTGGTCAGCGCCACGCGGGCGATGGCTGCCTTCTCGGTGGTGGCCCAGGTGCGCTTGGTCTCGAAGCCGGGCTCGTGCGTCGATTGGCCCGCGGGCTCGGGAGTGACCGCGCCGCCGTGCACGCGTCGGACGAGCCCGGCTCGGGCGAGCTCGCCGATGTCGCGCCGTACCGTCATGTCGGAGACGTCCAGCTCCTCGACGAGGTCCGTGACGCGGACAGCGCCGTGCGCACGGATCTGGGCCAAGATCCGGTCCTGGCGCTGCGGCGCGAGCATCTGGACAGTATTCACCACAGTCGAACAGAAACAAACAGTCGCGTCACTGTGGCAGGACCTGGTGACGTGGGTCACAGGGTCACAGGGCGACGGGAAGCGGGTGCCTGCCCGGCGCGGGACGGCTCAGCCGGCGACGGGGGACAGCCCGAGCGACCGACCGGCCAGGCCGCGCGACCGGGCCGCGAGCGTGCGGGCGACCGAGCGGAGCACGACGGCGCCGGGGGAGTCGGGATGGGCCAGCACGATGGGCGTGCCCTCGTCGCCCGCCTCGCGCAGCGCCATGTCGAGCGGCACCTGGCCCAGCAGCGGGACGGGGGCACCCATGGCACGTGAGAGGTTGTCGGCGACGACGGCGCCCCCGCCTGAGCCGAACAGCTCCAGGCGCGAGCCGTCGGGCTGCACGAGCCACGACATGTTCTCCAGCACGCCGACGACGTGCTGTCGCGTCTGCAGCGCCACCGACCCCGCCCGCTCGGCGACCTCGGCCGCCGCGACCTGCGGTGTCGTCACGACGAGCAGCTCTGATGAGGGGAGCAGCTGCGCGACCGAGATCGCGATGTCGCCCGTACCGGGGGGCAGGTCGAGCAGCAGCACGTCGAGGTCGCCCCAGAACACGTCGGCCAGGAACTGCTGCAGCGCCCGGTGCAGCATCGGGCCGCGCCACACGACCGGCTGCCCGGCTGGCACGAACATGCCGATCGACACGACCTTGACGTCGTGGGCGATCGGCGGCAGCAGCATGTCGTCGACCTTCGTCGGCGGACGCGTCACGCCGAGCATGCGGGGGATCGAGAAGCCATAGATGTCGGCGTCGACAATCCCCACCCGCAGGCCGTCGGCGGCCATGGCACACGCGAGGTTGGCCGTCACCGACGACTTGCCCACGCCGCCCTTGCCGGACGCGATCGCGTAGACCTTCGTGAGCGAGGTCGGCAACGAGAACGGGATGACGGGCTCGGGCGAACCGCCGCGCAACATCGTGCGGAGCTCGGTGCGCTGCTCAGGTGACATCACGCCCATCGCGACGCGCACGTCGGTGACGCCTTCGACGGTGCGTGCAGCCGCCGTGATGTCCTTCGTGAGGGTGTCCTTGAGCGGGCAGCCCTGCGTCGTCAGGTCGAGCCCGACCGTGACCAGCGGGCCGCCGTCGACCGCGCCGCCGAGGATCACCTCGACCGATCGGACCATCCCCAGCTCGGTGATCGGGCGACGGATCTCCGGGTCGATGACGCCGACGAGAGTGGCGCGGACGGCGTCGGCGAGCATGGCGGGGTCGGTGAGGGCGGGCATGGGAACCATTCTAGATCGAGCCGTCAGCCCGTTGATGGGCCGTTCGCCCCTGCGGGTCGCCCCGACGACGCGGGAGGGTTCGCGTCTGCGCCGGACGGGCGGTTGGTGCCGTCGCCGTTGGCTCGCTCGGTGTTCAGCTCCTCGAACACGTCGCGGAGCTCACCCCGGACGAAGTCGCGCGTCGCGACCTCGGACAGCGCGATGCGGAGCGCGGCGATCTCGCGGGCCAGGAACTCGGTGTCGGCGAGATTGCGCTCAGCGCCCTGGCGGTCCTGCTCGGCAGCGACGCGGTCACGGTCTACCTGACGGTTCTGCGCGAGCAGGATGAGCGGCGCCGAGCACGACGCCTGGAGCGAGAGCATGAGCGTGAGCAGCGTGAAGCCGAACTTCTGCGAGTCGAAGCGCAGCGAGAAGGGGCCGATGGAGTTCGAGCCCAGCCACGCCACGACGAAGACCGTCATGTAGGCGAGGAATCGCGGTGTCCCCATGAACCGTGCGATGCCCTCGGCGATCTTGCCGAACGCGTCCTGGTCGACCTGGACCTTGGGCAGCAGCGTGCGCCGGGTCTCCTTCGGGGTGTCGAGGCGCTCAGGCACGAGTGCCTCCCGTCGGGCCGTCGCCAGCTGCCGCTCCCGGAGCCGGAGCCGGAGCCGGAGCCACGCTCGGCTCCTCGTCGTCGAGCCTGCGCCAGTCCTCAGGCAGCAGGTGGTCGAGCACGTCGTCGACACTGACCGCACCGAGCAGACGCTGCTCGCCGTCCACGACCGGGACGGCGAGCAGGTTGCAGGTCGCGAGCAGGCGCGTGACCTGCAGGAGCGGTGCGTCGGCGGTCACGGCGTCGATGTCGGCGTCGATGATCGCCCCGATCGACTCGTGCGGCGCCTCGCGCAGCATGCGCTGCAGGTGCACGACGCCGAGGAATCGACCGGTCGGCGTCTCCAGCGGCTGGCGCGTCACGAACACCATCGACGCGAGCGTGGGCGCGAGGTCCTGGCGACGGACGTGCGCGAGGGCCGCGGCGATCGAGGTCTCAGGGCCGAGGATGACCGGCTCGGTCGTCATGAGCCCGCCCGCGGTGTCGTCCTCGTACGCGAGGAGGCGGCGGACGTCCCGCGCCTCCTCGGGCTCCATGAGTCCGAGGAGCTCGGCGGCCTGCTCGTCCGGGAGCTCGCCGAGGAGGTCGGCGGCGTCGTCCGGCTGCATCGCCTCGAGCACGTCGGCGGCCCGTGCCCGGTCTAGACCAGACAGGATCGCGACCGGGTCGTCCTCCGGGAGCTCTTCGAGGATGTCCGCAAGCCGCTCGTTGTCCAGGGCGCTCGCGACCTGGAGC
>JABBOW010000021.1 GCA_012927595.1 Cellulomonas sp.
CAGACACCTAGGCACGCCAGGCGTGCGAGAGGTTCAGGACGGGCACCTAGGCTGACGCGGTGAGCAGCAGCGGCAGTCGACGTGGTGGTACCAAGGGCTGGGTGATCGGCCGGGCGGTCGGCGCCCCGATCATCCTCGCGCCGAGCTGGCTGCTCGCCGCCGTCGTGCTCACCGCGATCTTCGCCCCGACCGTGCAGGCTCGGGCGCCCGAGCTCGGCGCGCTCACCTACGTCGTTGCGCTCGGGTTCGTCGTCCTGCTCTTCGTCTCCGTGCTCGTCCACGAGCTCGCGCACGGGCTCGTCGCGCGGTCGCGCGGTCAGGTCGTGCACGAGTTCGCGATCACGCTCTGGGGCGGGCACACCGCCTTCGGTGGCGCAGCGCCGACGCCCGCGACGAGCGCGCTGGTTGCCGTCGTCGGACCAGTGGCGAACCTGGTCATCGCGGTCGGGTGCTGGGTCGTCGCACAGGCTGTGCCGGCTGATGGCCTCGCCGGCCTGCTCCTGTACGCCGGCGCCTTCTCCAACGGGTTCGTCGGGTTCTTCAACCTCATTCCCGGGCTCCCGCTCGACGGCGGGCGCGTGCTCGAGGCCCTCGTCTGGCGCGTGACGGGCGACCGGCACCGCGGTGCGGTCGTCGCCGGTTGGGGTGGCCGGGTCGTGGCCGTGGCCGTCGTCGCCTGGGCGCTCGTGCTGCCGATCCTGCGAGGATCGCCCCTGGACCTGTACACGATCGTGTGGACCTTTCTCATTGGGTCGTTCCTGTGGAGCGGTGCGAGCGGCGCGATCGCGGGCGCCCGGACAGGCCGCGCCGTGACGGCGATCACCGTCGCCGTCGTCGGGCTGCCGGCTGCGGTCGTCGAGGCGCACGCGACGCTGGCCGACGCGGACCGGGCTCGCGGGGCCGCGGGCGTCAACGACGTGGTCGTCCTCGCGCCCGACGGACGTCCGGCCGCCTACGTCGACCGAGCTGCGGCGGCTGCCGTGGCACCCGAGGACAGAGCGAGCACGCCGGTGGTCGCGGTCTCGGTCGTGCTGCCCGTCGGGGCAGTCGTGGACGCGTCGCTCGAGGGCGCCGCGCTCGTTCAGGCGGTCGGTCAGACCACCCGGATGTCGCCCGTCGTGGTGGCGGTGCGCGGTGGTCGCGTCGTCGCGCTCGTGCGCGCGGTCGACGTCATCGCCGCGCTGCGCGCGTAGGCGCTCCTAGACTGGACCAAAGTGACCGACCACACCCTCGCACCCGAGCCCACCGCAGCTGCAGTCCCGACCAGCACGGGGGCGGAGCAGCGGCGCGGTCCCTTGCGGGAGGGGGACAGGGTCCAGCTGACAGATCCGCGCGGGCGGCTCCACACGATCACGCTCACGCCCGGTGCGTCGTTCCACACCCACAAGGGCTACTTCACGCACGAGCAGCTCATCGGTGCACCCGAAGGCTCGGTCGTGCGCAACACGGCTGGGATCGAGTACCTCGCGGTGCGTCCTCTGCTCGCCGACTTCGTCCTGTCGATGCCGCGCGGCGCCGCGGTCGTCTACCCGAAGGACGCCGGCCAGATCGTCGCGATGGCCGACATCTACCCGGGTGCGCGCGTCATCGAGGCGGGAGTCGGCTCCGGCGCCCTGACGATGTCCCTGCTCCGCGCGGTCGGCGACGCCGGCTCGCTGCACTCGATCGAGCGGCGCGAGGACTTCGCCGCGATCGCCCGCGGCAACGTCGAGGGGTTTTTCGGCGGACCGCACCCCGCGTGGCAGCTGTCGGTCGGCGACCTCTCGGACGTCCTGCCGGGTGCGGCCGAGCCTGGGTCGGTCGACCGCGTCGTCCTCGACATGCTCGCGCCCTGGGAGAACCTCGACGCCGTCGCGACCGCCCTTGCGCCGGGCGGTGTGCTCATCGCCTACGTCGCGACCACGACGCAGCTGTCGCGGCTCGCCGAGGACCTCCGCTCCGACGGCCGGTACACCGAGCCAGCCGCATGGGAGTCCCTCGTGCGCGGCTGGCACCTCGAGGGCCTCGCGGTGCGCCCCGAGCACCGCATGATCGGGCACACGGGCTTCCTGCTGACGACCCGACGCCTGGCAGACGGAGTCGACGCCCCGCAGCGCCGTCGTCGGCCCGCGAAGGGCGCCTATCCTGACGTTGAAGGCACCACGGGTGTGGCCCTCGACCCGACAGTCGTGTCGTCCGACGTCCGCGTGCTGCCCGACGACGCCTGGTCGGCGGAGGCGCTCGGCGAACGGGCCATCTCGGACAAGAAGATCCGTCGCGTCCGGCGCGACGTCGGCCCGCCTCCCCCCATCGATTGAAACCACTTGTTCAGGTCGGGCGAGAGCCGCCGGGGGGGGGGGGGGGGGGGGGGGGGGGGGCCCGGGCCACCGGCGCCGCCGTGGCGGGGGCGGGCCCGCCCCCCCCTCGGCCTGGCGCCCCCGATCGTGGGCCACGACTGGTTAAGGTCGGGCGAGAGCAGCGCACACCGGCGTGCACCGTGCGCAGCACGGAACGGAGGCACACCCCATGACTGAACCGTCGACGACAGGTCGTGACCTGCAACGCGAGCTGACGCTGCTGTCGGCGCGCAACGAGCGCATCGCCGAGGCGCTCGCCGCAGCACGCGACCAGATCATCGAGCTCAAGCGCCAGCTCGACGAGCTCGCCAAGCCACCCGGCACCTACGCCACGTTCCTGTCGGCGCGCGCCGACGGCACCGTGGACATCATCTCCGCGGGCCGCAAGATGCACGTCGGTGCGAGCCCCACGCTCGACGTCCACCACCTGCGCCCCGGCCAGGAGGTCATGCTCAATGAGGCGCTCACGGTCGTCGAGGCAGGCGGCTACGAGGAGGTCGGCGAGCTCGTCACTGTCAAGGAGCTGCTCGGCACGGGTCGGGCGCTGGTCGTCGGGCGCGGCGACGAGGAAAGGGTCGTGCGTTTCTCGGGCCAGCTCCTCGAGGCCGCCGTGCGGATCGGCGACGCTCTCACGATCGAGCCGCGCACCGGCTTCGTCTTCGAGCGCATCCCGCGGTCCGAGGTCGAGGACCTCGTGCTCGAGGAGGTCCCGGACATCGACTACTCGGACATCGGCGGTCTTGGACCGCAGATCGAGACGATCCGGGACGCCGTCGAGCTGCCGTTCCTGCATCCGGAGCTCTTCCGCGAGCACGGCCTCAAGCCGCCCAAGGGCGTGCTGCTGTACGGCCCGCCCGGGTGCGGCAAGACGCTCATCGCCAAGGCCGTCGCGCACTCGCTCGCAGCGACCGCCGCAGCGGCTCGCGGCGAGGATGCCGCGGACGCGCGCAGCTACTTCCTCAACGTCAAGGGCCCGGAGCTGCTCAACAAGTACGTCGGGGAGACCGAGCGGCACATCCGGCTGATCTTCTCCCGCGCTCGGGAGAAGGCGTCGCAGGGGCACCCGGTCGTCGTGTTCTTCGATGAGATGGAGTCACTGTTCCGGACCCGCGGCACCGGGGTGTCGCGCGCCGTCGAGACAACGATCGTGCCGCAGCTGCTCAGTGAGATCGACGGCGTCGAGAGGCTCGAGAACGTCATCGTGATCGGCGCCTCGAACCGCGAGGACATGATCGATCCGGCGATCCTGCGCCCTGGCCGCCTCGATGTGAAGATCAAGATCGCGCGACCGGACGCCGAGGGTGCGCGGGAGATCTTCGGCAAGTACCTCACCCCTTCGCTGCCGATCCACCCGGACGACATCGCCGAGCATGGCGGCAACGCCGCGTCGGCCGTCGAGGCGATGATCAACCGCGTGGTCGAGCGCATGTACACCGAGAGCGAGGAGAACCGCTTCCTGGAGGTGACCTACGCGAGCGGCGACAAGGAGGTCCTGTACTTCAAGGACTTCAACTCGGGCGCGATGGTCCAGAACATCGTCGACCGCGCGAAGAAGTCCGCGATCAAGGACTTCCTCGCGACCGGGCAGCGCGGCATCCGCGTCGACCACCTGCTCACTGCCTGTGTCGACGAGTTCAAGGAGAACGAGGACCTGCCCAACACGACCAACCCGGACGACTGGGCCCGGATCTCCGGCAAGAAGGGCGAGCGCATCGTGTTCATCCGCACGATCGTCCAGGACAAGAAGGGCAAAGACGGCTCGCGGACGATCGAGACCGTGACGAGCACCGGACAGTACCTGTAGCGATACCGGGCGGGCAGACGCTGTGCGTGCCGTCGGTGCCCAGCGGACCGGTCCTTGTCGCCTCGCGCGTCTCGCCTAGGCTGGCCGCGTGAGTGTGCGCCGCGTGATGGGGATCGAGACGGAGTACGGCGTCCTGCAACCGGGGCGACCGGGGGCCAACCCGATGCTCCTGTCGAGCCACGTCGTGGCCGTGCACCTGGCGGCTCGTGAGAGCGCGCGGTCGCGAGCCCGGTGGGACTACGACGCCGAGGACCCGCTGCACGACGCACGCGGCTTCCGCCTGCAGCGCGCATCCGCGCACCCCTCGATGCTGACGGACGCACCGTTGCAGCGCGCGCCGTCCGGCGACGGTCCGCAGCTGCTCGCGCGCTCGGGGATCGAGGAGTACGACGACCCCGGCGCCGCCAACGTCGTCCTGACGAACGGTGCGCGGCTGTACGTCGACCACGCCCATCCCGAGTACTCCTCGCCCGAGGTCACCGGTCCACTCGACGGGGTCCGCTGGGACCGGGCCGGGGAGCTCGTCATGCTCGCGTCCGTGCGCGCGCTCGCGTCGATGCTCGCGATGCCCGACGTCGCCTTGTACAAGAACAACGTCGACGGCAAGGGCGCGACGTACGGCACGCACGAGAACTACCTGGTCGACCGGTCGGTGCCGTTCGCCGAGCTGGCCGCGCGCCTGACGCCGTTTCTCGTCACCCGCCAGGTATTCACCGGTGCCGGCCGCGTGGGCCTCGGCCAGCGTGGCGAGCTGCCAGGCTTCCAGCTGTCGCAGCGCGCGGACTACATCGAGGCCGAGATCGGGCTCGAGACGACGCTGCGTCGGCCGATCATCAACACGCGCGACGAGCCGCACGCTGACC
>JABBOW010000109.1 GCA_012927595.1 Cellulomonas sp.
GACCCGAGCACGGCCACGGTGCTGCCCCGACGCAACCCGTCGGGCAGCAGCGCCGAGAGCGCGTCGGGAACGGGCAGCGACGGGCGCTCGCTCGTGACGAGAGAGGTGCGACGGACCGGCGCACCGTCCCCCGCCCGCGGACGGGGCACCGGGACCTCGGGCACCGGGACCTCGGGCACAGGCGCCGCGGGCACAGGGACCTCGGGCACAGGGATCTCGGAAACCGTCCGGCGCAGGCTCCGCGCCCCGGTCAGCAGCTCCGCGCGTGCGAGGGTGGCGCGCGCCAGGGCCGTGCGCTCCTCCTGCGTCGTCATCATCACCGCCACCATCGCCTCCGACATCGCCCCTCCCCCGTCACGCTCACGATCGTCCCCGAGCGACATCTGGATCGAACATGTGTTCGATCATGCCAGTAGATGCCGACACTGCGAGCCTGTCAATCCGCGGAGCGCGTCGTCGGAGAGCGCGCGAGGGTCTGGCTCGGCATGATGGATCCAGGCGGTCGCACCGGCTGTCCCGGACCGAGGAGAATCCCGTGGTCGTACCCCTGACCCGCCCGCTCGCACCGGCCCCGTACACCCTGCTCCCCGCTGTCCCGCCCTTCATGCTCACGAGCGACGACGTGCGCCACGGCGAGCGCCTGCCCGACGCGCACGCGGCACCCCCTCACCCGAACGTGTCCCCACACCTGCGCTGGGAGGGCTTCCCGCCGCAGACGCGCTCGTTTTTCGTCAACGTGTTCGACCCGGACGCGCCGGGCCCGTCGGGCTGGTGGCACTGGTCCGTCGCCGACCTGCCCGTCACGACGACGTCACTCGCCCGCGGAGCCGGGTCGCCCGACGCCGAGCGGCTACCCCTCGGGGCATTCCACCTGCGCGGAGACGACGGGGTGGCGGGGTATGTCGGCGCGGCACCCCCACCGGGCGACCGCGAGCACCGGTACGTCTTCGCGGTGCACGCGCTCGACGTCGAGCACGCGACCATCAGCCCGGAGACCATGCCCGGTGCCGCGGCGTGCGGCGCCACCTTCCACACGATCGCCCGCGCGCTCCTCGTCGCCACCTACCGGCGCTGAGACACCACCGACGCCCCGCGGCTAACCTGCTCGCCATGCTGCCGGCGACCTTCGGAACCCTCACCTGGATGCGCGCCGTCGAGCGTCCCGACCTGCTCGCACCGAGCACGTCCGCGGCGATCGAGGCGTGGGCACGGCTCGATCCGCGGGTCGCCGACGTCCTCGCGGTCGCGGAGATCGACCCGGACCTGGCCGACACCGCCGCCATGACCGAGGCCTACGACCTGCCGCTCACGGCGTCCGCCAACTGCGTGCTCGTGTCCGGGCGGCGTGCGGGGGCCGAACGTATCGCGGCCGCCGTCGTCCGCGCGACGACGCGGGCCGACGTCAACAACGTCGTCAAGCGTCTGCTCGACGTCCGCAAGGCCTCGTTCCTGCCCATGGACCGCGCGACGACCGAGTCGGGCATGGAGTACGGCGGGATCACTCCGCTGGGGCTGCCAGCCGGTTACCGGGTGCTCGTGGACGCGCGGATCGCCGCCGCCGACCCGACGGCGGACGGGATGGTCATCATCGGCAGCGGGCTGCGCCGTTCCAAGCTGGCCCTGCCGGGTGCCCTGCTCGCGGCCGCCCCCGGGGTCGAGCTCGTGGACGGGCTCGCGCTGGCGTAGGTCGGCGGCTGGTCCGGCCTGCCCGGTCAGGCCCCGGGTGCCCGACGCGGGACCCGCTGGCTCGCGTTCCAGTCCCGCATGCGCTGCGGGTAGCCGGTCCGGTGCACGTCGTAGACCGGGATCCCGAGGTTGCGCGCGAGCTCGTACGCCTCCTTGGCGCCCGGGACCTTGCGCCGCGTCCACTCACCCGTCGTCGCGATGAGCATGAGCGTCGTCTGCGTCACGTGCGTCTCGGGCTCGACATAGGCCTCGACGCCGACACGGGTCGCCACGAAGTCACGCAGGTGCGCGAGGGTCGCCTGCTGCGCCTGGCGGGGCGACGGTACGTCCGCGGTGCCGTCAGCGGTGCGCGCCCGACGACGCGAGAACAAGCCCATGCCTGGAGCGTAGCGGGCAAGGTTGGCAGACACCTGGGAACCCGCCGCCCGCCGATCGCATCCCATAAGACATGGGACGAATGTTCCCGGCGTCACAACCCTCGCGCCCTTGTACGGTTCGTTCGCCGCGCACCAGGATGACAAGATGGTTGGCGAGCACCGCAAGTACCACACGTCCTGCACAGACCCGCTCTGAGGAGTTGCACGTGGCCGACACGAACGGCACCGCTTTCGACATCGTTGTCCTGGGCGGAGGGAGCGGCGGCTACGCGACAGCGCTCCGTGGTGCCCAGCTCGGCCTCTCCGTCGCTCTCGTCGAGGCCGACAAGCTCGGCGGGACCTGCCTGCACAACGGCTGCATCCCGACGAAGGCCCTGCTGCACGCCGCCGAGATCGCGGACAACGCGCGCGACGGCGCCCACTTCGGTGTGCACACCGAGCTCAAGGGCATCGACATGGCCGGGGTCAACGAGTACAAGGCCGCAGTCGTCGGTCGGCTGTACAAGGGCCTGCAAGGACTCATCAAGTCCCGCAAGATCACGGTCTTCGAGGGTTACGGCACGCTCGTCGGCCAGGACACGGTCGAGGTCAACGGCGAGCGCATCACCGGGCGGAACATCGTGCTCGGCACGGGCTCGTACGCGCGTTCGCTCCCGGGCCTCGACATCGGCGGCCGGGTCATCACGTCCGACCAGGCACTCCAGCTCGACTGGGTGCCGCGGTCCGTGATCATCCTCGGCGGCGGGGTCATCGGCTCCGAGTTCGCCTCCGTCTGGCGCTCGTTCGGCGCCGACGTGACCATCATCGAGGCTCTCCCCCACCTCGTCCCCAACGAGGAAGAGGCGCTGTCGAAGGCGTTCGAGCGTGCGTTCCGCAAGCGCGGCATCGCGTTCAACCTGAGTGTCCGCTTCTCGGGTGTGACGCAGGACGACAACGGTGTGCACGTCTCGCTCGAGGACGGCAAGACGTTCGACGCCGACCTGCTGCTCGTCGCCGTCGGGCGCGGTCCCCGCACCGAAGGCCTCGGCTACGCCGAGCAGGGCCTCACGCTCGATCGCGGCTTCGTCATCACCAACGAGCGCCTGCACACCGGTGTCGGCAACATCTACGCGGTCGGTGACATCGTCCCTGGCCTCCAGCTCGCGCACCGCGGGTTCGCGCAGGGCATCTTCGTCGCCGAGGAGATCGCGGGTCTCGCCCCGCAGACGATCGTCGAGTCGGGCATCCCCCGAGTGACGTACTCCGACCCCGAGGTCGCGTCCGTGGGCCTCACCGAGGCCAAGGCACGCGAGGTCCACGGCGACGACGCCGTCGAGACCCTCGAGTACAACCTCGGCGGGAACGGCAAGAGCCAGATCCTCGGGACGGCGGGCTTCGTCAAGCTCGTCCGCAAGAAGGACGGCCCCGTCATCGGCGTGCACATGATCGGCGCCCGCGTCGGCGAGCTCATCGGCGAGGGTCAGCTCATCGTGAACTGGGAGGCGTACCCGGAAGACGTCGCCTCGCTCGTGCACGCCCACCCGACGCAGAACGAGGCTCTCGGAGAAGCGCACCTCGCGCTCGCCGGCAAGCCGCTGCACGCCCACAACTGACCCCACGACCGAAGGAGACCAGCGGTCATGTCTGACAACGTGCAGCTCCCCGCTCTCGGTGAGTCCGTCACCGAGGGAACCGTCACCCGGTGGCTCAAGAACGTCGGCGACGTCGTCGCCGTCGACGAGCCGCTGGTCGAGATCTCGACCGACAAAGTCGACACCGAGATCCCGTCGCCGTTCGCGGGCATCCTCGAGCAGATCCTCGTCCAGGAGGACGAGACCGTCCAGGTCGGTGGAGTGCTCGCCGTGATCGGCTCCGGCCAGCCCGGCGCGCACGACGGTGCCGAACCGGCGCAGACCGCGCCTGCTGAGGCTGAGCCGTCTGAAGCCGCGCCTGCCGAGGCGGCGCCTGCTGAGGCTGAGCCGTCTGAAGCCGCGCCGTCTGAAGCTGCGCCGTCTGAAGCTGCGCCTGCCGAGACTGTGCCTGCCGAGCTCGTCGAGCAGCCCGCAGCACCGGTCGAGGACACCGAGGCCCCGGCAGCGCCCGCCGAGGCCGCACCCCAGGCGCCGGCTGCGGCCGGTTCGCCGGTCGGCGCCGAGGTCACCCTCCCCGCGCTCGGCGAGTCGGTCACCGAGGGCACCGTCACGCGATGGCTCAAGGCGATCGGCGACGCGGTCGAGGTCGACGAGCCTCTGCTCGAGATCTCCACCGACAAGGTCGACACCGAGATCCCGTCCCCGTTCGCCGGCACGCTCCTGGAGATCCGCGTCCAGGAGGACGAGACAGTCTCCGTCGGCGCAGTCCTGGCCGTCATCGGCTCCGGCGCGGCTCCGGCACAGCAGGCCGAGGCGCCGGCCACACCGGCCGCGGCAGCCCCCGCACCCGTCGCAGCTCCGGTCGAGGCGACGCCGGCTCCGGTTCCTGCACCGGTGGCCGCTCCGGTGGCCGCTCCGGTCAAGGCACAGCACGCGGCGCCTGCCCCTGCGGCGTCGGGCACGTACCTGACGCCGCTCGTCCGCAAGCTCGCTGCCGAGAACGGCGTCGACGTGTCCTCGCTCGCCGGCACCGGTGTGGGCGGCCGGATCCGCAAGGAGGACGTGCTCGAGGCAGCGGCCAAGGCGGCCGCGGCCGCTGAGGCGGCCAAGGCGGCCGCGGAAGTCAGCGCCACGGCCCTGGCCGCCGAGAAGGCTCCGGCGAAGGCCGCAGTACCGCTCGAGGTCTCGCCGCTGCGCGGCACGACCGAGAAGGCCAGCCGCCTGCGTCAGATCATCGCCGAGCGCATGGTGGACGCGCTGCACAGCCAGGCGCAGCTCACGACGGTCGTCGAGGTCGACGTGACGAAGGTCGCCCTGCTGCGGGCTCGGGCGAAGAACGACTTCAAAGCGCGCGAGGGCCTGAACCTCACGTTCCTCCCGTTCTTCGTGCTGGCCGCGATCGAGGCCCTGAAGGTCCACCCGAAGGTCAACGGCGTGCTCGAAGGCAACCAGATCACGTACCACGGCCAGGAGAACATCGGCATCGCCGTTGACACCCCACGAGGGCTGCTCGTCCCGGTCATCCGCGATGCCGGTGACCTCAACCTCGCCGGGATCGCCCGCAAGATCGGTGACCTCGCCGTCCGCACCCGCGACAACAAGGTCACGCCCGACGAGCTGAGCGGTGCGACTTTCACCGTCACGAACACCGGCTCGGGCGGCGCGTTGTTCGACACGCCGATCGTCCCGGGCGGCACGTCCGCGATCCTCGGCACGGGTGCGATCGTCAAGCGCCCCGTCGTCAAGACCGACGCCGATGGCGGTGACGTCATCGCCATCCGGTCGATGTGCTACCTCGCGCTGTCGTACGACCACCGCCTGGTCGACGGCGCCGACGCGTCTCGCTACCTCGCCACGGTCAAGGCGCGCATCGAAGAGGGCGCGTTCGAGTCCGAGGTCGGCATCTGACGACCAGCATCCCCGGACGCCCGGGCGTCGACCTCCGCGGAGGTGGGCGCCCGGGCGTCGTCGTTCTCGCTCGTCCGTCTCGGTTTCGTGCCGCTTCGTAGAGTGGACTCATGGACATCGTCGTTGCCGGCTCCCGCGGACTCATCGGCTCAGCGCTCGTTCCGGCGCTCCGGGCGCACGGGCACCACGTCCGTCGTCTCGTGCGCGGCACGCCGTCCGAGCCCGACGACGTCGAGTGGGACCCCGATGCCGGCCGGCTCGAACCGTCGGCGCTCGCGGGGGCTGATGCTGTCATCAACCTTGCAGGCGCCGGCGTCAGCGACCGCCCGCTGACGAAGGCTCGCAAGCGGACGGTCCTGCTGTCCCGGACACGAACCGCCGGCCTCCTGTCCAGTACCATGGCCGGCCTCGTGACTGGTCCCCAGGTGCTGGTCCAGGCGTCGGGGATCGGCGCCTACGGGGACCGCGGCGCCGAAATCCTCGACGAGCACGAGCCGCTCGGCACGACCTTCTTCGCGGGCGTCGTCCGGCAGTGGGAGGCGTCGACGCTTCCCGCCGTCGAGGCCGGGCTCAGGGTCGCGCACCTGCGCAGCGGCATCGTGCTCGCCCCGCGCGGCGGTGCGCTCGGACGCCTTCTCCCGCTCGTGCGTGCGGGCCTCGGTGGACCGCTCGGCTCGGGTCGGCAGTACTGGAGCTGGATCACCCTGCCCGACGAGGTGCGCGCGATCATCCACCTGCTCGACGCGCCGGTCCACGGTCCGGTGAACATGGTGGCTGGCGCGGACACGAATGCGGAACTCACCCGGGCGCTGGCCCGCGCCCTGCACCGGCCGGCTGTCGTGCGCGCACCTGCGTGGGCCATGCGGATCGCCCTCGGTGACTTCGCCCCGGAGGTCCTGGGGTCGATCCGTGCGACACCCCGCGCCCTCACCGACAGCGGGTTCGTACCGGTCCACCCGGACCTGGCGGCGGCCGTGCAGTACGTCACGGTGTAGAGACGCTGGACGCATAGTCCCCCGCGACGGGGACGTCACCCTCAGACGCCGGCACCTGTCTCGGCCGGCTCCAGGACGTCCGTGACTCGCAACCCGGCGTCCGTGAGCTCGAGCACGAGCACGACGGTGCGCTGCCCACCTGCCGGCACGGTGCTCTCGGTCGTCCCGTCCGCACGAAGCAGCCGGTACCCCGAGCTGGCCGACGTCACCGCGACCGTCACTGCCGATCCCGCCGCCGAGACGAGCTCCGCGCGGTCCACCTCCACCGACAGCCCCTCGATGCGCAGTCCGCGCGTGGCAAGGTCGGCCAGGATCGCGGCGTCGGCAGTCGAGGCAGGCGAACCGAGGACCTCGACCGACGTGAGCGCCACCGCGTCACCCGCCGAGATCAGGCGCGCACGGAGCTCCGTCAGACGCCGGGCCTCGACGACCGGGTCAGCGGAGGCACTGTCAATCGAGGCGCTGCCGGCCACCGCGGTCGGTGTGGTCGGCGCGGTTGGACGTGCCGCGAGCGCACCGGGGGCACGTCCCCCGTGGAGCAGGCCGATCGCCGAGCCGTCCACGGCGCCTGCGACGCGGCTGAGAGCCACGCCTGTCGAGTGAGTGTCAGGGCCAGGGGAGCGCCCGCCCGCCTCACCGGCGCCGCGCTGGCTCAGGGCGAATGCGAGGACCCCGCACACCACGACAGCGCCGACGGCTGCCGCGACGCGCCCGAGGTGCGCCCGCCAGGCGCGGTACCCGCGGTGGCGCGAGGAGCATCGCGGGGTGGTCGTCCGCCCGCCCCGGCTCGCGAGGCCGGCGAGCTCGGTGCGGGCGAGCACCGAGCTGTCGGGCAGCATGATCGGCTCGGGCGCGTGTGCTCGGAAGCAGGAATCAGCGAGCTCGCGGGCAGCCAGCCTCAGTCGCGGATCCGGGTCGGTCGCCGCCGTGAGCAGGTCCCGGACGCGCTGGTCGTCGCTCGAGGCCGCGAGGTCCGCGCCGGCCCCAGTGCCGGCAGGGGCGGGCCCGAGCTGGGCGAGCCCCACGCTCGCGAGCGCGTACACGTCTCCTGGCGGCTCGCAGGCCTGACCCCGGCGCACCTCGGGGGCGGCGAATGCGGGGGTGCCGGCACTGGGTGTCAGGGCCCCGAGCAGGTCGACCAGGACGGGCCGTCCGTCGAGGCCGATGACGATGTTGGCAGGCGACACGTCACCGTGGACGAGGCCCGCGACGTGCAGGGCCTCGAGCGCGTCGGCAAGCGGGACGGCGAGCGTGACCGCCTCGCCCGCGCTGAGCGGACCGCGGGCGGACCGCAGGGCGGCGAGGGTCGGCCCTGGCATGTGGTCCACGAGCAACGCAGCCGTACCGGGGCCGACCGCGACCACGTCCCGGACGCGGGCGAGATGCTCGTGCTGGACGTTGCGGAGTCGGTCGAGGCGCGCACCATGCCGTGGGTCAGCGGCAAGGTCGACGACGCGGACGACGACGCGTTCCGGCGGCCCGTCGAGCGCGACCGCCGACCACGCCGGTCCCTGTGCACCGCACCCGATCGGGCCGAGAACTCGGTACCCGCCGGTGAGCAGTGCGGCCACGACGTCGGGGGGTGCTGCGGACGGTTCCATGGCGACATCGAACCGTGGATCGACGCCCTCCCGAGCGTCATCCACAGGCCCAGTGCCTTCGGGCGGGCTACCGGAGGGTGATGACGCGGTGCTCGCGCGACGACTCGCGCGCAGCAGCGAGCACCTCGGCGGGCCGCACTGCGTCCCACGGGTCGACCGGCACCGGCCCTCCGATGGTGAGCCAGCGGACGACCGCGCGATAGAAGTCGGTGGGGGCACCGGCCGCGCGCGGGACGGCGACGCGCTCGGACCCACGCACGATCCACCCCTCGTGCGTCTGGTGGACGCGGTCGTGCTTGGCATGGGGGATGTCGTCCAGAACCGAAAATGGCGTCGGCTCGGACTCGAACGTCGTCACGAGATAGGCGCCCGCATCGCCCAGAACCCGGGTGCGCGGACCGGGCGCCCCGACCAGGGCGCCGGCCTGCAGGTGGCTGTGCACCTGGACCCCGTTCTGCCCCGCGGCGTGCTGCAGGGCGAGGAACACGTCGTCGTCGACCGGCGTCGTGAGCGATCGCAGCTCGGCGTAGACGGAGACGACCGGGCCGAACAGCTGGACGGCCGAGTCGACGAGGTGCGAGCCGAGGTCGAGCAGCAGGCCGCCTGCGGCGACGTCGAGCTCCTTCCACCGATGCTGCGGGACGGGACGCCACCTCTCCCAGCGCCGCTCGAAGGTGTGCACGTTGCCCAGCTCGCCCGAGTCGAGAACCCGGCGGAGCGTGAGCTGTTCGGCGTCCCACCGCCGGTTCTGGAAGACGGTCAGGCGGCCGCTGTGCGCCTCAGCCGTCCGAGCGAGTGCTCGAGCGTCGTGGGTCGTCGTCGCGATCGGCTTGTCGACGACCACGGGCAGCCGCGCCGCGAGCGCAGCGTTGACGTTGGCCATGTGCGAGCCTGTCGGGCTAGCGACGACGACGAAGTCGAGCTCGGCGGCGCGCGTCAGCATGGTCGCGAGGTCCGGGTCGATGACGACGCCGGGCCAGTCGGCCCGCGCGGCGGCGACACGGACAGGGTCTCGCTCGACGACGTGAGTGACCCGCTGACCGACCTCGCGCAGCAGAGGTGCATGCTGACCGCGTCCCGACGTCCCGTACCCGACCAGCCCGACACGCAACGAGTCGCTCATGTCTTTCACCATAGGACCGTTGGCTCACGACCGTCAGGTGAGGAGCCGCCGGTGTCGGCTGGTCACCCCTTCGGACGAGCGAGGATGCTCGGCCACCACGTGCGTCGACCGATGTCGTGCACGAGCGCAGGCACGAGCAGGCTGCGCACGATCAGCGTATCGATCAGCACACCGAACGACACGATGAACGCGAGCTGCGCGAGAAAGAGCAGCGGGATGACGCCGAGAGCGGCGAACGTCGCCGCGAGGACGACGCCGGCCGAGGTGATGACCCCTCCTGTCACAGCCAGGCCGCGCAGCACCCCCTCTCGAGTGTCGACGCGCAGGCTCTCCTCGCGGACTCGCGTCATCAGGAAGATCGAGTAGTCCACCCCGAGCGCGATCAGGAAAGTGAACGCGAACAGCGGCACGGACGGGTCGGCGCCCGGGAACCCGAACACGTGGTTGAACGCGACCGCCGAGACCCCGAGCGCTGCCGCGAAGGACAGGACGTTCGCGGCCATGAGGAGGACAGCCGCGACGACCGACCGGAGGAGCAGCATGAGGATGACGAGGATCACCGAGAGCACGACGGGGACGATCACCCGCAGGTCCCGGGTGCCGGACACCTGGGTGTCGAGCGACTGCGCCGCAGCGCCGCCGACAAGGGCGTCCGGAGACGCCGCGTGGACGGCGACCCGGAGCGCCACGATCGTGTGCACCGCCTCCTGCGTGTCGGCCCCCGACGTGGTGGCGACGTCGATCCGGACCCGCCCGTCGACGACCTTGGGCGGCGACTGCCCCCCCGTCGTGGAGCCGGCGGGCGCACCTGCGCCCCCGATACCTGTGTACGGGGTCACCGTGTCGACACCAGGGACCGCCGCTGCGGCCGCGGCGACCGCGGCGAGATCGGCCGCGGGCGCGATCACGATCGCGGGCTGGACTGTCCCGGCGGCGAAGTGGTCCGCCAGCACCCGCTCGCCGCTGACCGCGTCGACGTCGGTCAGAAAGACAGCGGTCTGGCTGGTCCCGCTCGCCTGGAGTGTCGGGAGGAACGCCGCGCCCGCGACGAGGACGAGCGCGGTGACGAGCCACACAGGCCGTGCGTGGGCTCCGACGAACCGGGCGATGCGCCCCCACACCCCGGTCAGGACGTCGGCTGTGGGCCGGGCGATCGCGCCGACGGACCCGGTCTGCGACACGTCGTCGATGACCCGCGGGCGGCGCGGCCAGAACAGGGCGCGCGACCGGCGTCCGAGGACGAGGAGCAGAGCCGGTAGGAACGTCATCGAGGCGAGGAACGCCGAGAGGATAGCGATCGCGCCGACGGGTCCGAGGCTCCGGTTCGACGCGAGGTCGGAGAGCGTCAGGCACAGCAGACCCGCGATCACGGTGCCCGCACTCGCGGCGATGGGCGCGATCGAGGCGCGCATGGCGCGTGCCAACGCTGTGTGCGGGCTCTGGGTGTGATGCAGCTCTTCGCGGTAGCGCGCGACGAGCAGGAGCGCGTAGTCGACCGAGGCGCCGACGACGAGGATCGACATGATCCCCTGCGCCTGCCCGTTGAGGGTCAGCAGGCCCGAGTCGGCGAGGTGGTAGACCGCGAGCGCCGCGGCGCAGAGCGCGAACACGGCCGAGAAGATCACCATGAACGGCAGGAACGGCGAGCGGTACACGACGACGAGGATGAGCAGCACCGCGCCGAGCGCGACGAGCAGGAGGACGCTGTCGATCCCTCCGAACGCGTTGACGAGGTCGGCGACGAAGCCCCCCGGACCGGTCACCCAGGCCTGCAGGCCCACGCTGCCCGCGCCGGTGGCGGTGGCTCCGAGCCGGCTGTCGAGCGTGTCGCGCAGACCCTGGACGACAGCGCCTGTCACACCCTTCTGGTTCGCGAGTACCCCGCCCGCCCGCGCGCCGTCGAGGGACAAGGGGACGAGCAGCGCCTTGCCGTCCTGCGACGGGACCACCACGGCGGGCCCGATGAGGACCTCGGCGAGGGTTCCGGGGTCGCCGGCGGCAGCGTCGACGCCCGGGATCGCCGTGTTCCCGATCTCGGCGGCGAGTCCCTGCACCGCGGCGAGCTGTGCGGGCGTGACCGGGGTACCGTCCTTCGGCTGGAGCACGACGAGTACCGGCAGCGTCTCGACGTCGACGAAGCCCGTGCTGGCGGTTCCGGCCTGGGCCGACTCGGCCGATGCCGGCAGGAAGGCGGCGGCATCGTTGGTCTGGACCTGGGACAGCTTGCCCTGCGCCATGCCGCCGAGCCCGCCGACGACCATCCAGGCGAGCAGGACGGCGGCGACGACGACGACGCGCAACCCTGGATGACGAGATTTACTCAGCATGCTGAGTATCATGGGCCTCGGCAGGAGTGCACGCAAACGAGAGGCGGTGGGAGGGCTTGGCTACCGAGATGCCCTGGCCGCCTGAACGGCCCGCCCCGGCGCGCGTGACGTCGACCGATCCCGCCGACTGGCCGGTCGGTCGCCTGCTCTCCGCCGCTGCCCGGCGAGTCGAGCGCGAGTGGAATGCCCATCTGGCCACCTGGGACCTCAACCACGCGAGCATGCCGGTGCTGCTCTATCTCCTGCAGCGCCCGCGCTCGCAGCGTGAGCTCGCGAGCGCGAGCGGCGTCACCGAGCAGACGATGAGCCGGATCCTGGCTCGCATGGAGCGCACCGGCTACGTCACGCGCGCGCCCGACGAGAACGATCACCGCAAGTACGTCATCACCATCGCTGAGCTGGGGCGTTCCGTCGCGATGCTCGCCGCCGACCCGCGCCCCGCCGAGGCCATGACCACCCGTGGTCTCACCCCCGACCAGGTCGACGAGCTGCGGGTCCTCCTCGCCATCGTCGCCGCTCCGCACGTCGAAGCATCGGCGAGCTCGCCCCACGCGCTGGCCCCGGCCCGCGACGAGCCCGACGAGGCCGCGGGTTAGCCTGACGCCATGGAGTTCGTCGAGCTCGACCCCGGGACCCGCCGGGTGGCGTACCAACCGACCTGGGACCTGCAGCGCGAGGTGCATGCTCAGGTCGTCTCCGGTCAGCGCAAAGACACGATCCTGCTGTGCGAGCACGAGAGCGTGTACACCGCGGGACGCCGGACAGCGTCGTGGGACCGCCCCGTCGACGGCACACCCGTCATCGATGTGGATCGCGGCGGCCGGATCACATGGCACGGACCCGGTCAGCTCGTCGGCTACCCCATCGTCAGGCTCGCGAGCCCGATCGACGTCGTGCGCTACGTGCGGGCGCTCGAGGAGGCCCTCATCCGGGTGTGCGCTGATCTCGGTCTGGTCGCGGTGCGCGTCGACGGCCGCAGCGGGGTCTGGTTCCCCGCGGACGACCCGTACCTGCCCGGGGCCAGGCGCGACCGCAAGGTCGCGGCGATCGGTGTCCGGGTTGCTCGTGGCGTGACCATGCACGGCTTCGCACTGAACTGCGACCCCGACCTCTCCGACTTCGACCGCATCGTGCCGTGCGGCATCTCAGACGCGGATGTGACGTCACTCTCGCTCGAGGCCGGTCGTCACGTCACGATGGAGGAGGCGCTCCCCCTCGTGCGCAGCCGTCTCCCGGTGGCGCTCGCCACAGTGACCGCTGCGGGCATGTCCGAGGTGCCGACCTCCGCCGTCCCAGCCTGAGTCTCAACGCGCCGCAGCGCCTGCTTCGGCACTCGAATCCGCAGCGCCCCGCACTGTCAGCGGCGCGGCGGCCGCCCGGCGAGCTGATCCACGATCGATGTCGACCAGGACCGCACGTAGTCCATGTCACGGAAGTCGCCCTGCTCGGCGTCGATCATCGCGACGAGTGCACGCTCGGCCAGCCCGAGCTTCTGGCGGTCGAGGCGTCCCGCGAAGCAGCGCGGCGGCTTCGCGCCGGTCCGCGTCGCGACTGTGGCCACATCATCGGGCTGGCTCGGCGGCACGAGCGGGTCGCCCACGGGGCCGGACCAGAACAGCCAGACAGGTCTCGCCGCGAGCTGACCCGCCTCGCGGTCGACGAGCTCGCGCAGCGCTGCCGCGAGCCGCCCCACGTACACCGACGAGCCGAGCACGACTGCCTCGTAGGTCTCGACGGTCCGGACCTCGTCGGGATCGAGCTCGTCGACCTCGTGGCCCGCCTCACGCAGCACCTCGGCAACGACCTCGCCGATCTCGCGTGTTGCGCCATGGCGTGACGCCACCGTGACCAGGATCCGCATGTCGAACCTCCTCGGGGCGCGCGCGAGGGGAGCTGCCCTGTGCTCCGTCTCGCCATGCTGCCCCGCGACCTGGGCAAACGCCTGGGCCGGAGGTCCCCTTGCGCAAGCTGCCCGGACGTGCGGGTCGCACGTTCGCGTAGGGTGAGGAATGTGACGATCGCTCCTGAGGGCCGCCGGATGCTCCGAGTCGAGGCCCGCAACGCCGAGACCCCCATCGAGAAGAAGCCCGCGTGGATCAAGACCCGGGCGACCATGGGGCCTGAGTACTCCGAGCTCAAAGGGCTGGTGCACCGCGAAGGGCTGCACACGGTGTGCGAGGAGGCAGGCTGCCCCAACATCTTCGAGTGCTGGGAGGACCGCGAGGCGACGTTCCTCATCGGCGGCGACCAGTGCACGCGCCGGTGCGACTTCTGCCAGATCGACACGGGACGTCCCGCGGACTTCGATGCCGACGAGCCACGCCGGGTCGCCGAGTCGGTCCAGGCGATGGGCCTGAAGTACGCGACAGTCACGGGGGTCGCTCGCGACGACCTGGCCGACGGCGGCGCCTGGCTGTATGCCGAGACCGTGCGGCGGATCCACGCGCTCAATGCCGGAACCGGTGTCGAGCTACTCATCCCAGACTTCAACGCGGTCCCCGCGCTGCTCGACGAGGTCTTCAGCTCGCGCCCTGAGGTCCTCGGTCACAACCTGGAAACCGTGCCGCGGATCTTCAAGCAGATCCGGCCCGGCTTCCGCTACGACCGTTCGCTGTCAGTGCTGGCGGCCGCACGCGCGGCGGGACTCGTCACGAAGTCCAACCTCATCCTCGGGATGGGCGAGACGAACGACGAGGTGGTCGAGGCGCTTGCCGCGCTGCACGACGCCGGCTGCGACCTGCTGACCATCACGCAGTACCTGCGCCCGTCCGTCCGTCACCACCCCGTCGACCGCTGGGTCAGGCCTGAAGAGTTCGTCGAGCTGTCCCAGGTGGCGGAGCGCATCGGGTTCCTCGGCGTGATGGCCGGGCCACTCGTCCGCTCGTCGTACCGCGCCGGTCGACTGTGGGGTCAGGCGATGGCCCGCCGCGGCGAGAAGATCCCGGCGGACCTCGCACATCTCGGCGAGCCCCGGAGCTCACGTCAGGAGGCGTCGAGCCTCCTCGCGAGGTAGACGCGACGACTCTCCACGATCGGTAGACTTCCGGCTCATGGCCCGTCAGAGCACTCCCTCCCCCGCCTCGCCACCCAAGGTGAAGAAGACCCGGTGGTACCACCAGGTGTGGCAGGCGTACACCATGACCCGCAAGACGGACCCGGCGGTCACGTGGTACGTGCTCGGCTCCATCGTCGGGGTCCTGGCGGTCGGGCTCATCATCGGCCTGATCATCGACCGGTGGCTGTACATGCTGCTGCTCAGCCTCCCGTTCGCGGTGCTGGCGGGCATGTTCATCCTCGCGCGCCGGGCCGAGACAGCTGCCTACGCGCAGATCGAGGGACAGCCGGGCGCAGCCCGTGCCGCCCTCGGCACGATCCGGCGCGGCTGGACGTTCGCCGAGGAGCCGGTCGCGGTCGAACCCCGCACCCAGGACCTCGTGTTCCGCGGCGTCGGCCGCGCGGGCGTCGTGCTCGTCAGCGAGGGCCCGCCGAACCGCATCGGGAAGCTGCTCGAGTCCGAGCGCAAGCGCACCGCACGTGTCGTGTCCGGGGCGCCGATCACGATCATCCAGGCGGGCGACGGCGAGGGCCAGGTAGCGCTGCGCAAGCTCCCGCGCGCCGTCCAGCGGCTCAAGCCGACACTGACCAAGCAGGAGGTCGCCGAGGTCAGCAAGCGGCTCACCGCGCTCGGTGCCATCCGACTTCCGGTCCCCAAGGGTGTCGACCCCATGCGCGCGCGCCCGGACCGCAAGGGCATGCGCGGCCGCTGACGGTCCGACACCGTCGGACTCGATCGAGCTGCGCCCCATGGCGACCGGAGCGCAATCGTCCTGGAACCACAACACGCACTTCCACCCGTTCGTGCTGCACGGACTCCGGAACGGCGCCACGGCACTCGATGTCGGTTGCGGCGAGGGGCTGCTGACCCGCCGCATGCTCGCCGCAGGCGCCTGCCATGTCACGGGCCTCGACGCCTGCGCGCCGATGGTCGAGCTGGCGCGACAGCTCGCCGTCGGTGAGCCCAGATCGGGTGACCTCGACTACGTCGTTGCCGACGTCCTCGACGCGACGCAGGTGGGCGCCTTCGACCTCGTCGTCTGTGTAGCGACGCTGCACCACCTCGGTGTCGACCGTGGCCTCGAGCGCCTGCGTGAGCTCACCGCCCCGGGTGGACGTCTCGTCGTCGTAGGCCTGGCTCGTCCCTCGACCCCGCTCGACCGGGCGCTGGGCGCCTGGAGCATCCCGGTCAATCATCTCGCGACGGCCGCCCGGGGCTACTGGGAGCATCCCGCGCCCCTCTGCGAACCCGCCGAGACCTACGACGACGTGCGAGCCGCGGCGGCCCGCACCCTGCCCGGGAGCACGTTCCGATCGCGGCTCTACTGGCGTTACACGATCGAGTGGTGGGCGCCTGCCTGACGCCGTCCCGCTATCGGCGGACGATCACGGTGCCCGCGAGACGGTCGTGCATGCCCCGACCGTCCGCGTCCCACACCACAGCAGGGATCACGAGACACAGGAGCACCGTGCGGACCAAGCCCGCGAGCAGACCGGGCGGCCCGGCAGGCTCGGCCGGCCACGTCTCGGCGACCGCGCGGGCAACCCGGACGACGTGCAGGCCGAGCAGCCGATGGCCGAGGGTCGTCCCGAGTGTGCCCACGAGCACGACGTTCTCGATCGCGAAGACCCCCAGGGTTGCCATCGCGTCACCGTGGAAGAACGCCGCGGAGATCGCGAGGCATGCGGCCCAGTCGACGACCAGTGCGAACAATCGCCGGCCGAGCGGCGCAAGCGCCCCGGACCCGGCCGCCGGGCGGCCGAGACGTGAGCCGTACGGCGCGCCGCTCTCGCCCGAAGCACCCGTCGGGGAACCCTTGAGCCAGCCACCCATGCTCGCGCGCATCTCCACACCGCTACCCTAACGAGCGAGAGCGGGTTCGCCCGGACCGGTCTCCTGGTCGATGAGCGCCTCCCGAACGACGGACCGTGACCCGGGAGCACGCGACGTAACATCGCCGAAACATTCGGTACACGACCGGGAAACCGTCCGGGCCTAGCCTCAAGGCGCCCGATCAGGGCACATCGAACCGAGGAGCAGCGGATGTTCAGCAAGCCCGAGGAAGTCCTCGCCTATATCAAGGCCGAGGACGTCAAGTTCGTCGACGTGAGGTTCTGCGACCTTCCCGGCGTGATGCAGCACTTCAACGTGCCCGCGTACTCGCTGGACCTGGACTTCTTCACCGAAGGCCAGATGTTCGACGGCTCGTCGATCCGCGGTTTCCAGGCGATCCACGAGTCCGACATGAAGCTCATCCCTGACATCGCTACGGCGTACCTCGACCCGTTCCGCGTCGAGAAGACGCTCAACATCAACTTCCACATCGTCGACCCGTACACCGACGAGCCCTACAGTCGCGACCCGCGTCAGGTCGCCGCCAAGGCCGAGGCGTACCTGCGCTCGACCGGCATCGCGGACACGGCGTTCTTCGCCCCCGAGGCCGAGTTCTACATCTTCGACGACGTGCGCTTCGAGACGAAGCAGAACGCGTCTTACGTGTACATCGACTCGATCGAGGCCGCCTGGAACACAGGCCGCGTCGAGGAGGGTGGCAACCTCGGGCACAAGACGCCCTACAAGGGTGGCTACTTCCCCGTTCCGCCGGTGGACATGTTCGCCGACATCCGCGACCAGATCTCGCTGCAGCTCGACGCGCTGGGTCTCCAGGTCGAACGGGCCCACCACGAGGTCGGCACCGGCGGCCAGGCCGAGATCAACTACCGCTTCGACGAGCTCGCCAAGTCGGCCGACAAGGTCCAGCTCTTCAAGTACGTCGTGAAGAACGTGGCGCACGCCAACGGTCGCACCGCGACCTTCATGCCGAAGCCGCTCTTCGGCGACAACGGCTCGGGCATGCACGTGCACCAGTCCCTCTGGAAGGACGGCGTGCCGCTGTTCTTCGACGAGAAGGGCTATGGCGGCCTCTCCGACATGGCGCGCTGGTACATCGGCGGTCTGCTCAAGCACGCCCCCTCGCTGCTCGCGTTCACGAACCCGACGGTGAACTCCTACCACCGCCTGGTCCCCGGCTTCGAGGCCCCCGTCAACCTGGTCTACTCGGCCCGCAACCGCTCGGCGTGCATCCGCATCCCGGTCACCGGTTCGAACCCGAAGGCCAAGCGCATCGAGTTCCGCGTCCCGGACCCGTCGTCCAACCCGTACCTCGCGTTCGCCGCGATGCTCATGGCGGGCCTCGACGGCATTCAGAACCGCATCGAGCCGCCCGAGCCGGTCGACAAGGACCTGTACGAGCTCCCGCCGGAGGAGCACGCGCTCATCCAGCAGGTCCCGGGCTCGCTCGCCGAGGTGCTCGACAACCTCGAGGCCGACCACGATTTCCTCACGGCCGGCAACGTGTTCACACCCGACCTGATCTCGACGTGGATCGACTACAAGCGCTCGCACGAGGTCGACCCGATCCGGCTGCGTCCGCACCCGCACGAGTTCGAGCTGTACTACGACTGCTGACGTCAGGGGCCTGCGGCTGCTCCCGTGAGCCCCTGATCTGAACAAACGACAGCCTGGTCCCTTCACGGGGGCCGGGTTGTCGTTTGTTGGCACAGGACTGGCACAACCTGTGCGGAGATCTTCTCGTCCTTGCGAGCCACGTGCGTACGGACAGTTGCGTCGAACGGATCACTCCGCACGGCCCCCGGTATGAAGCCGAGAAGCACGACCCCCGATCCGATCAACCTGGCGCACCCCAGCCACTGCGAACCACCCGCGCAGCGCGGCAACCTGCGGTCATGCGACACACACGATCGCTCGCCGGCGCCGGGCGTGTTGCCCACCGCGGAGCCGGTCCACCGGGCGCCGGGTGCCTAGGCTCCAGGCATGGCCACAGTCATCCTCGTCCGGCACGGTCGTACCACTGCGAACGCCGCTGGGATCTTGAGCGGGCGGGCCGCCGGGGTCAAGCTCGATGCGCTCGGGCGCAGCCAGGCGGTGCGCGCCGCGCAACGGCTCGCCGTGGTGCCGCTGGTCGCGGTGATCTCGAGCCCTCTTGCGCGATGCAGGCAGACGGCGCGCATCATCCTGGAGCACCGGGGCGACTCCCTGCGGGCGCAGCTCGAGGCAGGCATCATCGAGTGCGACTACGGGCAGTGGCAGGGACGGGCACTCCGTGAGCTCGCCCAGGAGCCGTTGTGGTCGGTGGTGCAGACCCAGCCGTCCGCAGCCGTGTTCCCGGGCGGCGAGTCGTTGGTAGCCATGCAGGCCCGGTCGGTGGCCGCGATGCGCCGCCACGACGCGGCGCTGGAGGCGGAGCACGGCACCGGCGCAGTGTGGGTAGCGGTCACGCACGGTGACATCGTCAAGTCCGTCCTCGCGGACGCCCTAGGCATGGATCTCGACCTCTTCCAGCGCATCACCATCAGCCCCGGATCGGTCTCGGTCCTTCGGTACGGGACCAGTCGCCCCGATGTGGTGGCCACCAACACGGATTCGGGCGACCTCTCCTGGCTGCGTGCGATGGATCCGGTCGGCGACGCGCAGGTCGGGGGCGGGGCGGGCCCCGGAACCGCTCCACAGGACGCGGACCCGTCCGGCTCGTAAAATGAGCGACATGCCGCCCCTTGTTCACCTGTTCGACTGGCCCGACCGTATCGTCGTCGGCACAGTCGGTCGCCCAGGTTCGCGAACTTTCTACCTCCAGGTGCGCGACGGCGCTCGGAGCGCGAGCGTCGGGCTGGAGAAGGAGCAGTCCGCCGTGCTCGCCGAGAAGATCGACGAGATCCTGGACGCGCTGATGGCCGACGAGGGCAACCGGTTCAGCGTCCCCGCCGCCACGCCCGCCGAGCTCGTCGACAACGGGCCTCTGGACCAACCTGTCGAGGAGCAGTTCCGCGCGGGGTCGATGCGCCTGGGCTGGGACCCCTCGACCGCACAGGTCGTCGTCGAGGCGTTCCCGTATGACGTGACCGATGCCGAAGCACCCGAGCCTGGGTCAGAATCGGCGGGGCCGAGCGAGATGCTGCTGGTCCGGATGCCGGTGGGGACCGCGCGGGCGTTCGTCCAGCGCACCCGGCAGGTAGTCCAGTCAGGCCGGCCCATGTGTCCGCGCTGCGGCAGTCCGATCGACGACGACGGCCATGCGTGTGGCGCGCCCGACGAATCGTGACAGCCCGCGAGGTCGACCTGGTTGCCGGTGAGCTCGAGCTCGTCGGGCGCATCGCGGTCGCCTCGAACGCGACCTTCCTCGCCAGGATCGGCCAGGTCACCGTCGTCTACAAGCCCGTCGCCGGCGAGCGGCGCCTGTGGGACTTCCCGGACGGGTCCCTGGCGCGCCGAGAGTCAGCGGCCTATCTGGTCTCGGAGGCGTTCGGGTGGGACGTCGTGCCGGTCACCTGCCTGCGCGACGGTCCGCTGGGTTCGGGCATGGTGCAGCGGTGGCACGAGCCGGACCCCGACCAGGACCCGGTCGACGTCGTCACGGCGCGCGCAGTGCCGCAGGAGGGCTGGCGCGCCGTGTTCCAGGGCCGCGACGACCACGACCGGCCGATGACACTGATCCACGAGGACTCCCCCACGCTGCGCCGGATGGCCGTGTTCGACGTCGTCGTGAACAACGCCGACCGCAAGGGGGGCCATATCATCCCGACGCGCCAAGGCCACCGCTACGGCGTCGACCACGGCGTCAGCTTCCACGTCGAGCACAAGCTGCGGACGGTCCTGTGGGGATGGCAGGGCGAAGAGCTCCACACCGCCGAGCTGGCGGGCGTGGAACGGGTGCGCGCGCAACTTGACGGTGACCTCGGTCAGCACCTGTCCGAGCTCCTCAGCGACGCGGAGCTGGCGGCACTGGCTGCCCGCTGCGACCGGTTGCTCCAGAAAGGCAGGTTCCCCGGCCCTGCGGGCGAGATGCCGGCGTTCCCGTGGCCCTTGTTCTGAGCGGCAGTCACCTCTCCTGGTCGCTGCCCCATCCACCGAAGGCACCGTTGCCGCGCGAGCTCAGGTAGGAACCGATGACCGCGGCGCCCAGGTCGTCCGTCTCGGGCGTGATGACGGCGCCTCCCGCCCGCCTTGCCATGGCCTCGACGAAGCGCGCGAGGCCCGGATCGTCGCCGAGGCGGAAGAAGGTCGTGCGCGCGCCTAGACGCATCGAGCCGTCGAGCTCGCGCACCGCGAGGGCGATCGTCACCGGGTCCGGCGGGTAGCTGAAGAAGACCTCGCCGCTGGACTCCAGGTGAGAGGTCGGCTCGCCGTCGGTGACGATGAGGAGCACGGGTTGAGCCTTCGGGTGCTTGCGGAAGTGGCGGTTGGCGAGCAGGAGGGCGTGATGCAGGTTCGTGCCCTTGTCCCACCGCGCGTCGAGCCCGACGAGCTGCTCGATCTGCATGACCGAAGCGCTGCGTCCGAAGCTGATGAGCTGCAGGTCGTCGCCGCGAAACCGGCTCGTGACCAGGGTGTGGAGCGCCAGCGCGGTGCGCTTCATCGGTACCCAGCGACCCTCCATCGCCATCGAGAACGAGGTGTCGACCAGCAGCGCCACGCAGGCCTGGGTGCGCGTCTCGGTTTCCTGGATCTCGACGTCGTCGACCTGGATCCCTATCGGCCCCCCGTCGACGCGGCCCTCGGCGGACCTACGGGTGAGGGCGTTGGTGATCGTCCGGGTCACGTCCCACGGCTCCGTGTCGCCGAACGCCCACGCACGGGTCGATCCCGAGGGCTCGCCGGCGGCGCCGGAGCGGCGGACGTCGTGGCCGCCCTGACGACCGGACATCGTGTCCGCGACGGCCCGAAGCACCGCCTTGCCGAGCTGGCGCATGGCCTTCGGCGTCAACGCGAGCTGGCCGTCCGAGCCGCGCCGCATCGTGCCGGTTTCGCGCAGCGCCTTCTCGAGCCGCTGCAGGGTGCGGGCGTCCACCACCGCGTCGGACCCGAGCTGGCGCGCCAGCTTCTCGAGGTCGAGGTCGTCCAGCTGGGAGCCCTCGTAGGACTGCGCGAGCTGCTCCGCCAGTGCGTCGAGGTCGGCGAGGTCCTGAAAGACGCCGGTGCCGTCGCCGAGCCCGAGCCCTTTCTCACCGTCCAGGCGCTCCGAGCCGGCCCAGTCCTCGCCGGGTCGCAGGGAGCGCAGGCTGTCGTCCAGCTGGCTGAGCGAGCTCATCAGCTCAGCAGAGCCGAACGCCTGCTGAGCGAGCGCGTCGAGCTCGTCGCGCTGCTCGCGCGTCATCGAGCTGCGCATCCGTTGCGCAGCGGCGGCACGGCTGGACAGGGTGTCGAGGAGCTGGTCGAGGGTGTCGGGCTGCTCGGGGAAATGGTCGCCGTGCTTCGCCATGAAGTCGTCGAACTGCTCCTGGCTGTCCTCGCCGCGCTTGCGGGAGTCGAGCAGGCCATTGAGGTCGGCCAGCATCTCGCCCAGGGCGGCCCGGTCGGCGTCGCTCGCGTTCTCCAGCGCCTGCTTCATGCCGGCGAACCGCTGGTCGAGGACCTCCCGGCCCAGGAGGTCCTTGATCTTGTCGAACTCCTGCCGTGCCTCGCTGCTCCGCCAGTCATAGCCGTTCAGCTCGTTGACGGCGGCTGCGGGAGAGGACGGGAGGTTGTCGAGCTGCATCTGAGCCAGGGCACGGTCGCCCTCGTTCATGTCGACGTCGCGCGCGAGCTGCCTGCGCTCGGCCAGGACCGCCCGGTCGAGGAGCTGCTTGACCTCCTGCAGCGTGCCGTCCAGGTTGTGCGTGCGCGTCAGCTCGCTGCGCCGCTCGGCGACACGCCGCGCCAGCTCGTCCAGGCCGGCCTGGTCCCGGCCGCCGCGCCGCAGGAGCTCGCGCATCGCACGCTCGGGCGAGTAGCCCGCCATCACGTCCTCGCCGATCGAGTCCAGCGCCTCGGCGAGGTCGACCGGCGGCGCGAGCGGGTCCGGCCCGTCGACGTACGGGGTGTACCGAGACCGTCGAGCCAGCCGACGATTGGGCCTAGCCATAGATCGTCTCGCCGTCGCCTGACTCCTTGCTGATCCGGCGTGCCAGGTACAGTCCCTCCAGCGCGAGCTCGATCGCGGCGGCCCGCTCACCGTCGTTCGTGGCGCCGAGGCGCGCGCAGATCTCGTCGTACAGCTCGGACTCGCCGAGCGCGGGGAGGCCGGTCAGCACGTCGCGGGCCGTGACCTGCTCGCCGGTGGACACCATGGCCCCGTTCTGGATCGCGTCCACCAGAACGCCGAAGTCGACGCCGCGCAGATGCGCACGGACGGTCTCGGCCGTGGCGGTGCGGAGCAGGTGGTCGAGGATCTCGTCCTCGCGGCCCTCCTCGCCGGACTCGAACTCGATCTTGCCTGCGAGGACGTCCACCGCAGTTTCCAGGTCCACCGGCCGTGCCACCGCCACCTCCTCACCCTGACGTGCGGCACGGTGCAGGGCCGAGGCAGCGACGGTCTCCGCGCCCGCGATCGCGAACCGAGCGCTCACCCCGCTGCGCTGGGGGGCCGCGGGCGGGGCCCGCCGCGCTGCGCGGGTCGCCCGCGGCCGACTCCCGCAGCGCCCGGGTGAAGCGGGCCAAGATCTCCACGAGGTGGTCCGGCACGTCCGCGACCAGCGCGGCCTCCTGGCGAATGACTGCGATCTCGTCTGCGAGCTCTGTCGGGTAGTGCGTCCGGATCTCGGCCCCGAACCGGTCCTTCAGCGGGGTGATGATCCGCCCGCGGTTGGTGTAGTCCTCCGGGTTCGCGGTGGCCACCACGAGCACGTCGAGCGGGAGGCGCAGGACGTAGCCGCGGATCTGGATGTCACGCTCCTCCATCACGTTCAGCATCGCGACCTGGATGCGCTCGGCGAGGTCGGGAAGCTCGTTGATGGCGACGATGCCCCGGTGGCCGCGCGGCACGAGGCCGAAGTGGATCGTCTCGGGGTCACCGAGAGCGCGCCCTTCGGCGACCTTCATGGGGTCCACGTCGCCGATCAGATCGGCGACGCTCGTGTCCGGGGTCGCGAGCTTCTCGACGTACCGCTCCTCGCGGCGGCGCCACGAGACCGGAAGGTCGTCGCCGAGCGCAGCCGCGCGCCGCAGGCTCGCCGCCGTGATCGGCTCGAAAGGGTGCTCTCCGATCTCGGACCCGTCTATCACCGGGGACCACTCGTCGAGCAGGCCGACCAGCGTGCGCATGAGTCGCGTCTTGCCCTGGCCCCGCTCGCCGAGCAGCACGATGTCATGCCCGGCTATCAGAGCGCGTTCGAGCTGCGGCACGACGGTGGACTCGAAGCCACGGATGCCCGGCCAGGGGTCGAGCCCAGCGCGCAGGGCCGCGAGGAGATTGCCGCGGATCTCGGCGCGCACCGACGTGTGCACATGCCCGGAAGCGCGAAGCTCGCCGACGGTTGCCGCAGTTGGAGGCATCATCTGGACGAGCGTAGGCCAAGCTGGGACAGATGCACCCTGAGTGATGCGGCGGGCGTGTGCGAGGGCGTCCGGCACAGGCGGAACGGATGTCGAGCCAGATCAGCTTGCACCTGGACGACCGCGCCAAGGGCTCCGTCGATGTCGGCCACGACTTCCGCTGCCATATCGTCACGGAGCACCGATCGCCGGCATTGACACCTGGTGGATGTCTTCGCAACACCCATCTCAGTGCAAGGCCACGAGTCCTTCAGTACCCGACGACGCCCACCACCGCCTTGCCCCACCGTGAAGCGCCGGGAACCCTGCGCACCGGTCGGGGACCCGGCTGCGCGCGGGCGCGGGGACTGGCTGGCCCGATGCGGGCCGCGGCGAGGATCGGGTCGCAGTGGGTTCTGATCTGCACATGGCGATGTTGCGATGTGATCGCCAGGAGGTGCCGCGGCTGCGCATCCTTCAGCGTGGACTTTCACTTGATCTGATCAGCGTCATCGACGTCCGCGATGACGGCGTTGAGGCGCTTCACACGCTGGTCGCGATCCAGTGGCGGACCGGACGTGAGCCCGGCCACGTGATCCAGGGCTGGGCGCGAGGGGGTCGGCCCAGTCGCCGGGGGGTCGCGGTCGTTCTGCATCACGGTCGAATCGTGGCGTGCACGGCGCGGCTTCGCCAGGAGCGCGTGCTGACGATCGCCACTGCCGATGTCAAGGTGCCTGGGGGCCCCAGCAGCGGCGGCGCCAACGCGCACATGACCTACACCGACAAGCTCGCCCACTGGCGCGCCCTCACTGAACAACTGCATGCGTAGGGGAGCTCGAGGGGCAACGCGCCGTCTCGGTCATCACGGGCGAACCGTCGTAAGGCCCCCGACTTCGATGTCGCGATCGCCGACTCGGTCACGGCCGCGCCGACCGGCTCCAGACCGGTCGGGCAACGCCGCGTCGACAGGGCCGACAGCATCCGTTCCATCGCCATCCGAGCCAGGGCCTCGGTGGAGAGAACAGCTCCTATGCCAGCACGGCCAGCTCATCCGAGGTGTCCGTAGCCCGCACCCGCGGTCGTTGTACGGGCACTCGGCGTCCGCCGAGGGTCACCGAGACGGTCTCGGTGCCGTGGCGCACCGCGGCCCGATCGGGGTCGTGGCACCCGCGTGGGCCGGCCAACGCAGTCACATCCGCATCCATCCGCGCGCTGACCTGTTCAATGGCGCCCGATCCGTGGTTCTCAGACCGACGTTCTTGGCGGGGCTGCGGGCTGGCCCGAGATTCCGACCTCCCGGGCAACGTCGCGCCACGGTGCCGGCCGGAGCCAGAGGTAGCCCTGCGCGTGGTCGCACCCGGCCTCCACGAGCCAGCGAGCGACGTCCTGCGACTCGACGCCCTCGGCCGTGACCCGGCACCCGAGGTTGTGACCCAGGTCGACGACGGAGCGCACGATGGCCTGGTCCTGCTCGTTGTCAGGCAGGCCCTTCACGAATTCTCGGTCGATCTTGACCTCGGAGACCTTGAGGGTGCGCAGCTGGGACAGGCTGGTGTAGCCGACACCGAAGTCGTCGATCGCGACGGCGATGCCCTGCGCGGACAGCGCGTTGACCACCTGACCGGCTACCTCGGTGTCGAATGCCAGCGCGGTCTCGGTCACCTCGATCTGCAGCCGGTCGGGTTGCATCCCGGCCTCCGCCAGGATCCGGGCCACGGTGTCGGCGAACTGTAGCGACGTGAGATTGCGGGCCGAGACGTTGACCGCGACCGTCCAGTCCTGGCCGGCGGCAGTCCATGCCGTGTGGTCAGAGATGGCACGCTTCAGCACCCACACCGTCAGGGAGTCGATCAGGTCTGAGCGTTCGGCGACGGCCAAGAAGTCCGCGGGCAGAAGCAGGCCGCGGTCAGGGTGCTGCCAACGGACGAGGGCCTCGACGCAGTCGGCGCGGCCAGTAGCCAGGTCGATCTTCGGCTGGTAGTAGAGCATGAGCTCGTCCCGCTCCAACGCGTTCTGCAGCTCGCGCTGCATTGCGAGCGTGCGCGTCGCCTGTCGCGGCGCAGTGGCCTCGAACGCGACGACGCCGGTCGGGCCGTGCTTGCCCTGGTACATCGCCGCATCGGCCTGCTGGAACAGACCCTCCAGAGTTGCCGCGTCGTCGGGGTAGAAGCAGACGCCGAAGCTCGCTTGAACGCTGAGGCTGACACCGTCGAGCAGGACCTCGTTCCCCAGGTCGCGGCGGACCCGCCCCAGGAGCGCCAACGTCTCCTCGCGATCGCTGCTGCGCGGGAGCACGAGACCGAACTCGTCACCACCCAAGCGGGCGACCGTGTCGTCAGTGCGCAGTGCCTCGATCAGCCGCTGACCCACGATCCGCAGCAGCTCGTCCCCCGCGGGGTGACCGAGGGTGTCGTTGACCTCTTTGAAATGGTCGAGGTCGATGAGCACCAGCGCCCCCTTCTCCCCATGCCGCCCGCGCGCGAGCGCGTCCTCCACGGTGCGCCGGAACAGCTCGCGGTTGGGCAGACCGGTCAGGGGGTCATGCAGGGCCTGGCGCGCATGCTGCGCCGCGTGTCGTCGCAGCGAGCGGGTGGTCCACCAGGAGATGAGAGCAAGCACGGCGTACAGCGCGAGCAGGCCGAGGCCGAGCCGGGTGATCGCGCGGGTCGTCTCGACCTGCACCTTGGCGGCGATCGCGTCGTAGGGCAGGTAGATCTCCAGGACGCCCGTCGCACGGCCGGTCGACGCCGAGATCGCCGGCTGGAGCACGCGGATCTCCCTGGCCGAGCCGGCGGTCCCGACGATGCGGACGTCGGTGCCGCCGCTGGCCGCGGACTGGAACGCGAGGTCGGCCACCGGGACGACGCCGGCGACGGAGTCGTCGTCCGAGAACGCGACCTCGCCCCCGAAGGTGCGCAGGCGCAGGTGCGTCACCGAGCCGCTGAAGACGGACAGGTCGGTGGCCGTTCGCAGCCGGGCGCGCTCGGCGGCGCTGAGACCCTGGGACAGGTCGAGCCCAGTGAGCGCGGGGGTCACGGCCATCTCCCCGATGACGGCGGCCTGTGCGCGGCCCTGGTCACGACCACGCTCGAGCCCGCCGACCCGGTAGTCGTCGACGAGCACCAGCCCGAGCATGACGAGGGGGACCAGGCTCGCGGCGGCATACATCGCAAACAGGCGGGAGCCCGGACGACGTCGTCGGCGATCGGTCACGTCCGGCAGATCGGCGCACCCGGGACGCCGCTGAGAGATCGGCGCGGGCGAATTTCGCGTCCGGGATAGTCATCCCTCGGTACAATTTGTTGCCGGAGTACGAGGGTGCGCGCGTCACGGGCTAGGGCACGGGGGTGCGGGCGTCGCCGGTACTCGGGGCAAGGAGCTCGTGAGGAGTCTCGATGCGACGCTCCGTGGTCATGGCGACCATCGTCGCAGTCGCGCTGGGACTGGGTGCGTGCTCGAGCCGAGCCGATTCTCCTGCCGTCGTCAGCCCGCATGGCGGCAACGTCGAGGTCTTCACCTGGTGGGCGACCGGCTCGGAGAAGGTCGGCCTCGATGCCCTCGTCGGCGTGTTCGAGACGCAGCATCCCGATGTCACCTTCGTCAACGGCGCGGTCGCCGGCGGCGCTGGGTCGGCGGCGAAGGATCGCCTCGAGGCGCGGCTCACGGCGGGCGACCCACCGGACACGTTCCAGGCTCACGCCGGCAAGGAGCTGACCGGCTACATCGACGCGGGTCAGCTCCAGGACATCAGCGGCCTCTATGACGCGTTCGACATCCGCAAGAAGTTCCCGTCGGATCTGCTCAGGTTGCTCCAGGTCCACGGCAAGATCTACTCGATCCCCTCCAACATCCACCGCTCGAACATGGTCTGGGCGAACCCCGCCGTGCTGGCCGCCGCGGGCCTCGCGCCGACGGCGACGTACGACAGCATCAAGGACTGGTTTCTCGCGCTCGACGCGGTGAAGGCGTCGGGCAAGACGGCGCTCTCGGTCGCGACCACCTGGACGCAGGTGAACCTCCTCGAGACCGTGCTCATGTCCGACCTCGGCGCCGTCGGCTACTCCGGGCTATGGGACGGAACCACCGACTGGAACGGCCCCGCGGTCACGGCAGGGTTGGCGGACTTCCAGAAGCTCATGAGCTACACCAACGTCGATCGTGATGGGCTTGACTGGCCCGACGCGACCCAGCGGGTCATCGACGGCAAGGCAGCCTTCAACGTGATGGGCGACTGGGCCGCGGCAGCCTTCGAGGGTGCGCACAAGGTTGCCGGTACCGACTACATCTATTTTCCGGTGCCCGGATCCGCCTCGATGTTCGGGTTTCTCGCCGACTCGTTCACGCTTCCCGTGGGAGCCCCGAACCCGGCGGGCGCCAAGGACTGGCTCGAGACGGTGAGCTCGCTCACGGGGCAGACGGCGTTCAACCGCGCGAAGGGGTCCATCCCGGCCCGCACCGACGCGAATCCCGCGGATTTCAGCGCGTACCAGCAGTCGGCGATCAAGGCTTTCGGCGAGGACACGATCGTGCCCTCGCTTGCGCATGGCGCCGCCGCCTCGATCACGGTGCTCACCGCGATCTCAGCCGCGACGAAGGCGTTCACGACGGGTGGGTCTGACCTAGCGATGTACCAGTCGGCACTCGCCGCGGCCGCCTCCTGAGAGTCCCCGACGCGCGGTGCTGTCGCGGCTGGCCAGGTCCCGCACGGCGCGGGCGATGCTGTTGGCGCCGTCGGTGACCTCGCAGAACGTCGAGCGGGCCAGCGCGGATGTGGCCGACTGCTTTGCGACCGCGGCGGCGAGCTTCAGGCCCGCGGCGCGCCGACCTGGGCGGGCACCGATCCGCACGACTGCCGGACGATCAGCTCGGTCGGCAGGGTGACGTGGGTCATGTCGAGCTCGCGCCCGGAGAGGAGCTCCAGAAGCATCCGCACGGCGTGGCGGCCCATCTCCTGGATCGGCTGCGCGATGGTGGTGAGCGGCGGCGAAGCGAGCCCGGACTCCGGCACATTGTCGAAGCCGATCACCGAGACGTCTGATGGCACGTCCAGGCCGAGCCGCTGGGCGACCTGCATCGTGCGGATCGCGGACAGGTCGTTCGCTGCGAAGACGGCCGTCGGGCGCTCGGGGAGCGTGAGCAGGGCGTGCGCGGGTTCTTCGGCTGACTCGGGCCGGTAGCCGCCGACGCGGATGAGCTCGGGATCGATGGCGATGCCGGCGGCAGTCAGAGCCGCGCGGTAGCCCTCCTCGCGGAGCCGCGCCGACTCGAGGTCGGGCCGCCCACCGAGGAACCCGATGCGACGGTGGCCGAGGGACAGCAGGTGCTCAGTCGCGACCATCGCGCCCTTCAGGTTGTCCGAGTCGACCGTCGGCATGCCTGAGCGGCCGGTGTGAGGGTCGACGGCCACGACGGGGGTTCCGTACTGCGCGTCGACGACCGTCGGGGTGACGAGCACTGCGCCGTCGATCAGGGTGCCGGAGAGCCGGGACAGGTAGCGGCGCTCCCAGCCGACGAGCTCTTCGGCGGCCCCACCGGCCGAGTAGGCGAGCAGCTCGTACCCTGCACCGCGAATCGCCTGGGCGGCGCCCTTGAGCAGCTCGGCGCTGAACGGTTCGAAGTCGGCGACGAGGATTCCGATGACGTTGGTGTGGTGGCTCCGCAGGCTTCGAGCGACGAGGCTCGACTCGTAGCCGAGGGTCTCGATGACGGCGCGGACCTTGGCGCCCGTGGCCGCCGCGACGCCGTACCGCTCGTTGATGACCTTCGAGACGGTCGCGACCGACACGCCTGCTTCGCGTGCGACGTCGGTGATAGTCACTCTGTGCTGGGGATCCACGCGGAGACTGTATCGCGTAAAAAACGTTATCGAAATCGATGACGCGCGCGGACCCGGATGCACGACGTCAACTCGTGTCGTCGGCGTGCACAGTGGCAATCAGGCGTAGAACAAGCGCTCCACGACGGCCCGCGCCCGCCGGGCAGTGCGGAGGTAGTGCTCCTCGAGCTCGCCGCCCGATCCCGACGGGTAGCCGACCACGCGAGCGATCCCCGCGAGGGCCTGGCGGTCGTGCGGCAAGACGTCGGCGTGCGCTCCCCCGGCCCTCCCGGTCCAGAGCACGATGGCGTCGCGCAGCCGCGACGCGAGCTCCCAGGCGGCGGTCAGGGCATCGGCGTCGGCAGGATCGAGCAGGCCCACGGCGGCCGCGGCGCGGAGCGCCTCGAGCGTCCCGGTCGTCCGCAGACCCGGGACCTCGTACGCGTGCTGCAGCTGGAGCAGCTGGACGGTCCATTCGACGTCCGAGACGCCGCCCCGGCCGAGCTTGAGGTGGCGCGCAGGGTCGACGCCACGCGGCAGTCGTTCGGCCTCGACGCGCGCCTTGATCCGCCGGATCTCACGCACGACCGAGTGATCAAGACCGCCCACCGGGTGACGCAGCGGTGCGACGAGCTCCGTGAAGGCGGCGCCCAGGGCTAGGTCACCCGCGACGGGCCGGGCCCGCAGCAGCGCCTGGCTCTCCCACGGGGACGACCATCGTTCGTAGTACTCGCGGTAGGAGTCGAACGAGCGCACGAGTGGCCCGTTGCGCCCCTCGGGTCGCAGGTCGGCGTCCACCTCGAGCGCGGGCTCGGGACCGACCTCGCCGAGCAGCTGGCGCAACAGGCTCGCGACCGCGAGCGCGAACTCCTGCGCCTGCGTCGGGTCAGCGCCGGCTGCGGGGTCGTGCACGAAGAGCACGTCGGCGTCGGACGCGTACCCGAGCTCACGACCGCCGAGCCGGCCCATCGCGACGACGAGCATCCGCGTGGGGTCCGCGTCGAGGCCGCGGTCGTGCCGGACCTCCTCGGTCGCGATGCGCAGCGCACCCGCGAGCACGACATCGGCCGCCATCGACAGGCTCAGGGCCGCGCTCGTCCCCGTCACCACCCCGAGCACGTCAGCCACCGCGGTCCGCGCGAGCTCCCGCCGACGGAGCGCCCGCAAGGTCGTCGCGGCACCGACCTGCTCCGTGGCACGAGTCAGCACGGCATCGGCTTCGGCATTCAGTCGCTCGTAGGAGCGCGGCAGCAGGTCGTCGTCGGCCGCGAGCCACGTCACAGACTCGGGAGAGCGCGTGAGGGCGTCCGCGGCGTACCGGGAGGTCGACAGCACACGCGCGAGGCGCTGGGCGGCGGTTCCGGAGTCGCGCAGCAGCTTGAGGTACCAGTGCGTCGTGCCGAGCTCGTCGGACAGCCGCCGGAACGCGAGCAGGCCGGAGTCGGGGTCGGCGCCGTCCGCGAACCAGCCGATCATCACGGGCAGCAGCTGACGCTGGATCGCCGCTCGACGCGACACACCATCGGTGAGCGCCGCGATGTGACGCATGGCCCCCGCCGGGTCGCGGTAGCCGATCGCCGCGAGGCGGGCCCGGGCCGCGTCGGGAGCGAGGCTGGCCTCCTCGGTCGACAGCTGGGCCGTCGCCGGGAGGAGCGGTCGGTAGAAGAGCTCCTCGTGCAGGTGCCGGACGTCGCGTCGCACGGCCCGCCAGCGGTCCTGGAGGCCCTGGGCTCCATCGGCGCGCATGCCGACCGAGCGCGCGAGCCGACGCAGGTCCGCCTCGGCCGTCGGCATGAGGTGTGTACGGCGAAGGCGGTAGAGCTGGATGCGGTGCTCGAGCGCGCGCAGGAACCGGTAGCAGACGGCGAGCTGTGCGGCGCTCTCGCGTCCCACGTAGCCTCCCGCAGCGAGGGCCGCAAGCGCAGTCAGGGTGTTGGGGCTGCGGATGGCCTCGTCTGCGCGCCCGTGAACGAGCTGGAGCAGCTGCACAGTGAACTCGACGTCCCGCAGCCCGCCGACCCCGAGCTTGAGCTGGCGGTCCGCCTCCGCCGCGGGCACGTGCTCCTCGACGCGCCGACGCATCGCCTGGGAGTCCTCGACGAAGTTCTCCCGCTGGACCGCGGACCAGACTAGAGGGTTCACGGTCGCGACGTACTCGTTGCCGAGCGCCTCGTCTCCGGCGAGGTGCCGCGCCTTGAGCAGGGCCTGGAACTCCCAGGTCTTGGCCCACCGTTCGTAGTACGCGCGGTGGCTCGCGAGCGTGCGGACGAGCGGGCCGTTCTTTCCCTCGGGTCGCAGCGCGGCGTCGACCGGCCAGAGCGCTGGCTCTCCGGACGCGGTCGAGCACGCACGGGCCAGGCCTGCGGCCAGGCGTGCGGCGACGGCGAGGGCATCCGCCTCATCGACGCCGTCCACCGGCTCCGCGACGTAGATGACGTCGACGTCGCTCACGTAGTTGAGCTCACGGCCACCACACTTGCCCATGCCGATCACAGCGATCCGCACGCCTGCGCCGTGGTCGTCGAGATCGGCGCGCGCGATCGCGAGCGACGACTCGAGCGCCGCGGCAGCCAGGTCGGCGAGGGCCGCGGCGATGCCCGGGAGCCGGGACAGCGGATCGACCGAGGTGAGATCGCTCGCGGAGATGCGCAGCAGTCGGCGCTGGTAGGCGCGCCGCATCGCGTCGACCGAGGCTGCGCCGGCCGTGCCCGCGACCGGTACCGCTGCCGCCGGGTCGGCACCGACGGCCGCGAGCAGCTCAGCACGCACCGCGGCGGCAGGCACCCCCGTCGCTGGAGCGTCGTCGGCCAGCACCGCGAGGTGGTCCGGGTGCGCGGCGAGGTTGTCGCCGAGCGCGACCGACGCTCCGATCACCGCGAGCAGCCGGTCACGACCGGCACCGGGCTCGGCGAGCAGCCCCCGCAGCACCGCGAGGTTCGCCGGGTCCGAACCCGCCGCAGCCGCGATCTTGACGAGGGCGAGCAGCGCCTGGTCCGGGTCGGCGACATCCGACAACGGTCCGAGCAGCGTCGCAACGGGGTCGTCGCACGCCAGAGCGAGCGGTCCGTCGAGGAACATGCGGGCGGCACGCGCAGCGTCCGCGAAGCCAGCTCGGGTCAGCCGACCCGCAAACGTGCCGCCTCGTCCTGCGCCCTCGACACCTGTGCTCACAACCGCCACGGTAGCGACCCGCGACGGTTCACAGGACGGGCAGGAACCGCTCGAGCTCGTACGGCGTCACCTGGGCCCGGTACTGCTCCCACTCCTGGCGCTTGTTGCGCAGCACGTAGTCGAAGACGTGCTCGCCAAGCGTCTCGGCGACGAGCTCGGACGTCTCCATCACCGTGATCGCTTCGCCGAGAGACCTCGGCAACGGCTCGATCCCGAGCGCGCGGCGCTCGGACTCGGTGAGCTCCCAAACGTCGTCCTCGGCGCCCTCGGGCAGCTCATAGCCCTGCTCGATGCCCTTGAGCCCGGCGGCGAGCAGCACCGCGAACGCGAGGTACGGGTTCGTCGCGGAGTCGACCGCGCGGTACTCGATCCGGCTCGAGTTCCCCTTGCCCGGCTTGTACATGGGGATGCGCACCAGCGCGGAGCGATTGTTGTGCCCCCAGCAGATGAAGCTCGGGGCCTCGGCGCCACCCCAGAGCCGCTTGTAGGAGTTGACGAACTGGTTGGTGACCGCAGTGATCTCGGCGGCGTGCACGAGCAGGCCCGCGATGAAGCTGCGCGCGACCTTGGAGAGCTCGAGCGGTGCGCCCGCCTCGTGGAACGCGTTGCGGTCGCCCTCGAACAAGGACAGGTGCGTGTGCATGCCCGAGCCAGGCTTGTCCTCGAGCGGCTTCGGCATGAATGACGCGAACACCCCCTGCTCAAGTGCGACCTCCTTGACGACGGTTCGGAAGGTCATGATGTTGTCGGCCGTGGTCAGCGCGTCGGCATACCGCAGATCGATCTCGTTCTGACCGGGTCCCGCCTCGTGGTGGGAGAACTCGACGGAGATCCCCATCGACTCGAGCATCGTGATCGCGGCGCGCCGGAAGTCGTGCGCCGTCCCGCGCGGGACGTGGTCGAAGTAGCCACCCGAGTCGACCGGGACGAGCGGAACGCGCGGGTCCGCCGGGGACTCGAACAGGTAGAACTCGACCTCGGGGTGCGTGTAGAACGTGAACCCCTGGTCGCTGCCCTTGGCGAGCGCGCGCTTGAGCACGTTGCGGGAGTCCGCGAGCGACGGCTCCCCGTCGGGCGTGAGGATGTCGCAGAACATCCGCGCCGTGCCGTGGTGCTCGCCGCGCCACGGCAGGATCTGGAACGTCGTCGGGTCGGGCCGGGCGATCATGTCCGCCTCGTACACCCGCGTGAACCCCTGGATCGAGCTGCCGTCAAACCCGATGCCCTCGGAGAAGGCCGACTCGAGCTCGGCTGGCGCGATCGCGACCGATTTCAGGATCCCGAGCACGTCGGTGAACCAGAGACGGATGAAGCGGATGTCCCGCTCCTCGACCGTGCGGAGCACGAACTCTTGCTGCCTGTCCATGGCATACATCCTGCCTGATGGACGCCGCGACCGGACCACTTCGTGGCGCGTGACTCCGGCGAGTCGCCCGCCGGCCGCTCCCTGACGCCGCCCGACGCCGCACCCGCGACGCCGCAACCACGTGGCCTGGCGCAATAGGCTCGGTGCATGGCGCAGCTACGCATCGCGCTGGCGCAGATCGACACGTGCGTCGGCGACCTCGAGGCGAACACCCGTGCGGTCGTCGCGTGGGCACGTCGTGCGGCCGACGCCGGAGCGGACCTGGTCGTGTTCCCTGAGATGACGGTGACGGGGTACCCGATCGAGGATCTCGCGCTGCGGGCGTCCTTTCGCCGAGGCGCCGAGGCGGCGCTGAGCCGGACCGCGGGCGAGCTCGTGGAAGCCGGGCTCGGCGACCTGGCGGTCCTCGTCGGCACCGTCGGCGAGAAGACCACCCAGGAGCACTCGGGAGCTCCTGCACGTCCCACGAACCAGGCCGTCCTGCTCCAGCACGGCGTTGTGCAGGCACGCTACGACAAGCACCACCTGCCGAACTACGGCGTGTTCGACGAGTTCCGCATCTTCACACCCGGAGACACCGCGTGCGTCCTGGACCTCGGGGGCCGGCGCGTCGGCGTCGTCATCTGCGAGGACATCTGGCAGGACGGCGGGCCGGTGTCCCAGCTCGCCGCTGACGGGATCGATCTGCTCGTCGTGCTCAACGGCTCGCCGTTCGAGGAGGGCAAGGGCCACCTGCGAACCGACCTGGCCGCGCGCCGGGCCCGGGAGGTCCGCGCGCCGCTCGCTTACGTCAACATGGTCGGCGGGCAGGACGACCTCGTGTTCGACGGCGGTTCGTTCGTCGTGACCGACGACGGGACGGTCGTCGCACGCGCACCGCAGTTCACGGAGCATCTGCTCGTGTGGGACCTCACGGCCGGCGACGCCCCGGCGCGCGCTGCCGAGATCGCCCCTGCCCTCGACCCCGACGAGGAGATCTACCGCGCGATCGTCACCGGGCTGACGGGCTACGCCCGCAAGAACGGGTTCACGTCGGTGGTGCTCGGGCTCTCGGGCGGCATCGACTCCGCCCTCGTCGCGGCGATCAGCGCGGACGCGCTCGGCGGCCAGCACGTCGTCGGCGTATCGCTACCGTCGCGGTACTCCTCGGACCACTCGAAGGACGATGCGGCGGACCTCGCTCAGCGGATCGGCGCTGACTACCGGGTGCAGCCGATCGGCCCGATGGTCGATGCGTTCGAGGGCCAGCTCGGGCTCGAGGGCGTCGCGGCCGAGAACCTCCAGGCCCGCGTGCGCGGGGTCATCCTCATGGGGCTGTCGAACGCCGAGGGGCACCTGGTGCTGGCGACGGGCAACAAGAGCGAGCTCGCCGTCGGCTACTCGACGATCTACGGCGACGCCGTCGGTGGGTACGCGCCGCTCAAGGACGTCGACAAGTCCCGGGTGTGGGCGTTGTCGCGCTGGCGCAACCGGGCTGCCGTCGACGCCGGGCAGGTCCCCCCGATCCCCGAGAGCTCGATCACCAAGCCGCCGTCGGCCGAGCTGCGACCCGGCCAGGTCGACCAGGACTCCCTGCCGCCCTACGACCTGCTCGACGAGGTGCTCGACGCCTACGTCGAGAACGCCGCGGGCCGAGCCGAGCTGCTCGCACGCGGGTTCGACCCTGCCGTCGTGGACAAGGTGCTCTCGCTCGTCGACCGCGCCGAGTGGAAGCGACGGCAGTACCCGGTCGGTCCCAAGGTTACCGCGCTCGCGTTCGGCCGCGACCGTAGGCTGCCGATCACGACGCGTTGGCGCGAGCCGTGAACCGACCCACCCCCAGACCCCGCGTGACCTCGATCACGGACCAGGAGCAGCCCCGATGACGGACACCACGAAGCGCGTGCGCGTGCACCACCTGCGCGAGGCGAAGCAGCGCGGCGAGAAGCTGACGATGCTCACCGCGTACGACGCGCCGACCGCGCGCATCTTCGACGAGGCCGGGATCGACATGTTGCTCGTCGGCGACTCGATCGGCAACACGATGCTCGGACACGCCACGACGATCCCGGTGACCGTCGACGAGCTCATCCCCGCGGTGCGGGCGGTGAGCCGCAGCACCCGACGCGCGCTCGTCGTCGCCGACTTCCCGTTCGGCTCGTACGAGTCCGGCCCCGCGCAGGCCCTCGCGACCGGCGTGCGCTTCCTCAAGGAGGCTGGCGCGCACGCGGTCAAGCTCGAGGGCGGCCGCCGTGTCGCAGCGCAGGTCCGGGCCCTGACTGACGCCGGGATCCCGGTCGTCGGGCACCTCGGCTTCACGCCGCAGTCGGAGAACACGCTTGGCGGCAAGCGCGTACAGGGCCGAGGCACCCAGGCGGCCGAGGCGCTGAGCGCCGACGCTCTCGCGCTCCAGGAGGCGGGCGCCGTCGCTGTCGTGCTCGAGATGGTGCCGAGCGACGTCGCTGCCCAGATCACCGAGATACTGCGGATCCCGACGATCGGCATCGGCGCCGGATCGGCAGTCGACGGACAGGTCCTCGTGTGGCTCGACATGGCAGGTATGGGCGACTGGTCGCCGAAGTTCGCCAAGCAGTACGCGCAGATCGGCCGGGCGCTGGGCGAGGCGGCGCGTGCCTACGCCGACGATGTGCGGGCGGGGACGTTCCCCGACGCCGAGCACTCGTTCCTCACCTGAGCGCGACTCAGGGTCAGCGTTCCCTGTCCTCCTCTTCCTCCTCGGCCTGCCACTTCTGCGCGCGCGCGGCAGCCGTCTCGAGCGCCTGCTGGGCGGCCTCCCGGGTCGAGTACGGCCCCATCAGGTGGGACCAGTCGGAGACCCTGCCCTCCTCGACCTGGTGCGTCGCGACGTTGTAGTAGAACTGCTGGCCACTGCCCGTCATGCGTCCTCCCTCGCGCCCTCAGGGCCTGCGACGGCCCTCGTCCGTAGACTGCCAGGTATGTCGTCAGTGCACGCGCCGAGAGGTGCCCTCGTCCCCGGGACCGTGAGCCCCCAGCGGACGGTCCCCACCTCGATCTCCCGTCCGGAGTACGTCGGGCGCCCCGCTCCGGCACGCCACACGGGCACTGACGTCGTCGCTCCCGACACGATCGAACGGATCCGGGTCGCCGCGCGCATCGCCGCGCGCGCCCCCGCGGGACGGGGGCGGGGCCTCGTGCCTGGCGTCACCACCGATGAGCTCGACCGGATCGGTCACGACTACCTCATCGAGCACCACGCCTACCCGTCGACGCTGGGCTACCGCGGCTTCCCGAAGTCGCTGTGCACGTCGGTCAACGAGGTCGTCTGCCACGGCATCCCCGACTCGACAGTCCTGCAGGACGGCGACATCGTCAACATCGACATCACCGCCTATATCGACGGCGTGCACGGTGACACGAACGCGACGTTCGCCGTCGGGACCGTCGACGAGGAGTCGGCGCTGCTCATCGAGCGCACCCGCGAGTCCCTGGCACGGGCCATCAAGGCGGTCAAGCCCGGCCGGGAGATCAACGTCATCGGCCGCGTGATCGAGAAGTACGCGCAGCGCTTCGGCTACGGAGTCGTGCGCGACTACACGGGCCACGGGGTCGGCGAGACCTTCCACACCGGCCTGGTGATCCCGCACTACGATGCCGCGCCGCACTATGCGACAGTCATCGAACCAGGCATGGTCTTCACGATCGAGCCGATGTTGAACCTCGGCACCCCCGACTGCGTGAGCTGGGACGACGGCTGGACGGTCCTCACCGCCGACGGCCGTCGCAGCGCCCAGTTCGAGCACACCCTCGTCGTGACCTACACCGGAGCGGAGATCCTCACCCTGCCATGAGCGACCAGAAGCGCAGCGCCAAGAAGCACACACCCACAGCCTTCGGCATCGACATCGGCGGCAGCGGCATCAAGGGCGCGCCGGTCAACCTCGAGACTGGCGAGTTCAGCGCCGGTCGCGTGCGTATCCCGACTCCGCTACCGGCGACCCCTGACGCGGTCGCCCGGACCGTGGCGCAGGTCATCGACGCTTTCCACCTTCCTCCGGAGCTCCGTGTCGGCGTCACGTTCCCCGCCGTCATCCTGCACGGCGTCGCACAATCCGCCGCGAACGTCGACCCGTCGTGGATCGGCACCAACGTGGAGACAGCCGTGGCGCGAGCGACCGGTCGCTCGGTCGTCGCTGTGAACGACGCAGACGCGGCCGGCTACGCGGAGACCCTGTACGGCGCAGCCCGAAACAACGCTGGCGTCGTGATCGTCGTGACGCTGGGCACCGGGATCGGTTCCGCGATCATCGTCGACGGCGTGCTCGTGCCGAACACCGAGCTCGGCCACCTGGAGATCGACGGGCACGACGCCGAGAGCAAGGCGGCCGACAGCGCACGCGAGCGCGAGGGCCTGGACTGGGCGCAGTGGTCGGCGCGCCTGCAGCGGTACTTCAAGACCGTCGAGAACCTGTTCTGGCCCGACCTCATCGTCGTCGGCGGCGGTGTGAGCAAGCATCACGCGATGTTCTTGCCGCTCCTCGACCTGCGCACGAAGATCGTGCCCGCTGAGCTGCGCAACGCGGCCGGGATCGTGGGTGCGGCAGCGCTCGCGTCCCGCACGACGCGGCCCGACTGACCTCGCACCTGTAGCGGCATCGCAGAGGACGAGACAGGACCGCCGTGGGCAGGGAGCTGACGCAGGTCGCGCCTGGCGTCTGGATGGCGCAGGCGGAGACCTGGACGAGCCTGACTACGCTGGTGGTGGCCGACGACGGCGCATGCCTGCTCGTCGACCCCGGGATCACCGTTGCGGAGGTCGAGGAGCTCGCCGACGAGATCCACATCCGCGGCTGGCACGTCGAGGCCGCGTTTGCCACGCACACCCACTGGGACCATGTCCTGTGGTCTGCGCGGCTCGGGCACGTGCCGCGCTGGGCGACGCCGACCGCTGCGGAGGCCCAGGTGGGCTCGCGGGACGCAGACCTGGCGAAGGCCGACGCGACGGCGCCGGGGCACGACCGCGACCTGTTCGGCCGACTCACCGCCCTGCCCGACGACGCCGTCGCGGTGCCGTGGTCGGGCCCCCGCGCGCTCGTCGTCGCCCACCGGGCCCACGCGCCCGGCCACGCCGCGCTCGTGCTGCCTGACTCCGGCGTGCTCGTCGCGGGCGACATGCTCTCAGACGTCGAGATCCCGCTGCTGGACGTCGATGCGGCGGACCCCGCCGGCGACTACCACGACGGGCTCCACCGCCTGGAGGCGGCCGTGACGCGGTATGCCGTCACGGCCGTCGTCCCGGGGCACGGCCACCTTGGCGGCCCACGCGAGCTGGCTCGTCGGTTCGTGGTGGACCGGGTATACCTCCGCGCGCTCGTCACGGGCCAGGACGCTGGCGATCCCCGCCTGGCCGAGCCATGGCTCGCCCAGGCGCACGAGGGCCCGCTCCGGGCGGTACGAGCGGTCTCGCCGGAGTAATGGACCGGCCGTGGGCGGCCGGTCTAGCGTCGTCCCATGGGACTTGTCGTCAGCCAGCTGTGCGTCGACTGCGGGGAACCGGCCATCCTCGCCCGCTGGTGGGCGCGCGTGCTCGGCTGGCGTGTCGTCGGAGGTGCAGCCGCAGGCGCTGACGCTGACGCTGACGCTGACGCTGACGACGATGCGCTCGCGAACGATGACGAGGTGGAGATCGAGCCCGCCGACGGGTCGCATGTCGGTCTGCTGTTCGCCCGCGTGCCGGAGGCCAAGTCGGTGAAGAACCGCCTGCACCTCGACATCCGAGCGCAGGACGGCTCCGACCAGGAGACGGAGCTGGCGCGACTCCTCGAGCTGGACGCCCGCCCGGTCGACATCGGGCAGGGCCTGGGCGTCCCATGGTTTGTGCTCGTGGATCCCGAGGGCAACGAGTTCTGCCTGCTGCGCTCGACGCCGTCGCAGCTCGCCGAGGCGTTCGCTGGCCCGCTCGAGTGACCGGTCGCCGACTGTCCGTGGTCGGTGCGTGAGCGGTGCTCGCCGTCGAGTGACGAAGGCGCTGCAGGCCGCGTTCCAGTCGCCGCGGCAGGTCTACCGGCAACCAGCGGCCTACGGATGGTGCGCCGTATGTCCCGTTCCCGCCCGCGAACGGATCGCGGGACCCCTGCCCGATACCCACCACGAGACCCGGTTCACCGGTCGATCACACGATCCCGAGCGTCGCTGCTCGTCATCGCCGAGATCGTCGATCGCCCGCGCGCGGACGCAGGTGTCACTGGCATCGATCAGGCTGATCCGGTCGCCGGTGGAACTTGACCGTAACGCAACCCAAGTGGCGCTCAGCGGTGTGCTCGGCGCGGGCCGATCGCCGAGCCTGAAGGCCACGGTCGAGAAGACCGCTAGGCGGAGGGTCGGGCCTGCCTGCCAGGCTCCGTCGGTACGACCGAAAGGTGCACGACTCGGTCGCGGCCCTGCTTCTTGGCGACGTACAAGGCGGCGTCTGCCGCGGCGACGAGCCCGATCCCAAATCTCATCTCGCTCGACCGCTCGGCGAGCCCGACGGATGCCGTGACGCGCGCGGACGTGTTATGTAGCGTGACGGCGGCCACGGCCGCCCGGATCCGTTCGCCGACTAGCGCGGCATCGTCCGGGCCGGTCTCTCGCAGCAGCACGGCAAGCTCCTCGCCGCCGTAGCGATACGCGGTGTCGCTCGCCCGTAGGCTGGCCTGCACCGCCGTGGCGACCGAGCGCTGCACCTCGTCCCCCACCGTGTGCCCGAACTCGTCGTTGAGGGCCTTGAAGTGGTCGAGGTCAATCATGAGGAAGGACAGCGGCCGCCCGTAGCGCTTCGACCGGTCCCATTCGACTTCGAGTTCCGACTCCATCCGACGCCGGTTCGGCAGGTGCGTGAGGGCGTCGGTGAGGGCGAGCTCGTCGGCGGCGCTGTGGAGCCGGGCCGACTCGAGGGAGGCCGCGGCGGTGGACAGCAGCGCCCCCAGGGTGTTCTCGACGTCCGGGTCGACTTCGGTCGCGATCAGGCGCAGTACTCCCACGACCATTCCCGCGAGGACGAGAGGGTAGGCGCGCGACGTCTCATCGAATGTCGTGCGCGCATTGTCCGCACACTCGGCCACGAGGGCAGGCACGGCCAGGTCGTTGCCGACCCAGCCATGCGGCTGGTCGCTCTGACTAGCGGCATGGAATCGTCCCTCCTCGTCCCGAACCCACAGCACGGTCGGCGAGCCGAGCATCTCGGCCGCCGCTGTGGTGACGGCCTCCGAGACATAGCGGACGCTGAGGCTGCCGGAGATCTCGCGGGCCACCCGCACGACGGTCTCGAGGCGGGCCGCGAGGAGCTCGAGCCGCTTCGCCCGGCCAGCCGCGAGCTCTTGAGCCTGCGCAAGGCCGCTCGCCAGACCGCTGAGCGCAGACTCGACAGCATCGAGCTCGACGACACCGGTGGCACCCGAACGGGCGGTCAGGTCACCGGATCGCAAAGCATCGATGGTGCTGAGCACACCGCGGATCGGCGCCAAGACCGTGACCGCGAGACGCCGGTTGCGGCGCACAGCAAACACGCCGGCGACAGCCACGACGAGCAGATTGGCGACCAGGAGCCCAAAGAGTGCAGTCCGCTAGTCGGTCAGCGCTTGGTCTCGTCGCTGGGTAAAGGTCTGCATCGCGCGTGCGTCCGCCGCACGGTAGACGTCGAACAGGGCCTTGCCATCGAGGAGGAACTGGGTCAGTGCGGCCGGGCTGACCGGAGAGGAGGCCTCATCGCGTTGTGCGGCGTCCTGCGCCCACGTGTCCCACGCGGCGCGAGCGACCAGGATGTCGACGATCTGCGAGGCTGCTTGTGAATCAGTTCCAGCCATCGTGAGCAGGAGTCCGCTGCCTGCGGCCGCGGACTCCTTTCCGCTCTGGTACGGCTCGAGGAAGACCGGGTCGGCGGTGCCCAGCCAACCGCGAAGACCGGTCTCCTGGTTCACCATCGCGACCAAGACCTGGTTGGCCTCGCGCGCCAGCTCGGTCTCCTGGCTGACCCTCGGCGCGGAGACCAGGAGAAGATAGCCAGAGGAGAGCAGGCTCAGGAAGAGCACGACCGCGAGCGTGGCCAGCATCACGTGATGGCTCCGCTGAACCTCGGAGACAAGCCCGACCGTGGTGGTCGTCGGATCACTGGTAATATCTTAACTATCGGCACTTATGCGTCTTTCTGAAGAAGATGTTCTTGATTCCTCTTGCCGCGGAAATCTCGATCCGCGAGGGCGGGGGGTCATTGGTGTCAGGACAGCGGCCTTGACCCGCTGGCCGCCCGACGTCCGACGTCCGAGCTGTGCCTCCGATACGAGTATCCGTACCCGCTCAGCCGCGGCTTCCAGGCCGGCCGAGTTGGTATCGGAGAGCAGGACCAAGGCTCCTCCCCACCCCACCTGGTCGGGACGTCACCGCGGCGCAGCCGGTTCGCGGTGGACCAGGCGACGATGCGCAGTACGGCGTCACCGGTCTCGTACCCGAACGTGTCGGTGATGTTCAGAAGTGGTCCGCGTCGATGAACGGCAACCCCGGGTGGTGGCCTGTTCGGTGACGGGGTCCAGGGAGTCCAGAACTCCTGACATAGCGGCCCGGTGCGGCGACGGGTTGCGCGCTTGACCTGCTCGTTCGTGCGTGTTGCTCGCGTCTTGCTGCGCCGGATATGAGATCATCTTTGTAACGCCTAATG
>JABBOW010000085.1 GCA_012927595.1 Cellulomonas sp.
CCGCGGACCCCGCGGGGGTCGCCGGCGCGCGCGCCTCGGACACCGGGTGTCCCACGCTCAGGAGCGCGTGCACGCGCGTCATGACCCTCAGCGCCGCCTCGTCCGACACCGGCGCGAGCGCTGCGACGACGCAGCCGACACCACCGCGCAGGAGCACGCTCGCGAAGCCCAGCGCCTCGCCGCCCGGGCGGACGCTGGCGCGACCGACCTCGCAGCACGAGAGCACGACGAGGCCCGGTGCGCCACCGCCCGCGGCGGGCGCGGGGGGGGAGGGAGAACAAGGGGTTGTCCGGCTCGTGGCGACCGTGCGCGGCGAGGTGGACGATGCCCGGCGAGCCGAGCATCTCGATCGTGCGCGCGCAGGTCGCGTCGTCGCCGGCCAGAACGGTGGCGTGCGGCCACAGTCGGGCGATCTCGCGCACCTCGTCCGCCGCGTGCTGCAGCCCTGGGCCGGCCGCGGCACTGAGCCTCAGCGGCGCAGCCGACGCCGATCCGGCGTACGTGCGCCAGTGGTGCACGGACGGCGCAACGACGGTCGGCCGGCCGCGCCGGGACGCGAGCATCGACCACGGGACCACACCCAGCCAGCCGCTCACGACGACGACGACCTGGTCAGGCGAACGCAGGACGTCACTCATCTGGGTATCGAGCTGCGCCAGGCAGCGGCTGAGCGAGCGAGACGCGGCTGCGCGCAGCGGCATCGGCACGAGCGTGTTGGCGACCACCTCGAGGTCGGCGTGCACCCTCCGGGCGGCCTCACGCATGCGGGACGCGTCTCCCAGGTCGTGGGGGGGGGGGGGGGGCCGCGCCCCCCCCCCCCCCACGCGGACACCGACGAGCCGACCCGCGTGCTCGGCGACGTCGAGCACTGTGGTGTCCGGGTGCAGTCGCAAGGTTGCCCGGACCTGCCAGGTGGTCCCGTTCTGGTCCTCCCCCGTCCGGCCCTCCCGGTGCCATGACCGTGCCAAGATGGCCTGCTTCAACCGGAGCGCGTCACGCCGCACCCGGATGCGCTCCGGGTCGGCCGCCGGCAACGACTCGATCCCGCGTGCGCCGTCGAGCAGCTGACGCAGCTCGGCGAGCAACGTCGCAGACTCTGGGTCGCGCGGCGGGTTCACGCGCTGCACCGCGCCGACCACAGCCCGCGTGCGTTCGGCAGCATCCAGGACCGCCGCCGGCTGCCCGCTCGCGAGCGCCAGCTCCATGTCCATCTCGGCCAGGCGGCTCCCGTGCACAGCGGCAGCCGTGCGCAGGTCGAGGGAGCCGAACCCGGCGCGGTGCACGCCGAGGTCGCGCTGGCCTTCCCGGACATGCCGCCCGGCCCGCGCTCGGTCGCCGGCCGCGAGCGCGAGCAGTGCCCGGACGCGCCGGCCGTGCAGGCGCACCGTGATCGGGTCGCCGGGCGACACCGGTCCGAGCGCCGCGAGCCGCTGCGCCGCGTCGGGCATCGGGCCACGGGCAAGGTGGGCCTCGAGACCGACGAGCGAAGCGACGTAGGCCCACACCGGGCGCCCGGAACGCAGACACAGCAGCTCGAGGCGGGCCGCGCGCGCAGCCAGCACCCCCCACGCTCGGCGCAGCGCAGGGTCGCCCGTCGGCGCGGACGTCGGGCGGGCCAGGTTCGCGGCATCGATCTGCAGCCCGATCACTGTGGCTCGCACTGCCCACGACTCCTCGCCGCGCCGCACGAACCGGCGCCGTGCCGACGCCACGAGCGCACGTGCGTGGTCGACGTCCCCGCGGAGCATCGCGCACTCTGCGCGCACGAGCTCGCTCTCCGCGAGGTCGTGGCCCAGCCGGTCGGCAGCAAAGATCTCGGCAGCCTCGGCGAGCGTCGCGTCCGCGACCCCGACGAGTCCTGCCTCGAGCAGCACCCGCGCGCGGTCGAGCAGCGCGATGGCGCGCGTCCGGCCCGGCAGGCTGAGCGCGGCCTCTTCCATCCGCGCGAGTGCCAGCGGGAGCCGGCCCGCGAGGAACTCCAGGTAGCCCAGGTTGTGCTGGGCCTTGAAGACGAGCCGGTCGAAGCCAGCAGCGTGCGCACGCTCGACGCACTGGGTCAGGTCCGCACGCGCCGGAACCAGCTCGCCGCGATCCATGTGCAGCACGCCACGGTTCAGCAGCGCCCGGCACGCGTCGATGGCATCGGCGTCCTGGACGTGCCCGAGGGCTTCGTCGAGCTCGTGCAGCGACTCCTCGGGCCGACCGGAGCGCAGGTAGAGCAGCCCGCGCATGCCCGCGAGCGCCGGGTCCAGCCCCCGCCAGCCCGACGCACCCTCGGCGCGTGCGGCCGCCGCGAGATCGGCGAGCCGGGCTAGCTGCGTCTCGACATCGCCGCGCCGCTCGTAGTCGCTCTTGACCAGCTCGATCGCCGCCCGGACCCGCACGCGCGCGACCTCGTCCGACGGGGGTAACCCGCCCAGGAGGCGTAGGACGGGTCGGAGACGGCGAGCGGCCAGCGCGGGCTGACCTTCGGCGTTCTCGACCACGGCGCGGTCCACGGCGGCCGCCAGCCGTTCGAGGGCGTCGACAGCAGGCCGCTCCGGAGCGCGACCGCCTCGGAGGGTCATCGACGCTAGAGCTCGATCTGCGGAGTGACGACCGGTAGCCCGGGGTCCTGCGGTCGGCGCAGGACGAGCCTGGCCGGACCCCGCCCGAGGTCCGAGAACGAGAACCGGCCGTCGGCGTCGGACTGCGTGCGCGTGACGAGACCGCCCTGGTGCAGCTCGACACCGAGCGAGGCGGGCGGGGTTGCCCAGCCGTCGACGCGGACGCGGTCCGCCTCCGCCTGCACGGTGATCATGACGGTGAGCACGTCGGTCGTGAACGTGATGGTGGCGGCCTCGATGCTCGGCTCTTCCGAACGCAGGGCGAGGTCAGGTGCGCCGATCTGCCGCAGCTCGGCCACCTCGGTGTGGAGCGCATCGATCGTCAGGACCAGGCCGATGCTGTCGATGAGTACGGCGGGCCCCGGATCGACGCGTTCGATGATCGCTGCCAACGTGTGCAGGATCTCCGCGTCGATGTCGTCGAGCGTGCAGGAAGCCCCACGCACGAGCGTGAGCTCGTCGGGACTCATCGGACACCCCACTCGGGGTCGGCGGTGAGCGCGATCCTCAGCTTGGCCAGGCACCGGCCGCGCGTCGGACCGATGCTGCCGACCGGCATGCCGAGCGTCCGCGAGACCACTGCGTAGTCCGGTCGGTCGACGAGCGAGACCAGACCGAGCAGCCGCCTGCACCTGTCGGGGAGCGTGCGGACGTGCGCCCAGAGGATGCGGTCACGCTCGTCGCGGACGGCGAGCGCCTCGGGGATCTCCTCGGCCGGCGCCGCGAGCCACTGCGTCGCGCCCTCGTCGCTGCGAGTGCGTCCGGCGTCCTCACGCGACTTGCGGACCGTCCGCCACGCCGAACGCTTCGCGGTGACGAGCATCCATTGGAGCGCGGCGCGCGGATCGCGGATCGTCTCGAGGTCGCGCACGAGCGAGAGCCACACACCCTGGACGACGTCCCGCGCCTGCTCCTGGTCGGCCCCCTGGGCGCGCACGGTGTGCCACAGCAGCGGGGTGAGCGCGGGCACGAGCTCGGCCAACGGCCCGCGGTCTCCGTCGCGGTACGCGAGCACCGCGTCGGCGGCCTGATCTGCCAGGCTCTTGCCCCGGTACTGCAGGTCAGAGGTCGCAGGTCCCACCCGGTCGTCACTCATCATTGACCCCTCGCATACGGGCATCGTCGGACGGCCGTCCTTGCCAGAGTAGGGCGACCCGGACAACTCCGACAAGCGGCAACCGGTGCAGCCGGAGTCATGTCCTGAGGAGCGATCCACGCGTGCCGTGATACGTCACCGCCGCGCGGATCCGGCGGGGACGCCACTCGTGCCGCACGATTCGTGTATCAGGACCCGCACGAGCGGTTCTTCCACCGTGCACCCACCGCCCGACCCACGCCCCGCTCAGATGAGCAGGCCCGCAAGGACAGAGCAGCAATGAGTGAAGTTCCCGACCGGCGGACCCCCGACCGCGAGCAGATCCGACCGGTGAAGCGGCGGGTCGAGGACCGGCTCATCGCTCTGCCCGGAGTGGTCGGCGTCGACATCGGCGAGAAGGTGTCGCGTGGCGAGCCGACCGGGTCCGAGTCGATCGTCGTGCACGTCAACCACAAGGTCGACGTCAGCCAGCTGCCGGAAGACCAGCTCATCCCCGCGGAGATCGACGGCATCCCCACCGACGTCGTCGAGCACCGCATCCGCCTGCAGTCGCACCTCGTGCCGGTCGCCGGGTCAGCCGCACCGCCGACGCCGGGCGCCGACACGACCGACGCGAGGCGGTACCGCCCGCTCGCCGGCGGGGCCAGCATGGGTCCGTTCCGTCCCGTTCCGCGCGGAGCCTCCGCGGTGGACGGCGCCCCCGGCGAGTACCTCGTCGCCGGGACGCTCGGCGCGTTCGTCACCGACCGTCGCACGGGCCGGACGCTCGCGCTCACCAACTTCCACGTCGCCGCGGTCGACACCGGGTGGCGCGCGGGCGACCTGCAGCTCCAGCCGTCACGCATCGACGACGGCGCGATGGCTGGTTCGCCGATCGGCACCGTGCAGCGTGCAGTCGTCTCCGACCGGGTCGACGGCGCAGCCGTCCTGCTCTCGCCCGGGATGCAGTGGTACCCCGGCGTCATCGGCATCGGACCGGTCAAGGGCAGGGCCGTCGCCCGGATCGGGCAGACGGTGCGCAAGCGGGGTCGTACGACCGGGCTGCGCCACGGGACCGTCAGCTCGGTCGACTTCACCGTTCAGATCGATTTCGGTGGAGAGACCGGCGTCCGCACCCTGCGCGACCAGGTGCGCATAGATCGCGACCCGACGGAGACGGAGTTCTCCGCACGCGGCGACTCGGGTTCGGTCGTCGTCGACGACCGCGGCCGTGTCGTCGGCCTCCTGTTCGCGGGCGAGGAGGACGGCAGCTTCGCCCTGGCCAACCCGATCGATGCCGTGCTCGC
>JABBOW010000074.1 GCA_012927595.1 Cellulomonas sp.
CGGGCCCCGCCCCGGCGGGGGATGGACAACCGTCCGCCCACCGCCGGACGCACCTCCTGACACCTCGCGCGAAGGACGGCTCTCATGGCGACGATGGGCATCGACGGGCTGATCAGCGGTCTGAACACGACTGCCCTCATCGCGCAGCTCATGCTGGCCGAGGCCGGCCCGCAGACGCTGCTCAAGACGAAACAGACGGCGACGAGCTCGCTCATCACGGCGTTGCAGGCTCTCAACTCGAAGGTTGCGTCGCTCGCGACATCGGCGACGACCGCCGCCACGGCGAGCTCGTGGAACGCGCTCAAGACGACCAGCTCGGCTGCGTCGATCAGCGCCACGGCCTCGACCAGCGCGCAGGCCACGTCGCTCGACTTCACGGTTGACGCCATCGCGAACCGGCAGGTGTCGCTCACCAACCAATTCACGAGCACGACGGAAATCTTTCCGACAGTCCCGCCGGTCATCACCTTCAAGAAGACGGACGGGACCCTCACGACCGTCACGGCCGCCTCCGGCGCCCTCGACGACATCACCAAGGCGATCAACGCGAGCGGCACCGGGGTCACCGCCGTCGCGGTCAAGGTCGGGACCGCCTACCGCCTCCAGATCTCGGGCACCTCGACGGGCGTGAGCAACGGCTTCCAGATGTACCTCGGGAGCTCCGCGACCGTCACCGCCGGGACCGCGCCCGCCGTCGCGCTGACCCAGACCTCGACCGCCGCCGATGCGAAGATCACGCTGTGGGCGGGGTCGCTTGCCGCGAAGCAGGTGACATCGTCCTCGAACACGTTCGCCGACACGCTTGCCGGCGTCACCATCACCGTCTCGAAGGTCGAGACCAGCCCGGTCACTCTGACCGTCGCCCCGGACACGGCGGCCCTCACGACGCTCGCGTCGAATCTCGTGTCCGGCATCGGTCTCGTGCTCTCCGAGATCTCGTCCCAGACAGCGGCCAAGTCGACGACCTCGAGCACCGGCGGCATGGTCGTCACCGGCGGCGTGCTCAGCAACCAGTCGACCGTGCGCGACCTCGTCCAGCAGGTCCAGAGCGCGGGCTCGTACCCGGTCAACGGCGTCTCGCCGTCTACCGTCGGGATCTCGATCGGACGGGACGGGACGTTCACATTCGACGCCGCGAAGTTCACAGCTGCACTCGCCGGCGACCCGGCCGGCGTCCAGAAGATGATGACCGCGCTGTCCCAGCGCGTCGCCGACATGGCCAAGGGCGCCTCCGACGCGACGACCGGCAGACTCTCGACCGACATCACGAGCCAGCAGGGCGCAGTCAAGACCCTCGGCGACCAGATCACCTCATGGGACGTCCGGCTCGCCACCCGCAAGCAGGGCCTGCAGGCGACCTACTCGTCGCTCGAGGTCAGCCTCTCCAGGCTCAGGTCTCAGTCAAGCTGGCTCACGGCCCAGCTCGCGTCCCTCGGGACCGGCACGTCGACGACCGGCGCATGACGCCGCGCGACGGCTCCGGCCCCGGAACCCTGATCACGCCTGAACCTGCTCCGACGACCGAAGGGCACCACCGCCGTGTATGACGTCCGATCCCGGTACCTGGCCGACACAGTCGCGACCGCCACCCCTTCGCAGCTGCTCATCATGCTGTACGACCGGCTCGCGCTCGACGTCGAGCGCGCTGAGGTCGCACTGCGCGTCGGGAACCGCTGCGCGGCGTCGACCCAGCTCGTGCACGCCCAGGACATCGTGTCGGAGCTGCTCGCGTGCCTTGACGTCGAAGCGTGGGACGGTGGGCCGGGTCTGCAGTCGATCTACACCTACCTGCTCACGGAGCTCATCACGGCCAACACGACGGCTGACCCGGAGCGTGCGCTCGCGTGCCGAGCGATCATCGCCCCGCTGCACGACGCCTGGCGTGTCGCCGCCGTCGAGGTCCCCCGCGCGGTCGTTCCTTCGACGTTCGCGGTCCTCGCGATGTCGGGTGAGCTCGGCGTCGGATGAGCACCGTGACCGCGGGCCCGACGCTGTGGGTCGCCGCCTGGCACGACGCACTGACCGTGCTCGAGCTCGACGTCGCGCAGGTCGAGGCGCAGCTCGCCGTTGCTCGCACGGGTGCACCCGACCTCACGTCGCCCCGGCCCTGGGCACCCCCCCTGGGCCTCGGGCCGCTCCCCGCATCTCTGCAGACCCGCGCCCAGGTGCTCCTCGACCGCCAGATCGGCGTGGGCCGCCGCATCGCCGAGGCAGCGAACCTCAGCCGCCGCCAGGCCGTCGCCGCCGAGGGCATGCGCAGCCGCCCGCCGGCCGTCCCGGTGTACATCGACACCGAGGGCTGAGGCCGAGGGCTTGCACCGAGGGCTGAGGCCGCCGGCACATCACGCCGCAACCGGCCAGCCGGGGTGACGCACTGACCGGACACTGGCGGACACCGTGGGGCACACGGTGACGTAGTCGCTCGACCAGTCGAGTGAACGTGAACATCCGCCGCTCGGAACCCCTCACCGGCTCCGTCGGGCGCCCGATGGGGACGCCGAGCACGGATCGCTCACGCAGCAGGCCACGGAACGGCCGACCCGAGCACGACTGTCGGTGAGGTGGACGCTTCCATGTCCGTGTTCAGCTCGGTGAGCTCCGTGGCGCTGAACAGTGCCCTGGACGGGCTCGCACTGCGTCAGCGCGCCATCGCGGAGAACGTCGCGAACATCAACACCCCTGGCTACCACGCCAAGCGCGTCGAGTTCGAGACCGCTCTCGCCCACGCCGTCGAGCAGGGCTCCGGAGCGGCCGGCGCAACGGTCGCCCGCTCGCTCGAGCCGACGCGCGCGGACGGCAACAACGTCAACCTCGATACCGAGACGACCCTCAACGTCGACACGAACCTGCGCTACCAGCTGGCGACCCAGGCGCTCGACCAGACGTTCTCGACCGTCCGCGCTGCGATGAGGACGAGCTGATGAGCATCTTCGGGGCGATCGGGATCGCCAGCTCGGGCATGACCGTCAACCGCAAGTGGCTCGACGCGGTGAGCGACAACCTCGCGAACATCTCGACCGTGCGCCGGACCAGCGAAGCCGCCTACCAGGCCAAGTCGGTGATCGTCAGCGAGATCCCGACCAAGAACGGCGGCGGGGTCCAGGTCTCGGGCATCGCGCTCGGCAGCGCCGTCGGGCGCCTCGTCTCCGACCCGACCAACCCGCTCGCGGACGCGCAGGGCTACGTACGCCAACCCGACATCGACATGTCGTCGCAGATGACCCAGCTGATCATCGCCCAGCGCGGATACCAGGCGAACGCCGCTGTGGTCGACCGCGCCAAGGCCACCTATGAGGCAGCCCTCCAGATCGGACGTTCCTCATGAGCATCCCCGCCGTGTCCGCGATCAGTGCGGGCATCTCGTCGGTCACCCCGACCGCCTACCTCAGCTCCGCGAGCGGCGTCGGCGGCACGACGGGCGCGTCCGCGACCGGCTTCGCCTCCGCCCTCGGGTCGGTCGACCAGCTCCAGCAGATGCAGTCGACGACCAACGCGCTCGCCGTCAAGGCCGTCACGGGCAGCCTCACCGACGTGCACGACTACACGATCGCGGCCGCGGAGTCGAAGCTCACGCTCGAGCTGACTGCGGCGGTCCGGAACAAGGCCGTCGACGCGTTCAACGAGATCATGCGGATGCAGGCCTGATGCCCACCCAGGTCTCGGCCGCGCTCGGCCGGTTCGCATCCACGCTCAAGCAGTTCACGGTCGCCCAGCGCACACTGGTGGTCATCGGGCTCGCGGTCCTCCTGCTCGGCGGGTTCGCCGTGGCGAACTGGGTGTCCAAGCCGACCATGGGTCCGTTGTTCACCAGCCTGTCCGCGACCGACGCGAGCGCGGTCGTCGACCAGCTCACATCCCAAGGTGTCGCCTACCAGCTCGCCGACGGCGGCTCCACGGTCCTGGTCCCCAACGACAAGCTCTACGCGATGCGGCTCAAGCTCGCGGCCGCAGGGATCCCCGCGAACGCCGGCGGCGGCGGCTACTCACTGCTGGACAACATGGGCATGACGTCCTCGGAGTTCCAGCAGCAGGTCACCTACCAGCGCGCGCTCGAGGGCGAGCTCGCCAAGACGGTCAAGGCCATGCAGGGCGTCGACGCGGCGACCGTGAAGCTCGCGATCCCGAAGGACACGGTGTTCGTCGCGACCAAGGCGGACCCGACCGCGTCGGTGTTCATCCGGACCAAGGCCGGCGCGGCGCTGAGCACCGACCAGGTCCAGGCGATCGTGCACCTCGTCTCGGCGGGAATCGCGAACATGAAGCCCACCGACGTGGCAGTGATCGACTCGACCGGCAAGGTCCTGTCGACCGTCGGCGGTGACCTTCTGTCGGGTTCGGACGGCCAGCGGACCGGCGACTACCAGGCGCGGGTCAGCGCAGCGGTCCAGGTGCTCCTCGACCAGGTCGTCGGCGTCGGCAAGTCCGCCGTCACCATGAACGCAGTCCTCGACTACGACAAGACGCAGCGCACGAGCGAGTCGTTCACCGCGGCGCCCAACACCCCGGCGCTCGGGTCGTCGAAGAAGAGCGAGCAGTACTCGGGCACAGGGTCGGTCGCGACGGGCGTGCTCGGCCCGGACAACATCGCCGTCCCCAGCGGGAACGCCACCAACGGCACGTACGCCTCGGCCAGCGAGGACGTGACCAACGCGGTCAACAAGGTCACCGAGCTCACGACGACCGCACCGGGAAGCGTCCGGCGTCAGTCGCTCGCCGTCGCGATCGATGCGAAGGCCGCAGCGGCCATCGACATGACCCAGCTGACCGCGATGCTCAGCGCCGCCGCAGGGATCGACCCCGCGCGGGGTGACACCATCGCGGTGCAGGCCCTCGCGTTCGACACGTCCGGGGCCCAGACAGCCCAGGACGCGCTCGCCGCCGCCGACGCGCAGTCGGCGAAGGCTGCCTCCGCCGCGCTGGTCCGCCAGGGTGCGATCGCCGGCGTGATCCT